>NZ_JBWKXT010000067.1:0-31123 GCF_059423245.1 Pseudomonas sp. GW460-LB5
GGGCGCTACTCGCCCCATCGCCGGCAAGGCCAGCTTCCACAAGAAGACAGTTGCTCCCACATTTGTTTCGGGCCAGTTTCTCCTGCCTCCATTGGCGCGCGCACCCGGGGTGCATGGCTGGAAAGGGATGAAAAGCATCAGCGCAACACGCGATATCGAATGGAGCAAACAAGGGCCCGCGCGCCAATGGTTCAGGAATGATTGGCCTGAAACAAATGTGGGAGCGGGCTTGCCCCGCGAAGCGCCGCGCGGGCGGCGCTCGATCTTCCACGCGACAAACCTCTCAAGGCGAGCACTTCAAATTCTGACCCGAAAGTCCGGTTACGCCGCCCGGCAGCCGTGGCTTAGAGCGGGTGCCGAAAACCATCGAAGTAGGCTAGAATGCACGGCCTCTAAGCACACCCCTTCCTGAGGCTGTCCCGACGATGTTGATCCTGCGCGGCGCTCCTGCCCTTTCTGCCTTTCGCCACGGTAAATTACTCGAGCAACTGAGCCAGAAAGTCCCCGCTGTTACTGGTTTGTATGCCGAATTTGCCCACTTCGCCGATGTCGATGGCGAGCTGACCGCCGACCAGCAGCAGGTGCTGGGCCGTCTGCTCAAGTACGGCCCGAGCGTGCCGGTACAGGAGCCGACTGGCCGCCTGTTCCTGGTCGTGCCGCGCCTGGGCACCATTTCGCCGTGGGCCAGCAAGGCCAGCGACATCGCCCACAACTGCGGCCTGCAGTCGATCCAGCGCCTGGAGCGCGGCATCGCCTACTACGTTGCCGGCACCCTGAGCGACGCTGATGCTGCGTTGATTGCTGCCGAACTGCACGACCGCATGACCCAGCGCGTGCTCGGCCAGCTGGAGCAGGCGTCCGACCTGTTCAGCCACGCCCAGCCCAAGCCGATGACCTCGGTGGACATCCTGGCCGGTGGCCGTGACGCCCTGGCCCAGGCCAACATCGACCTGGGCCTGGCCCTTGCCGAAGACGAGATCGACTACCTGGTCGCTGCCTTCCAGGGGCTCAAGCGCAACCCGAACGACATCGAACTGATGATGTTCGCCCAGGCCAACTCCGAGCACTGCCGCCACAAGATCTTCAACGCCAGTTGGGACATCGACGGCCAGGCTCAGGAAAAAAGCCTGTTCGGCATGATCAAGAACACCTACCAGATGCACAGCGAAGGCGTGCTGTCTGCGTACAAGGACAACGCCTCGGTCATCGTCGGTAATGTGGCCGGCCGCTTCTTCCCGAACCCTGAAACCCGCCAGTACGGCGCGGTGCAGGAGCCGGTGCACATCCTGATGAAGGTGGAAACCCACAACCACCCGACTGCCATCGCCCCGTTCTCCGGCGCCTCCACCGGCTCCGGTGGCGAAATCCGCGATGAAGGTGCTACCGGCCGCGGCGCCAAGCCCAAGGCGGGCCTGACCGGCTTCACCGTGTCCAACCTGCGCATTCCGGGCTTCGAACAGCCTTGGGAGCAGGTCTACGGCAAGCCTGAGCGTATCGTCGACGCCCTCGACATCATGATCGAAGGCCCGCTGGGTGGCGCCGCGTTCAACAACGAATTCGGTCGCCCGGCCCTGACCGGTTACTTCCGTACCTTCGAGCAGGCCATCAATACCCCGCACGGTGAAGAAGTGCGCGGCTACCACAAGCCGATCATGCTGGCCGGTGGTATGGGCAACATCCGTGAAGACCACGTGCAGAAGGGCGAGATCACCGTCGGCGCCAAGCTGATCGTGCTCGGCGGCCCGGCCATGCTGATCGGCCTGGGTGGCGGCGCCGCTTCGTCGGTGGCTACCGGTGCCAGCTCGGCTGACCTGGACTTTGCCTCGGTACAGCGCGAAAACCCGGAAATGGAGCGCCGTTGCCAAGAGGTCATCGACCGCTGCTGGCAGCTGGGTGACAACAACCCGATCGCCTTCATCCACGACGTGGGCGCGGGCGGTATCTCCAACGCTTTCCCCGAGCTGGTCAACGACGGTGGCCGTGGTGGCCGCTTCGAGCTGCGTAACGTGCCAAATGACGAGCCGGGCATGGCCCCGCACGAAATCTGGAGCAACGAATCGCAAGAGCGTTACGTGCTGGCCGTCAGCGCGGTCGACTTCGAGCGTTTCCAGGCCATCTGCGAGCGTGAGCGTTGCCCGTTTGCCGTGGTCGGTGAAGCAACCGAAGAGCCGCACCTGACCGTAAGCGACAGCCACTTCGGCAACACGCCTGTGGACATGCCGCTGGACGTGCTGCTGGGCAAGCCGCCGCGCATGCACCGCTCGGTTACCCGCGAGGCCGAGCTGGGCGATGACTTCGACCCGAGCGAGCTGGACCTGGACAATGCCGTGCAGCGCGTGTTGAACCACCCGGCCGTGGCCAGCAAGAGCTTCCTGATCACCATTGGCGACCGTACCATCACCGGCCTGGTTGCCCGCGACCAGATGGTCGGCCCGTGGCAGGTACCGGTCGCTGACTGCGCCGTCACCGCCACCAGCTTCGACGTCTACACCGGTGAAGCCATGGCCATGGGCGAGCGCACCCCGCTGGCGCTGCTGGATGCCCCGGCGTCCGGGCGCATGGCCATCGGTGAAACCCTGACCAACCTGGCGGCTTCGCGCATCGAGAAACTGTCCGACATCAAACTGTCGGCCAACTGGATGTCCGCCGCCGGTCACCCGGGTGAAGATGCCCGCCTGTACGACACCGTCAAGGCTGTCGGCATGGAGCTGTGCCCGGAGCTGGGCATTACCATTCCGGTCGGCAAAGACTCGATGTCGATGAAGACCAAGTGGAGCGATGAGGGTGGCGAGAAGAGCGTCACCTCGCCAATGTCGCTGATCATCACCGGCTTCGCCCCGGTCACCGACATTCGCAAGACCCTGACCCCTGAACTGCGCATGGACAAGGGCGAGACCGACCTGATCCTGATCGACCTGGGCCGTGGCAAGAACCGCATGGGCGCCTCGATCCTGGCGCAGACCTACGGCAAGATTGCTGCCCAGGCACCGGACGTGGACGACGCCGAAGACCTCAAGGCCTTCTTTGCCGTGATCCAGGGGCTGAACGCCGACGGCCACCTGCTGGCCTACCACGACCGCTCCGACGGCGGCCTGATCACCACCGTGCTGGAAATGGCCTTCGCCGGCCACTGCGGCCTGGACCTGCAACTCGACCCACTGACTGACAACCGTAAAGACGTACCGGCCATCCTCTTCAACGAAGAGCTGGGTGCGGTTATCCAGGTTCGCCAGGATGCCACCCCGGACGTGCTGGCGCAGTTCAGCGCGGCTGGCCTGGGCGAGGAGTGCGTCGCGGTGATCGGCAAGCCGGTCAACAACGCCGAAGTGTCCATCAGCCTGAACGGCGAAGTGCTGTTCGACGACGACCGTCGCATGCTGCAGCGTCAGTGGGCCGAGACCAGCTACCAGATCCAGCGCCTGCGCGACAACGCTGACTGCGCCGACCAGGAATTCGACCTGCTGCTCGAGGAAGACAACCCAGGCCTGTCGGTCAAGCTGGGCTTCGATGTCAACGACGACATCGCCGCGCCGTACATCAAGAAGGGCGTGCGCCCGCAAGTGGCCATCCTGCGTGAGCAGGGCGTCAACGGCCAGGTCGAGATGGCCGCTGCCTTCGACCGTGCCGGTTTTGCCGCCATCGACGTGCACATGAGCGACATCCTGGCGGGCCGTGTCGACTTCGAGGCCTTCAAAGGCCTGGTCGCCTGCGGTGGCTTCTCTTACGGTGACGTGCTGGGTGCGGGTGAAGGCTGGGCCAAGTCGGCGCTGTTCAACGCCCGTGCCCGTGATGCGTTCCAGGCCTTCTTCGAGCGTACCGACAGCTTCGCCCTGGGCGTGTGCAACGGTTGCCAGATGATGTCCAACCTGCACGAGCTGATCCCGGGCACCGAGTACTGGCCGCACTTCGTGCGTAACCGCTCGGAGCAGTTCGAGGCTCGCGTTGCCATGGTCGAGGTGCAGAAGTCCAACTCGATCTTCCTGCAGGGCATGGCCGGTTCGCGCATGCCGATCGCCATCGCTCACGGTGAAGGCCATGCCGAGTTCGCCAATGAAGCGGCACTGCTGGAAGCCGACCTGTCCGGTTGTGTGGCCCTGCGCTACGTCGACAACCACGGCAAGGTCACCGAAGCCTACCCGGCCAACCCGAACGGCTCGCCGCGTGGTATCACCGGCCTGACCAGCCGCGACGGCCGCGTGACCATCATGATGCCGCACCCGGAGCGCGTGTTCCGCGCCGTGCAGAACTCCTGGCGCCCGGATGAGTGGCAGGAAGATGCCGCGCTGATGCGTATGTTCCGCAACGCGCGGGTGTGGGTGAACTAAGGCGTGTACAAGCTCGCCTTCTTTGTCCCCGCCAGCCATGTCGAGGTGGTCAAGGCCGCTGTGTTCGCTGCTGGTGGCGGGCGCATCGGCGACTATGACCACTGCGCCTGGCAAACCTTGGGCCAGGGCCAGTTCCGCCCGTTGGACGGCAGCCAGCCGTTCCTCGGGCAAGCCGGTCAGGTCGAGGTGGTGGAGGAGTGGAAGGTAGAGCTGGTGGTGGCTGACGAGCTGATTGCCCAGGCTGTCGCAGCGCTGAAGCAAAGCCACCCGTACGAGACGCCAGCCTATGAGGTCTGGCGGCTCGCCGAGTTCTAGACCGCATCACGGCTGTTCGCGGGCACGCCCGCTCCCACAGGGATCGCACAACCCTCGAGTATTGTGCGATCCCTGTGGGAGCGGGCGTGCCCGCGAACAGGCCCTACAGTTCAGCCACAATCTCCTTGCCTGGCTCAGGCCGTTTCAACCCGGCACAAGCCAGCAACCCCACCTCGAACAGCACCCACATCGGCACCGCCAACATCGTCTGCGAAAACACATCCGGTGGCGTCAAAATCATCCCCACCACAAAGCACCCGACGATCACGTAGGGCCTGCTGCGCCGCAATGTGGCCACATCCGCCAACCCCACCCAGACAACGATGAACGTTGCCACCGGGATCTCGAACGCCAGCCCGAATGCCAGGAACAGCGCCAGGATAAAGTCCAGGTACTGGCTGATATCGGTCATCATCGCCACACCGTCCGGCGTCACGCTGGCAAAGAAACCGAACATCATCGGGAACACCAGGAAGAACGCGAACGCCATGCCGGCATAGAACAGCACGATGCTCGACACCAGCAGTGGCAGGGCAATGCGCCGCTCACGGCGGTACAGCCCCGGTGCCAGAAAGCCCCATGCCTGGTGCAGTAGCAGCGGCATGGCGATGAACAGTGCGCACATTGCGGTCAGCTTGAACGGCGTCAGAAACGGCGAGGTGACGCTGGTGGCGATCATGCTGGCGCCTTCCGGCAAAAAGCGCCGCAGCGGTTCGGAGATGAGCGTGTACAACGTCTGGGCGAAGGGGAACAGGCCGGCGAATACCAAGGCCACCAGTGCCAGGCAACGCACCAGGCGTTTGCGCAGGTCCCGCAGGTGTTCGGTCAGCGGCATGCTGGCTGTCGGGTCCATGGCAATACTCATGGGGCGTTTTCCTTGGGGGCGGCGACCGTGGTGGCATCATTGGCCGGCACCGTGTTCAGGCTGATGCCCTGGCGTATTTCCTGTTCCAGGCGCTGCAGCGGTGCGCTGTCGAGGTTGGGCAACTCGATTTCGCGTTCTACCTGCGTGCGCAAGGCGTACATGGCCCGGCGTGCTTGGCCCAGGCCGCGCCCGAGGGTGCGCGCTGCAACCGGCAGGCGCTCCGGGCCCAGCACCAGCAGCGCGACGACGCCCACCAGCAGCAGCTCGCTGAAGCCTACCTCGAACATCAGGCCTGACGGTCCGCTTGAGGCTGCTGCGCGGCTTGGCCGGTCAGCGGGGCCTGTTGCTGAACCTGCGCCTGGCCAGTTGCGTTGGCGTCAGTGTCGCCGCCCATGGACTTGCGAAAACCCTGGATCGCCTCGCCCACATCGCTGCCCAGGCCCTTGAGGCGCTTGGTACCAAACAGCAGGAATACGATCAGCAGTACGATCACCAGTTGCCAGATTCCAATGCCACCCATTGCCACCACTCCTGTAAGGTCATGAAAAGGAAGGGCAATCCTGCCTCGTGCAGATGACGCGCAGATGACGGACTGGCATTGCCATCTACCTGCAACACACCGCGTGTTGACTGGCGTCTTTATTCTGCGAGCGAGGCACGCACGGATGGGTGGCAGGCAACAGCAGGGTGCGGCCCTGCTGATGGTGATGGTGGTGCTGGCAATGCTGGCGGCGGGCATGGCCTGGTTGGTGGAAGATGGCCGGCGCCAGGTGGATGAAGTGCGCCTGCTGCACCAGCGCATACAGGTGCGGGCTATGGAGCAGGCCGGCCTGGCCTATGCCGAGCAGGCTCTGCGCGACCCCGCCTGGCGGCTTAGCCCGCTGTTCTGGCAGGCCTTGCGGGGGCAGCCGCTGAATTACGACTTTGGCGCCGGGCAGGCGCAGCTGCGGGTGCGCGACCAGCACACCTGCTTCAACGTCAATGCGCTGCTGGGTGCCGATGGCGAGCGCGCCGAGCGCCAATTGCGTCACCTGCTGGGCGACGACATGGCCGCCGAACGCCTGGTCGATGCGCTGGCCGACTGGCTCGACGCCGACAGCGACACCCGCCTGCAGGGCGCCGAAAGTGCCCAGTACCTGCGCCAGCAACCGCCGCGCCTGGCGGCCAACCAGCCGATGCTCGACACCAGCGAACTGAACCTGTTGCTGGAGCCGGACGCCAGCCGCCAAGCGCGTTATCCGATGCTGTGCGCCTTGCCCGAGATCACCGGCTGGCGTCTGAACGCCAATGCGCTCGGGCTGGAGCACCTCCCGTTGCTGGAAGCGCTGTACGAAGGGCGCTATTCGCGGTCGCTGCTCAGCCGCATCATCAGCGGGCGGCCGGCGTCGGGGTATGTGGATGCGGCCGCGTTGCGCCAGGCGCTAGGGGCGGTGGATGACGAAACGTTTGAACGGCTGAGTGAGGGTTTGCTGCTCAACAGCGGGTACTTCCTGCTGCAGCTGTCGTTCGAGGAAGAGGGGCGGGTGATACGCAGCGAGTTTCAGGTAGAGGCGCTGGGAGTGGTGCAATGGCATGCCCGGGTGCCGGCGCAGCAGGTGCGGGTGCGTAGCCGGGAGCCCATGGCCTGGTAGGGCTCGATATTGCCGGGGCTACTTTGCAGTCCTTTCGCCGGCAAGCCAGCTCCCCCAGGAAACCAAGGCATTCATGGCCTGTGATATCCCTGTGGGAGCTGGCTTGCCGACGAAAGGGCCGCAAAGCGGCCCCCGTAAACAGCTCGATCAGGCAGTGCCGATCTCCCCGCCATCAATCCGCTGAATCACCACCGTCGAAGCCCGCGGCCTTACCTTGGTTCCGGCCGGCGTAGCATCGGTCGCCTTGTCGGTATACGGCCAGTTCCCCGGGTGCTGAATGTTCACGAACAAGGTCTTGTTGTCCGGGGTAAAGGCAATCCCGGTCACTTCGCAGTCATTCGGCCCAACGAAGAAGCGGCGCAGGTCCACCTGGTTCTGTGCGTTCACCGGCACCTGCTTGCCGGTGGCGTCCACCAGGTCGGTAGGGATCACCGCCAGCAGTTGGTCGTTGGTGTAATCGGTGAGGGTGCTCTCGCCGTTGTCGGTCTCGAACCACAACACGCCACGGCTATCGAAACTCATGCCGTCGGGGCTGGCGAACTGGTTCAGTTCGGTCAGGCCGGAGCGGTTGATGTCGGCGGTACCGGCCGCGTTGGCGCCGAACACGAAGATGTCCCAGGTAAAGCTCAACTGGTCGTCGCTGTCATGCCAGCGAATGATATGGCCGTGGCGGTTCGGGCCGCGCGGGTTGGCCGCATCGACCTTCTCCGGGGTGCGCGCGCTGTTGTTGGTCAGGGTCAGGTACACATCGCCATTCAGCGGGTTGACCGTGGTCCATTCCGGGCGGTCCATCGGTGTTGCACCCACGGCATCGCCGGCACCCCGGGTGTTGAGGATGATGCCCGGCAGGTCACCATACAGCGCACCCAAGGTGCTACCGCCCGTGGTGGCAGTGGCCACATCCAGCAGCAGCCATACACCGGTGCCATCGGCATTGAAGCGGGCCACGTAGAGTTTGCCCTGGTCCAGGTACTTGGCGCCGGTGGCCAGGCGGTCCGCCGGAGTGGCGTCGGCGGCATCCCACACGGCGGTGGACACCCACTTGTACAGGTACTCATTGTTCGAGTCGTCACCCATGTACCACACCAGCGGCTTGCCGGCGACAGGCAGGCCTGGTGCGCAGCCCTCGTGGCGGAAACGGCCCAGGGCGGTGCGCTTGGTGGCCAGGGTGCTGCTGTTGTACGGGTCGATCTCGACGATATAGCCGTAGGTGCTGGCTTCGTTGCGGTAGTCGTCGGTAGCGCTGGCGCCCTTGACGGTCACATCGAAACGGGCGAATTCGTCAGCCACTTCAGTGCTGTCACCGGCAGCGCTTTCCCACTTGTACTGGCCGCTGGAGGTGCCTACGCCAATGCGGCGCTGGTCTTCGGGGCGGGTGCCCTTGTTGACGAAGATGCCCGGCCAGTTCTCTTCACAGGTCAGGTAGGTGCCCCACGGGGTATAGCCGTTGCCGCAGTTGTTGTTGGTACCGCGGCAGTGGGTACCGGCGGTGGAGTATTTGGTCTTGACGTGGTCGGTGCCGCGCAGCGGGCCGGTGATTTCCATGCGCGAAGCCGTGGTGAAGCGGCGGTTCAGCGGGTCGTTGTCGACCACTTGCCAGCGGCCGCTGATTTTCTGCAGGCGCACCACGCCAGCCCCGTGGGCATTGATTTCCTTGCGCACCTCCTCGACCGGGCGCTTGCCGTTGACATCGGTGGTCGGGCCGGCCGGGTGCAGGGCGGCGGTGTCGATGTACTCGAAGTTGATCGCCAGCAGGCCGTCTTCCGAGCTGCCGTTGATAGGGAAGAAGTGCATGCCGTCATGGTGCATGCCCATGGCGTTGGCCTGGTCGGTCGAGGTGTTGCTGCCGTCGGGCTTCCATGGGTTGGCGTTGCTGTTCAGTGGCGTGCCCCAGGGCGCCAGCACGTAGGCGCTGTAGCCGGCGGCAACCACGCAGGCGTCGGTACGCGAGCCGGGGATGGACTGGAAGCCCAGTGCCAGTTTCGGCACCTCTGGCTCGGTGACAGGCGGCTCGGTCACCGGTGGTTCGGTGACCGGATCATCGTGATCGGAACCACCACCGTCGAAGCAGCCTGTCAGGCCGGTACCGGCGATCATGGCGATGGCGGCGCCCAGGCTGCCGCGCATCACGCTGCGGCGGCTCAGGTAGGCGTCCATGACGTTGGCCATCGGCATGTTGCCGCTGTGGTTCCGGTCCAGGTTGTCGCCGGTATCTCGACTCATCAGGGTGTCCTTGTAGTGGCTGAGTTAGAGGAACCCGCGACTTTAGGGGGGAAATATGATGATTGATTGGCAGAAATGTTAAGGGGCTTTTAAAACGGCGCGCTCTTAGAAATTACGCTTACAGATCAATTTGGAATTGCTGTCGGATTTCTGCCATCAAACTGTAATGCCAACGCCGCAACATCCGGGGCCCTGAATGGTGCGAAAAAGGATGGCGGGTGCGATGGCGAGCAGTGTGCACAGGCGCGAAGTGATCGGCTGGATGGGTGTCGGGGCATTGGCACCGCTGCTCGGCGCTTGTTCCGCCTTCCCTGGGCAGCAGGGCGGCAACGCCCGGCTCGACGTGCTGTACGTGGCCGATACCCTCGATGCCCGCCAACCCGGCCAGGCCGTGGTGCCAGCCACCCGCCTGGGGCCGGTCAGCCACCTGGGCCGCGCGCCGTGGATGACCGGTAGCAGCGCCAGCCTGGCCTACCCGCAGCTGGCGCCGCTGCTCGATGCCAGCCAGGCAACATCAGCCCAGCTCGGCGGCTATGCGGTGCTGGCGGCCCTGCTGGAGCAACTGCGCGGCGAGGCCGGCGCAGGCAACAGCCTGACCCTGGAGAATGGCCAGGGCTGGAACGGCAGTGGGCTGGCCTACCTGACCCAGGGCGAGAGCGGGGTGCAGGGCAGCCAACTGCTGGGTATCGAAGCGCGGGTCAGCAGTGACGAGCGTGTGCTGTGGCCACAACGCAGCACAGGGCTGTATCGCCAGGCGGGTGCAGTTAGCCTCGGCGCCGGCCTGGCGGACGGGCAACGCCAGGCCCTGGGCCTGGAAGCCTTGCACGTCTTCGAGCGCGGCGGCGCCCGGGTTGCCGTGGTCGGCGTGACCGACCCCTACGCCCAAGACCAGAAAGCCTCTCTCAAACAGTGGTACCAGTCACTTCAGCCGGTCTTCGAGCAGGCCCGGCGCGAGGCCGACCTGGTGGTGGCCATGGCCGATGTCGGCACCGGCCCCGGCCTTTGGCTGGCCGAGCGTGTGCCCCACATCGATGTGCTGTTGTGCGCCCGTGGCCAGGACCTGTGGCCGGCGCCCGTCGAGGTAACCCAAGCCAGTGGTCGCCGGGTACCGGTGCTGTTCGCCGGTTGCCGGGGCAGCGGTGCGTTCCGCCTGCGCTGCCAGCGTGTGGCCGGGCAGTGGCACTTCGACGGGCGTTTTTTCCCGGCCTTTGAACAACAACTGGCGCCTGCCGCGCAGCTGCGCGTCGCGCCATTGCAGGCAGAGCTGCGCCAGCAACGTGCCGGCCATGCGGCGTGGCTCGACCAACCGCTGGCCCGTGCGCCTCAGGCCTTGTGGCGCCGCGATACCCGTGGCGGTAGCTGGGACCGCCTGCTGCATCAAGCCTTGGCCGATGACAGCAGCATGCCCGTGCTGTTGCCGGGCCTGCGTTACGACTACCCGCTGCCCGCAGGTGCATCGATCACACGCGAACACCTGATCAGCCTCACCGGTGGCTACCCGGCGCCGGTGGTCGAAGCGCCGGCCCGGCAAGTGGAGCAAGTGCTGGAGAACGCGGCAGAGCAGTTGTTCGGTGACCCGCTGTTGCTGGACAACAGCCAGGATCTGCCCCGCTGGCAGAGCCAGGCTTGGCGCGTCAGCTACAGCCCGCAAGGCAAGCGCGTCACTGGGCTGGAGCCAGTGCAGGGCCTGTGCCGCACCTTCGGCCTGCAGTTTGAAAGCCAGGCTGGCGAACCCCTGTGGCAACGGGTCGAAGCCTGGCTCGCCCGGCAGCGTGGCGACTGGCAGTTGGCACCGCTGCCACTGCCCGAAGTGCGTTACGTGCAGGGGCATCCGGGCTGGCACCCACGGCAGTTGGCCTCGTGACGCTGGCCTCGCGCGTTTTCACCGGCGCTGGCCTGACCCTGGCCGGTTGGCTAGCCGCCCAGTGCGTGCTGCAACTGAGCCGCCAGCCGCAACCGGCCATCGCGCCGGTGGCCGCCGCCAACCCGCTGCCCGGGCTGATGGTCGGGCACTGGCAAGCGCCCATCGACGATGGCGCCATCGCCATTACCCGCCTGCCATTGCACTACCTCGGCGGCCTCAGGGCGCAGCCGCTGTCTTCCAGCGTAGTGGTGCTGCGCTACGGCCAGCAGGTGCGCACCCTGGCCCGCGGTCAGCGCCTGGCGCCGGGGATCGTGCTGCAGGACATCGACACCGATGGCCTGATTTTCAACAACCAGGGGCGGCGTGAACGCTTGCCCTGGCCGCCACGCCCCGCCGTGACCGGCTTCAAGCGGCAAGGATGAACGATGCCTGTTAGATACTGCGTGGCCGCCGTGTTGAGCCTGGCCCTGGCCACAGGCCTGCCTGAGGCACGCGCCGAAGAGCCAGTGTTCGATGAAAATGGTACGCCGATGTACGAGGTGAACTTCGTCGACACCGAACTGGGCGAATTCATCGACAGCGTGTCGCGCATCACCGGCACCACCTTCATCGTCGACCCCCGGGTCAAGGGCAAGGTCACCGTGCGCACCGTTGACCTGCACGACGCCGATGCCATCTACGACATCTTCCTGGCGCAGTTGCGCGCCCAGGGCTACGCCACCGTCGACCTGCCCAACGGCAGCGTGAAGATTGTCCCCGACCAGGCCGCGCGCCTGGAGCCGGTGCCGGTGGAGGCGGGTGGGCAGCAGGGCGAGGGCAGTGACAGCGTGGCAACTCGGGTATTCAATGTGCGCAACGCCGCCAGCGAGCAGGTGCTGGGTATCCTCAAACCGCTGATCGACCCACGGGTGGGGGTGATCACCCCGTACCCGGCGGCGCACCAGCTGGTGGTAACCGACTGGCGCAGCAACCTGGACCGTATCGCCAGCTTGCTGCGCCAGCTTGACCGCCCTCAGGAAGCACCCGGCAGCGGCAGTACCCAAGTCATCTACCTGCGGCACGCCAACGCAGGTGAAGTGGTCAAGGTGCTGCGCGGGCTTGGTCAGGAAGGCATGGCGCCGGCTGAAGGCACGGGCGAAGGCGAGGCCAAGGACCGGCCGGTGATGGCCGCTGCCGGTGCCCCGGGCATCCGTCTGGAGTACGAAGAAGGCACCAACGCCGTGGTCATGGTCGGCCCCGACAGCGAGCTGGCCGCCTACCGCACCATCGTCGAACAGCTGGACATCCGCCGCGCCCAGGTCGTGGTGGAGGCCATCATCGCCGAGGTGTCCGATAGCAGCGCCCAGGAGTTGGGCGTGCAATGGCTGTTTGCCGACGAAAAATTCGGGGCCGGCATCGTCAATTTCGGCAGCAATGGGGTAAACATCGCCAACATTGCCGGGGCTGCTGCCAGCGGTGACAACCAGGCCCTTGGCGACCTGTTGTCCGCGACTACCGGCGCCACGGCGGGCATCGGCCATTTCGGCGGCGGCTTCAACTTTGCCATGCTGGTCAATGCGCTGAAGGGCAAGAGCGGCTTCAACCTGCTGTCCACGCCTACCCTGTTGACCCTGGACAATGCCGAAGCATCGATCCTGGTCGGCCAGGAAGTGCCGTTCGTTACCGGCTCGGTGACGCAAAACAACGCCAACCCCTACCAGACCATCGAGCGCAAAGAAGTCGGGGTGAAGCTGCGCATCAAGCCGCAGATCAACATCGACAACAGCGTGCGCCTGGACATTGTCCAGGAAGTGTCGTCGATCGCCGAGTCCAGCGCGGCCAGTGACGTGATCACCAACAAGCGCGAGATCAAGACCAAAGTCATGGTGGAAGACAATGGCCTGGTCATTCTCGGCGGCCTGATCAGCGACGAGTTGAGCACCAGCAACCAGCGCGTGCCGCTGCTCGGTGACATCCCTTACCTGGGCCGGCTGTTCCGCTCCGATGCCAGCAAAAACACCAAGCAGAACCTGATGGTGTTCATCCGCCCGCGCATTCTGCGGGACGGGCCGAGCCTGGCCGGGCTCAGCGAAGAAAAATACCGCACCTTGCAGCAGACCACGCCATTGCAACTGCCGGACCTTGCCGAGGGTACGCCGCTGTTGCAGGTATTCCCCTCCAGCCGCGCGCGCCTCGAAGGCGGTGCCTGGTGATGCTGCCCTATCGCCAGGCGCGGCAGAGCGGGGTGGCCATGACCACCACGGAACAGGGCTGGCAGCTGTGGCTGCGGCCCGACGCCGACAGTGCCCAGGTGCAGGAGCTGCTGCGGGTGCATGGCCAGCCGTGCAGGCTCGAATACCTGGAACCTGCCGTGTTCGATGAGCGCCTCGGCCAGCTGTACCAGGCTGGCGATGGCGCCACTGAAGCGTTGATCGAAGGCATTGGCGACCAGGTCGACCTGGACAGCCTGATGAGCGAGATGCCGCAGATCGAAGACCTGCTGGAAAGCGATGACGAAGCCCCGGTAATCCGCCTGATCAATGGTCTGTTCGGCCAGGCCCTGCGCCTGCGTGCCTCGGATATCCATATCGAAACCTTCGAGCAAAGCCTGGTGGTGCGCCTGCGGGTCGATGGCCACCTGCGCGAAGTGTTGCGCCCGCCACGTGCGCTGTCGGCCATGCTGGTGTCGCGGATCAAAGTCATGGCACGCCTGGATATCGCCGAGAAGCGCCAGCCCCAGGACGGCCGTATTACCCTGCGCGCGGCAGGGCGTGAGGTGGATGTGCGGGTTTCGACCCTGCCCGGCATTCATGGCGAGCGCGTGGTCATGCGTGTGCTCGACAAGCAGGCCAGCTTGCTGGCGCTGGGCAACCTGGGTATGCCGCCCTCGGTATTGCAAGGCCTGCGCAGCTGCCTGGCCCGCCCCAATGGCATCGTGCTGTCCACCGGCCCGACCGGTTCAGGCAAGACCACCACCCTGTACGCCAGCCTCAACAGCCTCAACGATGGCAGCCGCAACATCCTCACTGTCGAGGACCCGGTGGAATACGCCATCGCCGGCATCGGCCAGACCGCTATCAACCCACGTGCGGGGCTGACCTTTGCCAGTGGCCTGCGTGCGATTCTGCGCCAGGACCCGGACGTGATCATGCTCGGCGAAATCCGTGACCAGGAAACCGCGCAGATCGCCGTGCAGGCCAGCCTGACCGGCCACCTGGTGCTGTCCACCCTGCACACCAACAGTGCTGTGGGCGCGGTGACCCGCCTGCGCGACATGGGCATCGAACCGTTCCTGATTGCCTCGTGCCTGCGTGGGGTGCTGGCCCAGCGCCTGGTGCGGCGCCTGTGCAGTTGCGCCGTAGCGCAGCCGCTGCAACATGCCGAGCGTGGCCTGTGGCCGGAACTGGCGGCGCTGGGTAGCAGCTACCACGCGGTGGGCTGCGAGCTGTGCCAGGGCAGCGGCTATGTCGGGCGCGTGGGCCTGTACGAATTCATCGAGCTGGATGCCGGGCTGATCGGCTTGCTGTATGACGGCGCCAGTGAACTGGCCATGCAGGATTACCTGGCCGAACGCCGGCAGAGCCTGGTCGCGATGGCCAGCGACTGCCTGGCCCGTGGCGAGACCAGCCTGGCCGAAGTGCTGCGCGTGGTGCAGGGCTAACCCATGCCGACCTATCGCTACCTGGCCGTGGACCTCACCGGCAAGACCCGCAAGGCCAGCCTGCAGGCTGACAGCGAACGCCATGCGCGCCAGTTGCTGCGCGAGCAGGGCCTGTTTGCCCGCCAGCTGCAGCGCCAGGACATCAGCAACCGGCAACCCCGGCGCCAGCGTCTGAGCCAGCCCCAACTGTGTGAGCTAACCCGTCAATTGGCGACGCTGACCGGTGCCGGCATCCCCTTGGTCGATGCCTTGGCCACCCTTGAACGCCAACTGCGCCAGCCGACCCTGCACAGTGTGCTGGTGGCCCTGCGCGGCGCTCTCGCCGAAGGCCTGGGCCTGGCCCGCAGCCTGGCCCGCCAGGGGGCGCCGTTCACTGGCTTGTACTGCGCGTTGGTCGAGGCCGGCGAACGCTCCGGGCGCCTGGCACAGGTGCTGACCCGGCTGGCCGACCACCTGGAACAGGTGCAACGGCAACAACACAAGGCGCGTACTGCGCTGATCTACCCCACCGTATTGATGGGCGTATCGCTTGCCGTGGTCATCGGCCTGATGACCTTTGTCGTGCCCAAGCTCACCGAACAGTTTGCCCACGCCGGGCAAAGCCTGCCGCTGATTACCGCGTTGCTGATCGGCCTGAGCCAGGGGCTGGTGCACGCCGGGCCCTGGTTGCTGGGGTTGGCGCTATTGACGGGTGGGCTTGGCACCTGGCTGCTGCGCAAGCCGCACTGGTGCCTGCGCCGTGACCAGTTGCTGCTGCGCTTGCCGCGTATCGGCAGCCTGTTGCAGGTGCTGGAAAGCGCACGCCTGGCGCGCAGCCTGGCGATTCTCAGCGGCAGTGGCGTGGCCCTGCTCGAAGCCTTGCAAGTGGCCACCGAAACCGTCGGCAACCGGCGCATACGCCTGGCCATGGAGCAGGTGCGCCAGCAAGTGCAGGGCGGCACCAGCCTGCACCGTGCCCTGGATGCCAGCCAGCAATTCCCGCCGCTGCTGGTGAACATGGTCGGCAGCGGCGAGGCCAGCGGCACCCTGGCCGACATGCTCGAGCGTGTGGCCGACGACCAGGAGCGTGGCTTTGCGCGCCAGGTGGATACCGCCATGGCGCTGTTCGAACCCCTGATGATCCTGGTGATGGGCGCCGTGGTGCTGTTCATCGTGCTGGCGGTGCTGCTGCCGATCATGCAACTCAACCAGGGCCTGCAACTGTGAATACAAGGAGCACTGCCATGCAGCATCGACGTAACCGCCAGCGCGGTTTCACCCTCATGGAAATCATGGTGGTGATCTTCATCATCGGCCTGCTGATCGCCGTGGTTGCACCCAGCGTGCTGGGCAACCAGGACAAGGCCATGAAGCAGAAGGTAATGGCCGACCTGGCCACCCTGGAGCAGGCGCTGGACATGTACCGGCTGGACAACCTGCGCTTCCCCAGCAGCGAGCAGGGCCTGGCCGCACTGGTGAAAAAACCTAGCCAGGAACCGCTGCCGCGGGCCTGGCGCAGCGACGGCTATGTGCGACGCCTGCCGCAAGACCCGTGGGGCACCCCGTACCAGTACCGCATGCCCGGTGAACATGGCCGGGTTGATGTGTACTCGCTGGGTGCCGATGGCCAGCCAGGCGGCGAAGGCCAGGATGCCGACCTGGGTAACTGGGCGCTGTAAGGGTGCGCCGTCAGCGGGGCTTCAGCCTGATCGAATTGCTGGTGGTGCTGGCCATCGCCGGGCTGATGACAGGCCTGGCAGTGGTCGGCCTCGGCGGTGGCCAGGCCCGTGTCGATCAGGCCCTGCAACGCCTGGCCAGCGAAACTCGCGCCCAGGCCGCGCTGGCCCGGCATGCCGGGCAACTGCGGGGCCTGCGCTGGAATGGCCGACGCCCGGAGTTCGTGCGGCGTGAGGGGAATGCCTGGGTGGTCGAAGCGGTCGGGCTTGGCGACTGGCCCAAGGGCCTGCACCCGGACTGGCCCGCCAGCCCGCAGCCCCACTTGCTGTTTACCCCGCATGGCTGGGCACAGCCGGGCAGCGTGCGCTGGCGCTGGGCCGATGGCAGCCAGCAATGGGCCTGGAGCCGCGATGGCCGTTTACAGGTAGCGGTTGCACCATGAAGCGACGCCAGCGTGGCTTCACCTTGCTGGAGGTCACTGTGGCCTTGGCGATCGCCGCTGTGCTGGCGGTGATCACCAGCCAGGTCCTGCGTCAGCGCCTGGCCGTGCAGCACAACCTGCAACAACACCGCCTTGGCCTGTTGTGTGCCCGCGAACTGCAAACACGCTTCGCCGTCGAGCAATTCTGGCCTGCCGCCAACCCGGTGAGGGGTGAACTGAGCCAGGGTGGCCAGCCGTGTCATTGGCAACTGCAACTGCGCCGCACTGGTGTGCGCGACCTGCGCCGTGGCGAGCTGCAACTGTTCGCCGACCGCGACCAACGCGTGCCACTGGGCCAGTACACCGTGTTTCTGGAGCGCCCATGACAAGCTCGCCACCACTGCTCCTACAAAGGTTCTGTGCAGGCATTGAACCCGAGCATCAATACATGAAGCGCCGCCAGGCAGGCCTTACCCTGATCGAACTGATGGTCGCCCTGGCCCTGACCGTCCTGCTCGGCATCATGCTCGCTGCGTTGGTCAATGGCTGGCTGAAAGTGCGCGAGCGCCTGCAGGTGACCACCCAGGAAACCTCGGTGCTGGACTTTTGCCTGGCCCTTGAGCGGCGTTTCGACAGCCCGGTGCTGCGCCGCGTCTACGACCAGCGTCTGCCGCTGGCCAGCCGCTGGCTGGACTGGCAACCGGCAAGCAACCAGTTGCAGTGGGTTGCCACCACCGGCCTGCCGCAAGCCGAAGGCGGCTCGCGCCTGCAACGCCAGCGCTTGCGCTTCGAGCCCCGTGAGCAGCGCCTGCTGCTGGAAAGCTCGGCCGACCTGTACGCCGCCGCCGCACCGCACTGGGTACAGCGTGAGCGGCTCGACCGGGTCGGTGCCATGAATATCCTTTATTACCAGGGCGGCCGTTGGCTGGCCTGGCCTTCTGACCAGCCTGCGCACCCCGGCCGTGGCGTGCGCCTGGAACTGCAGCGTGATGGAGCACCTTATGTCTGCACCTTCGCCCTCCCGTGGGGGCGCTCATGAAATTTGAATGGCGACAGCGCAGATTTGCTCAGCCCTGGTTGCTGCTGCGCCCGGGTGATGTCTGGCACTGGGCGCTGGCGGACGGTGGCACCGTGCAAAGCCAGGGGCAGGGTGAGCCACCGGCTAACCTGCAAGCCCGGGTTGCCCTGATTCTGCCTGCCGAGGCCTGCAGCCTCTTCCACGTGCCCGCCCCACCCGGGCTCAAGCGTGAGGAGTGGCCGTTGTTGCTCGAAGACCGCTTGCTGCAACCGCCGGACGAAGTCAGCTGCGCGTGCCTGGCCCGTGCGCCGGGGCACCTTCGCTTGCTGGTGGTGGCGCGTGAGCAACTGGACGGCTGGCGCGGGCAGTGTGCCGCATGGGGCTGGCAGGTAGAGCGTTGCTGGGCGGAGTTGCAGTTGCTGCCGGGGCCTGAGGCAGGCACCGCCTGGCATTGGCAGCGCACGCCCGGCATGTCCTTGTACAAAGGGCTGGCCGAGGACGGGCAGGAGCATTGGCTGGCATGGCCGCAAGCACTGGGTGAGACGCCGCAGCAACCGTGGGCACATCTGCAAAGCGTGCCGCTGAGTGGAAACTGGCCAGGCGCGCTTGCGCCGCTCGACACGATACCCGGCCTGTTCGAACGTGCACGCAAGGCCCCTTCGTTGCCCGACGTTTCACGCCCGCAGCAACGACTGTTGGCAGCCTGCCTGGTACTGGCGACAGTCTGGGGCGGGCTGTGGTTGAGCCAGCAATGGCGCCAGGCACAACTTTGGCGCGCTCAGGTCATTGCCGTGACGGGCGAGCAGGCCAGCCCACGCCACGCCGCGCAGGCCCTCAAGCGCCTGCGCGAAAGCGAGCTTCAGCAGCAGGTACGCACCCGCCAGCTTGAAGACCTGCAGGCAGCGTTACAGGCCTGGCTGCAGGATCACCCCGGCTGGCGCCTGCAAGCGGTGCGTTTCGACGGCCAGCGCTGGCACTTGCGGCTAGAGGGCGACGGCGCCGCGCCACCCTGGCAGGACATGGCCAACGCTGCCGGTGCTGCCGTACAGGTACAGGGTGGTGAAGTGGTCTTCGACTTGGGGGTGGCCGCATGAACCGGGCCTGGATGCAGCGCCATCGGCTGAAATTCGCCTGGTTGCTGATTGCCGTGTTGCTGACCTTCCTGGCGGTGCGCGAGGGCTTGGCGCAATGGCGCGAGCTCAGCCAGTGGCGGGGGCTGGCAGAACAAGCCGCCAACCTGCATGGCGGCCCCGGGCTGAACCTGGAACGGCTACGCCAGTCGGCCCAGGCCCGGCAGATCGAACTGGCCGAGGTCGATGTGCAGGGCAACACCTGGCAACTGCAGGGCCAGGTGGCTGATGAGCGGGCCCTGCAAGGCTGGTTGCAAAGCCTGCGCGCAGAAGGCGCACAGCCGCTGCAATGGGGGCTGGAGCTGGATGGCAAGGGGTTACGGTTCGATGTGCGGGTGCAGCCATGAACCGCAGAGCGATGGTGTGGGTTCTGCTGGTCTTCGTGCTGACGCTGCTGGTTGAGCTGCCGGCCAATTGGCTGGTGCGTGCGTCCGGCCTGCCAATGCGTGAGGTGAGCGGGAGCCTTTGGCAAGGCCAGGCACATCAGCTAGGGCCAGTCGGGCCGCTGCGCTGGGCGGTGCAGCCTTGGCACTTGCAGGCGGATGCGCAGTTTGGCGTCCAGGGGCAGGGCTGGCAGTTGCACATCGCGGGCTGGCCATGGCGCTGGCAGATGGAGGTTACCGCACTGGGCGCCGAGGCGACGGTGTCCACGGATTATCGTCTGGCGGGTCAGTGGCAGGGCGCGTTGAAGGTGCAGGGGGCAGGGCGGCTATGCCGAGCCAGCGAAGGCCGCGTAACGGTAACCGACCTGGCCCTGAGCGAGCCATGGTCACTGGGCTTGGGGCAGGGCTGGCTGGAGATGGACTGCCACAGTGGGTGGCGGCTTCGTGGGCAACTGGCGCAGCAGGGGCAGCACCAATTGGACGTGGATGCCGACCTCGGGGCGCGCCGGGCAGAGGTGGTATTCGAGCTGCAACCAGAGGCGGCACTGACGCCATTGTTGCGGGGCGCCCAATGGCTCGGGCCCCAGGCGCTGGCGGGGCAGCGAGACCTACGCTGGTAAAACGCAACCTGACGCGGCCCCCGGCAGGGGCGGTTGCTCCTGCCGGGGCCGCTCGACTTGGTCTTGCGCGGCCTGCGCGTGTGCTTCAGTTTTTCTTACCCTGCACACTCGAAGCCCATTGCTCGCTGCGGCTGTAGCCACTGGTCCTCAATACACCCAGGTCCAGCGCATTTTCCCCCTCCGCAGCCCCTTTGCCCTTGGCCATCTCGGCGATGGCCGTGCCCAGGTCCACTGGCGAGTTGGATGCATTGAGCGACACGTCCCGGCGATAGTCACTACCGCTCAGCGTTTCCCGGGTGACCGCGTCGGCGTCGAGCACCACGTCGCCCTTGGCCGACTGCACGCGTGCCCCCAGCAACCGGGCATTGCCACCGACCTGCAGGTCGATACCGTCGCGGCCCTTGAGCACGGCCTGATGGGCCACGCCGTCGCGCTGCACATGCGACACGTCAAGGCTGAAGGTTGGCGAGAACCCAGGCTCAGCCTTGCTCAGGGCCGGACCGGCCTTTTTCTCGACCTTGCTCGCCAGCGGCCCTGCCATCGAAGTGGCTGCGTTGACATAGCCCTGCGGGTTTTTCTCCTGGCTGAGCCTGGCATCGCCGTTCACGCTCAGGGTATCGACGCTGTCCTTGCGGCTGGCGATGTACAGGTCACCGTCGATCGCGCCACCGATGTGCCCCGCTTCCAGGCTTGTGCCCTCGATCCGGGTGTCGCTGAGGCTTTTCAGGTCGATGCGCTCGGCGCGCAGGTCACTGGCATTCCAGGTGAGGTTGTCGCGCTTGTCGAGTGCCACCTTCAGGCGACCATGTACGCCGCGTGTGTCGAGTGCGCCCTGGGCGATGTTGAAACCGGCACCGGCGGTGATGTCAAGGTTGTCGCGTTGCTCCTGGTTGGAGGAGGCCTCCACCCGCATGCCGCCATTCGGGGCCTCGAGGCTGATCTGCCCGGCCGTGGCCTGCAGGCCTTGCAGGTGCAGGGCGACGTCCTCGCGGGCGTTGCTGCTCAGGGTCAGTGTGCCGTTGCTTGCAAACTGGGCATCGACCGCCTGCCGCGCCTTTTCGTTCTGCTTGCCGTGGCTGAAGTGGCCGCCTATGGCGCCCCCCTTGGTCTCGCCTGCCTTCACCGCCAGTTCCAGGCCGCCGCCCAGCTTGGCGCCGGTGGCTTGCTGGGTATTGCTGGCGGCCTTGACCTGCAGCTGGCCACCACTCTGCACCAGAATGTCGCCGGTCTTGGCCGCTCGGCTGCCAATGCGGGTGCCTTCGAGCATCAGGTCGCCTGTGCTGGTCAGCTGCACCTCGCCTTTGGCGTCGATTTGCGCCACTTGGGCCTTGGTCTGCGTGCTCAGCTGTTGGCCGTGGTCGAGATAGCCACGGGAATCGACACCGGTGCTGCCTGGTCGATTGCCGACTTTGGTCCAGGCATTGCCGTCGAGCTGGCGTGACTGCTGTTCGGCCTGGTCGGTCGCCTGCAGCAGGGCCAGCGAGCCGGCACTGTGCATGACCACGCTGCCTTCACCGCCATCGATGCGGGCGCCTTCGTAGCGGCCATCGCTCCCCAGCTGGACCTGGATACCCTGTTGCCCGTAGAGGCTGCCCGGCACAGCCGTGCTGGCGCTAGCCTTTTTATCCAGCGACCCGCCTTTGCCTGCCACGCGCACATTCAGGTCCTTGCCGGTGCTGGTGTCCAGGCGTGCGTCGCCGCCATAGGCCAGACGTTGTACGCTGGTTTCCTCACTGTTCCTGGCGGCGCGCAAATCATGTTGCTGCGCCTCGATCTTCAGCGAGCCGGCAGTGGCCCGCCATTGGGTGCCCTGGTCTGCAAGGGCGTCGGCCTTGACCTCGGCCTTGGCCCCTGACAGCTCGCTCACCTGGGCAAAACCACGGCGCTGGTTTTCCAGGCGCTTGAGGTGCTCGACGGTCATGTCGGCACCTGCGCTGGGCAGCGCCATGGCATCTTCGGGCGAGGCCTGCTGGAAGCGAGCGGCTTCCTCACCCAGTACCAGGCGTTCGATGGGGCGGGTCAGGTCGCGGTACTCGACACTCGCGCCCAGGCTGCCCGACCAGTCGTCACGGCGCTGCTCATGCGCCTGGGTATCCTGCACCGCGCGGTTGTCGATGCGTTTTGCGGTCACCTGCAAGGTGTTGCCGGCCTTGACGCGTGCGGCCTCGGTGACCAGGTCGTCGCTGCGCAATTCAAGATCGCCGCTGGCTTGCAACTCGCTGCGCTGCACCTTGCTTTCGCGCTCAGTCCGCACCTCGCGGTTGTGATGGCCTTCGAACGCGCTGCCCAGCCGGTCGATGCCGCCGGTTACCGTCAAACCGCCACCACTGTGGGTGGTACTGGTGGTCGCGTCGCGGTCATTGCGGGCTGCGCCCAGCGTCGTTTTACGCGCCTGTACATCAAGGCCACCGGCAGTGGCCTGGACCTTGCTGGCGTTGACCTGCAGGTGTGCGCCACTGTTCATGCCCACCGAGGCAGCCTTGAGTTCACTGGCGACCTGGCCGGTCGTGCGTTGCCTGGTGGTGCTGGTAGCCACCTCGTACGCCACGCCAGCTGCGTACTGGCGGGACTCGGGTTTGCCATCCTCGGCTTCCTGGAATTGCCTGGCGCTGGCTGTGAAGCCGCGATGCTGGTCGCGGGTTTCGCGCTCATCGACCGATTGCGCGCTGCCCACCCGCAGATCGCCTTTAGCCTCGACCTGCAAGTGCTTGCCAGCTTCGATCTTGGCGCCCTGGATGCGTAAATCGGCGGCGCTGGCCAGGCGCAGGTTGCTGGCCGAGCTGACGTCGCTGACCAGTACCTGCTGTTTACGGTCCGTGCTTTCATGCTCATTGCCAATCAGGCCGAACAGCTTGCTGTCCTGGGTACGGTGGGTGGAAGTGCTGCGGCTGTGGTCAGCCTCGATGGCCAGCGCCCCTTTGTCGCTGTAAAGCACCGCGTCCTGTTTGCCGTGCACGGTACTGCCTTTGATGGCGACCTTTTCGGCTGTCACGGTAAGCTTGCCATCGCTCGCAACTGTGCTGCCGGCAATGGCCTGGCCCTCGCTGTCGTTCCCTTCGCGGTCGGCAAAGAAGGTGCCTGATACCAGGTCGCCACGGTAGTTACGCCCGGTTCCGCGCTCTTGCAGGGTGGTGGTGCCGATATCAGCCTGTTTCGCATGGATGGCCATATCGCCGCGGCTTTGCAAGCTGCTGCCTTGAACATTGAGGTTGCCGCTTGCCTTGATCTTCATGTGCGTGGCGCCGAGAGTGCTGCCGTTTGCGGTTTCCTTCAGCTGATCGGTATCCCGGTCACCGCGCCACAAGTCCTTGCGATGGCGCACCTGCTCTTCGACGCGCTGGCTGTCGATGCCGGCCACGATGTCCAGGCCGGCGCCGCTGTCTACCGTCAGCGTGTTGCCTGCCGCCACGTTCGCGGCGGTCATGCGCATGTCGTCACCGGACTGCAGCAGCACGCTGTCACTGCCCAGCAATTGGCTGCCCTGTTGCTGCTGCTCGGTGGTGGTGGTTTTGCGGTTGTAGGTTTCGCGGGTGATGAACAAGAACTTTTTGTTCCAGCTGTCAGTGTCGTGTTCGATGCGCTCGCGGGTCTTGGCATCCAGCGTCAGCTTCTTGCCGGCCTTGGCTTCGATTCGCGGGGCCTGGCCGTCGACCGCTTCAAGCGTCAGGTCATCGGCAGCGGTGAGTTTCAGTGTACCGTGCTCGCTGCGCAGCTCGGCGGGGGTGTCGGCCTCGCCGCTGACATGCAGACGCCCCGCCGAGCGTATTTCCACCCCCTCCGTGCCCAGAATCTGTGATGTGCCCACCCGCACGCCTGCGCCCTCGGCCGTGCTCACCACGCGGATCCGCCCAGCGCGCATTGCACCGAACAGGCTGGCATCAATGCTCGACGTGGGGCTGGGCAGGTGTTCGACCACCTCGCCACTGCGGCTGTCGATACGGTTGCGCCCGACCGTGATGTCGAGCGCTTCGCTGGCCGTCAGCAGGCCTTTGCTGTCCACGCGCGGCGCAATCAGTTCAATGGCGCCAGCGGTATTGCTCAGCCCCTGCTCCAGTACCTGCAGAGAGCCGCTGGCGTTGAGCGTGTCGAGGTAGCGCAGTTGCTCCTGCTCGAATTCCGGGGTGCCAACCACCAGGCCTGCGCGCGTGGTGTTGATGAAGCTTGCGCCATTGAGGGTGATGCCATTGGGGTTGGCCAGGATGTAGTCGGCCGGGCGCCCGAAGATCTCCTGCGGCCCTTCGATCATTGAAGCGTTGCGGCTGACTACCTCGTTGAGGATGGTTGAAGCGGCCTGGCCCTGAAACTGCGGGTTGGCGGCCAAGGCGCCGGCCAGTTGCGACTGCCCGGCTCCGGTGGCGTTGTTCAACACCAGGCCCGGGTTGCCAACGTTGTAGTTGATGAACTGGTTGTGGGACAACCCGCTGGCATTGGGCGGCACGATGTCGATCACCGGTATTCCGTGGCCGTTGTGGATGACCGGCATGCCACCCGGTCCGCTGGCTGCCTCCAGCGCACTGTCTGCCAGTGCGGCGCTGGAGCCGAGCAAGGCGAGGAAGATGGCCCAGCGCAGGGTGTTCGGGCGAATGGGCGGTAACTGCGAGAGTGTTTGCATTTTCTCGTTCTCTTTGTTGTGGGTGAATCAGATGCTCAGGGTCCAGTCCAGTACCCAAAACCCCGGTTCCAGCAGCGGGCGGGGCAGGTCGCTGGCGTTCAAGGCGCGTTGGTAGTCCAGGCGCAGGCGGCTGCCGGGCAGGCTCAGCTCCAGCCCGGCGGCCGCCCCTGCCAGGCGTTGTGACGGGTTGCCTTGGGCGGTACGGGTCCAGCCCAGATCCAGGCCGATGTACGGGCGAACCTGGACGGGAGAAGCCCAGGGGAGGGGCAGCGGTTGGCTGAACGTGTTGCGCCAGACGGCGCTGCTGGCGCCGGAGTAAGTGCGCAGACGAAACCCCCGCACGGCAGAGTCGTCACTGACCAGTAACTGCTCGACGGCAGGTAACTGATCGCCGCTGTACTGCAGCCCCAGCTCGCTCTGCCAGCGCCATGGGTTACGGGCCGGGCCCTGGCGCAGGTGCAGCAGGCTGGCGCGGTACTTGCGAAAGTCCGGGCGCAGGCGCTGCGCACCCAGTGGCGATTGGTCGGCACCGAATGCGTCAATGCCCTGGGCAACCCCGAGGTAGCCGTTCCACAAACCACCTTCCAGCCAGAGCAGGTTGATACCGGCTTCCACCGTAGTCAGGGTCGGGCTCTGCTGGACGATGACAGCGCCAGCGCTGCGGTTGACCAATTGCTTGCGGTCCAGCCGCACGCTGGCACTGAGCATGCCTTGCGCGTTGCGCCACAATACCCGTTCGATACCCAGGCCCTGATAGCTGCTGCTGCCGTCGGCAGCCTTGTCGCTGCCGGGCAGCGGCGCCTGGTAGCGCAGTTCGCTGGCGCTGAGCGACAGCGACCAGGCGCCATAGGGGATGCTGTAGTACAGCGATAGACCTTGGCTTTTTCCAGGGGTATCGAGCACGGTGCTGGTCAGCGACAGGCGCAGGTCATCATTGAGGCCCAAGGGGCTGTCCAGGCCAATGCCAAGGTTGACGCGGTGACGACCGGTCAGCTCGCTGCCACGGTTGTCGAAGCGGCTGTCCAGGTGCCATCGTGACGCGACCTTGTCTGGCTGCACCACCACGCGCGAGCCGCCCTGCAGTTCGCCGGGCAGCAGGGTGGCGGTCAGCTCGTAGGCGCGCAGGCGGTTGAGCTGGTCCAGACCTTGTTCAAGGTCTGGCAGGTACAGTGGCCGCCCAAGCAGGCCCGGGAATGCGCTGGAGAGGGACAAGGGCAGGTCGGGGCCCGCCAGTTCGATGGATTCGACAAAGCCTTCGAGTATGACGATGTCCAACGGTGCGCCGTTCTCTGGTGCTTGCCGCAGGTAAGGTCGGCTGGTCGGATAGCCGGCTTGCACGTAGCGCCGGGTGATGGCCTGGAGCAGCCGGTTTATGTCGGCGATGCCCATGCAGGCAGGGGTGAGGGCGCGGATGATTGGCGCCAGCGCCGTCTCTGAAAGCTGGTGGTTGCCCGCCACGCGCACGCCATCGACTGCCCAGCAGCGGGCGTCGTGGGGGGGGCGAGGCGTGCTGTCGGTGGGTTGAGCTGCGGCGGGCGCACGCTGCCAGCGTTCCAGGCGCTGCTGTTGCTCCAGCTGCCGCAGCCCATGCTGTTGATCGCGCAGTTGCTGGCTGGCCGGGTCGTCGGCCAGCGCCTGGGCGATGGACAACAGGCCTGACAGGCAACTGGCTGGCAGCCAACGGGCGATGCGGTAAAACAGGCACGGCATTGATACACCCCGCAAATGATGTACGGTCTTCGTACTCGTCTGCGTGGATGCTAAAAATTAAGGCATTCGCCTGGATGCAGTACCTTGCCTAAGCAACTGTGAGGCAAGGTCGCGTAAAGTGGTGGGAAGGTTCCTACAACCTTTGCCGGAAGGCCCTATATCAGGGCCTGATCTCGATCAACGTGCCATCACGTACCAGGTCCCAGACCTCCTGCATGTCACGGTTACGCATGGCAATACACCCGTCGGTCCAGTCCAGGGTATGGAAGTACCACTCCGGGTACTCGTCGTTGATCGGCGTGCCGTGAATCATGATCATGCTGCCGGCACTCACCCCTTCGCGCGTGGCGCGGGCGGCATCGCTCACGTTCGGGTAGTTGATGTGCATGGCCAGGTTGAAGCGGTCGCTCTGCTTGCGCCAGTCCAGCCAGTACAGGCCTTCAGGGGTTTTTTTATCGCCTTCGCGTTGCTTGGCGCCCTTGGGCTGCTTGCCCAGGGAAATGCGGTAGGTTTTCAGCGGCTCGCCACGGCTGATCAGTTGCAAGCGACGCTCGGACTTGATCACCAGCACCTTGTCGATCAGCGGTTGCATGGCCTGCTGCGAAGGCGACGGCGTTTGCGCTGCCGGCACAGGCTTGCGGATGATGGTCTCGGTGAAGGCCGCCTGGGACACCGAGGTAACGCAAAGGCAGAAAAGGGCAAGCAACCAGCGCATGGAACGGTATCCCTGAAGGCTTCTTCTAAGTAGAGGTCGAGGTCGAGACGTTCATCGGCGGCAGGTACTCATGGCCTATGGGGTAGTGCGCCCCGATGCGGTCGCGATAGTAGCATTCTAGTGTGCGTGTGACGGTGCGGAAAGCCAGCTCGCCCCACGGAATCTCATGTTGTTCGAACAACCGCACTTCCAGGCTTTCGATACCCACATCAAACGCCAGGTCTGCGAGTTCTGCGCGGAAGAACACATGCACCTGGTTGATGTGCGGCAAATCGAAGAGCTGGTACAGGCTCATGGGTCCGACCCGGGCGCAGGCTTCCTCGACGGTTTCGCGACGGGCGGCCTGGTCGATGGTTTCGCCGTTCTCCATGAACCCGGCAGGCAGGGTCCAGAAGCCACGGCGTGGCTCGATGGCGCGCCGGCACAGCAGCACCTGGCTGCCCCAGGTCGGTAGTACGCCAGCGACGATGTTGGGGTTCTGGTAGTGGATGGTCTGGCAAGACTCGCAGACATACCGCAGGCGGCTATCGCCCTCGGGAATCCGCTGAGTGACCGGCTGGCCGCACGCGCTGCAGAATTTCATGTGAGGTTCCTTTTGTTCAGGGCTATCTTGGCGTGCAGGCAGGTCTGCCGCAAGCGCAGGGGCTTGGGTGCTTCGCGGCTTTGGTGCATCATGCAAGGCAGGCCTTGGATACGAGCGTGCGCAATGCTGGACGAGCTACTTCGCCGAATGAGCAACCACCAACCCGCATCACTGGAAACCGACCGGCGGTTCCCTGAAGCGGCGGTCCTTTTGCCCATTACCCGCAGCGAAGCGCCCGAGCTGGTCCTGACCCTGCGCGCCAAGGGCTTGTCCACCCATGGTGGCGAAGTGGCCTTTCCCGGTGGCCGACGCGACCCGGAAGACCCGGACCTGGTGTTTACCGCCCTGCGCGAGGCCGAGGAAGAGATCGGCCTGCCGCCTGGGCTGGTGGAAGTGATAGGCCCGCTCAGCCCGCTTGTTTCGCTGCACGGCCTTAAAGTGACGCCATTCGTCGGGCTTATTCCCGACTTCGTCGAATACCGTGCCAACGATGCCGAAATCGCGGCAGTATTCACCGTGCCGCTGGAATTCTTCCGCCAGGACCCGCGCGACCATACCCACCGTATCGATTATCAGGGGCGCAGCTGGTACGTGCCCAGCTACCGCTATGGCGAATACAAGATCTGGGGCTTGTCGGCGATCATGATCGTCGAACTGGTCAACGTGCTGTTTGATGCCGGCATCAGCCTGCACCAGCCACCAGAGCGTTACATCGAAACCTGAGCGGGGCTCACCCCGCCGTCTGCGTTCCAGCCTGAGGAGCATGCATGAAATACCGCCTGGGCGACCTGCGGGTCGAAAGCCACCCCACCAGTTGGGCTGCACCCAACGCCACGCTGATCGGCAACGTGCGCCTGCAGGCCAATGCCAGCGTGTGGTTTGGCGCGGTGCTGCGCGGCGATAACGAGCTCATTGATATTGGCGAAGGCAGCAACGTGCAGGACGGCACGGTGATGCATACCGACATGGGCTCGCCGCTGACCTTGGGCAAGGGCGTTACCGTTGGTCATTACGCCATGCTGCATGGCTGCACGGTGGGCGACTACAGCCTGGTCGGTATCAATGCCGTGATCCTCAACGGCGCGCGCATTGGCAAGCACTGCATCATCGGCGCCAATGCGCTGATCGCCGAGGGCAAGGAAATCCCGGACGGTTCGCTGGTGATGGGCTCGCCCGGCAAGGTAGTCCGTGAACTGACAGAACAGCAGAAACGCATGCTTGAAGCCAGTGCCGCGCATTACGTGCACAATGCCCAGCGTTATGCCCAGGAGCTGGTGGTTGATGATGAGTGATGTTGCAGAGCGGCCGGTAGCTTCGCCGTGCGTGAGCATTTGTGCACTGGACGAGCAGGATATCTGCACGGGCTGCCAGCGTACCGTGGCGGAGATTGGCCGCTGGGGGCGTATGGACAATGATGAGCGCCGGGCGGTGCTCAAGCTTTGCCATGAACGGGCAGTAGAGGCTGGCCTCATCCTGTAGGCGCGACACAAGGCTGCTGCTACAGGGACGGCGTTGCCTGTCGGGGGCGCCAGCGGTAATCTGTTCGGCTTGCCCACAGACGACCCGCCATGTTCTATCTGATTGCCTACATCAGCAGCGTAGTGCTGATCAACTACGCCTTTTCCAGCGCCCCGCACCTGGACATCATCTGGTCCGCCTGGGGCGGCCTGGTGTTCATCCTGCGCGACATGGTGCAGACCCGCTTCGGCCATGGTGCCCTGGTTGCCATGCTGGTGGCCCTGGTGCTGTCCTATGTCACCTCGGAGCCGGCCATTGCCTTGGCCAGCGCCACCGCGTTCTTCATTTCCGAGCTGATCGACTGGCTGGTGTTCAGCATTACCCGCCGGCCACTGCGTGACCGCCTGTGGCTAAGCTCGGCGCTGAGCATTCCGGTGGATACCTTCATCTTTTTCGGCATGATCGGCGCCCTGACCCCGGCGGTGATTGGCACCGCGATGGCGTCAAAGTTCGCCGGTGTCACTGCCGTGTGGCTGGCCATGGCATTTCGCGCCCGACGGGCCGCCGTCGCCGGTTGATGGTGTAGAATAGCGGTCCTTTTTCAGCGGGCGGCGCAAAGCCTGGCGCGGCCCCGGACGCCTTCGAGGACCTGAAATGACCCGTATCGGAACCCCCTTGTCGCCCACCGCGACCCGTGTACTGCTTTGCGGCTGTGGCGAGTTGGGCAAGGAAGTGGTGATCGAGCTGCAGCGCCTGGGCGTCGAAGTGATCGCCGTCGACCGCTACGCCAATGCCCCGGCCATGCAGGTCGCGCATCGCAGCCACGTGGTCAACATGCTCGATGGCGTTGCCCTGCGCGCGGTGATCGAGGCCGAAAAGCCGCACTATATCGTCCCTGAAATCGAAGCCATCGCCACCGCCACCCTGGTCGAGCTGGAAAATGAAGGTTTCAACGTGGTGCCGACCGCCCGCGCCACGCAGCTGACCATGAACCGTGAAGGCATCCGCCGTCTGGCCGCCGAAGAGCTGGACCTGCCGACTTCGCCGTACCACTTCGCCGACACCTATGAAGACTACGCCAAGGCCGTGGCCGATGTGGGTTACCCGTGCGTGGTCAAGCCGGTGATGAGCTCGTCCGGCAAGGGCCAGAGCCTGCTGCGCAGCGATGCCGACCTGCAGAAGTCGTGGGACTACGCCCAGGAAGGTGGCCGCGCCGGCAAGGGGCGGGTGATCGTCGAGGGCTTCATCGACTTCGAATACGAAATCACCCTGCTGACCGTGCGCCACGTTGGCGGCACCACCTTCCTGGAGCCGGTTGGCCACCGCCAGGAGAAGGGCGATTATCAGGAATCGTGGCAGCCGCAGGCCATGAGCCCGAAAGCGCTGGCCGAGTCGCAGCGGGTGGCCAAGGCAGTCACCGATGCCCTTGGCGGTCGCGGGCTGTTTGGTGTGGAACTGTTCGTGAAGGGCGACCAGGTGTGGTTCAGCGAAGTGTCGCCGCGCCCGCATGACACCGGCCTGGTAACCCAGATTTCCCAGGACCTGTCGCAGTTCGCGCTGCATGCCCGTGCCATTCTCGGCTTGCCGATTCCGGTGGTGCGTCAGTTTGGCCCGTCGGCGTCGGCGGTGATTCTGCCAGAAGGGCAGTCGCAACAGACCAGCTTCGCTAACCTGGGCGCAGCACTGAGCGAGCCGGACACGGCCATTCGCCTGTTCGGCAAACCGGAAATCAACGGTACTCGCCGCATGGGCGTGTGCCTGGCGCGTGACGAGTCGGTGGGGCTGGCACGGGCCAAGGCGACCCGCGCTTCCCAGGCGGTCAAGGTCGAGTTCTGATCTGAGACCGTATGGGGCCGCGTTGCGGCCCATTCGCGGGACAAGCCCGCTCCCACAGACCACTCGCAATGCCAGCGGCCTGTGATAATCCTGTGGGAGCGGGCTTGTCCCGCGAATG
>NZ_JBWKXT010000068.1:0-30844 GCF_059423245.1 Pseudomonas sp. GW460-LB5
CACCCACCCAGTCCCACATCGGGAAGATGTTCTCTTCGCGAATGCCGAACGCCACTGCGGCGGCCTTGTTGCTGGAAACCGCGATGAAATGGCGGTACAGCTCGGCTTCCGAGCCGCCCTGGGCCAGGTACCAGGTACGCGCAGCCATGGCGTTTTTCAGGGTCTCGAGGGTGTTGAACGACTTCGACGAGACGATGAACAGGGTGGTTTCGGCGCGCAGGTTGGCCGAGAGCTCGTGGAATTCACTGCCGTCGATGTTCGCCAGGTAGTGGCAGCGTACGCCACGCTGGGCGTAAGGCAGTAGTGCTTCGGAAACCAGCTCGGGGCCGAGGAACGAGCCACCGATACCGATATTGACCACGTCGGTGATCGGCTTTTCGCTGTAGCCGCGCCACAGGCCGTCATGGATGCGGCCGACCAGTTCGGTGATCTGGTTGAGTACCTTGTGCACTTCCGGCATGACGTTCACGCCGTTGACGCTCAGCTTGTCGCCCACCGGCCGGCGCAGGGCGGTGTGCAGCACCGGGCGGCCTTCGGAAGCGTTGATGATTTCGCCGCTGAACATCGACTTGATGGCGTCCTGCAGGCCCACTTCGTTGGCCAGGTTCACCAGCAGGTCGCGGCTTTGTTCGGTGATCAGGTTTTTCGAGTAGTCGAGGAACAGGCCGCAGCAGCTCAGGGAGAACTGGTCGAAGCGTTGGGCATCGGCGGCGAAGGCTTCGCGCATGCTGAAGCCTTGCATGGCGTCGCGGTGTTGCTGAAGCGCCTGCCAGGCGGGCAGCGCCGTCACATCGTGGGGTGTACGGTAATACGCCATTGCGCGGGGTTCCCTTGGTGCGTGATGAGGCCTTGGACACGGCAGTCATTGCCGGGTTCAGGCTGGCATCATTATAGGCAAAGGCCACGCACTGGGAATGGGTATGGCAGGGTGATTTTGGGGAGCGCTTTGCGCCCCATTCGCGGCACAAGGCCGCTCCCACAGTTTCTGTGTCGGGCTTGAGGGCTATGGGAGCGGGCTTGTCCCGCGAATGGGCTGCATAGCAGCCCCAGGCCGTTATGCGGTCTTTTCTTCCACATGCAGGTAAAGGTTGTCGATCAACCTGGTGTTACCCAGATAAGCCGCAGCAATCACCACCAAATCGCGATCATCGATCATTGCCGGGCGTAGGCTCACGGCATGGCGCACTTCCAGATAATCCGCGCGCAGCCCCGCAGCACTCAGCTGCGCCTGCCCCTCGGCGACCAGCGCGGCAAAGTCCCGTTGGCCACGGCCGATGGCCGCTGCGATGTGCTGCAGCGTGCGGTACAGCACCGGCGCGGTCGCACGCTGCTCCGGCGTGAGGTAGCCATTGCGCGACGACAGTGCCAGGCCATCCTCGGCACGCACAGTGGGCTCGCCAATGATCTGAACCGGCATGTTCAGGTCGCGCACCATGGCGTGGATCACCGCCAGTTGCTGGAAGTCCTTTTCACCGAACACGGCAAGGTCTGGCTGGACCATGTTGAACAGCTTGCTGACCACGGTGGCCACACCTTCGAAATGCCCCGGCCGGCTGGCGCCGCACAGGCCTTCGGACAGGTGGGGCACGCTGACGCGGGTTTGCACGCTCATGCCGTCGGGGTACATCTCTTCCACGGTGGGCGCGAACAGCAGGTTGCAGCCGGCCTGCAGCAGGCGCTCCTGGTCTGCGGCCAGGGTGCGCGGGTACTTGTCGAGGTCTTCGTTGGCGCCAAATTGCAGCGGGTTGACGAAGATGCTGGCCACCACGAAATCGGCGCGCTGCGCAGCCTTGGTTACCAGGGCCGCGTGGCCGCTGTGCAGGTTGCCCATGGTGGGCACGAAGCCGATGCGCTTGCCTTCACCGCGAGCGCGGGCGACGGCGGCGCGCAATTCGCGGACGGTCTTGACTGTATTCATGCACTGAACCCGTGTTCGCTACCAGGGAAGCTGACTTGCTTGACCGCCTCGACGTAAGCGACGAGCGCGCTGTGGATATCGGGCTGGCCTTGCATGAAGTTCTTCACGAACTTCGGCACTCGGCCGCTCAGCGACAGGCCGAGCATGTCGTGCAGTACCAGCACCTGGCCATCGGTGGCGCTGCCGGCGCCAATGCCGATCACCGGGATGCCCACGGCGTTGGTGATTTCTGCCGCCAGTTCGCTGGGTACGCATTCGAGCAGCAGCATGGCCGCGCCGGCCTGTTCGAGGGCGATGGCGTCGGCGCGCATCTGCCGGGCCTGGGCCTCCTGACGGCCTTGCACCTTGTAGCCGCCCAGCACGTTGACGGTCTGCGGGGTCAGGCCCATGTGTGCGCACACCGGCACACCGCGCTCAGCCAGCAGGCGGATGGTTTCGGCCAGCCAGGCGGCGCCTTCGATTTTGACCATGTGGGCGCCGGCGCGCATAAGCGTGGCGCTGTTGGCAAAGGCTTGCTCCGGGGTGGCGTGCGCCATGAATGGCAGGTCGGTGAGTATCAGTGCACCGTCATTACCGCGTTTGACGCTGGCGGTGTGGTAGGCCATGTCCGCCGTGGTGACCGGCAGGGTGCTGTCGTGCCCCTGCAGGACCATCCCCAGCGAGTCGCCTACCAGCAACACTTCAATGCCGGCCTGGCTGGCGGCCTTGGCGAAGGTCGCGTCGTAGCAGGTCAGCATGGTGATTTTTTCACCCTTGGCCTTGAGGCCATTGAGGGTGGTAAGGGTTACTTCAGGCATGTCGGAAAATCCTCGTTCAGGCGCTGTAAAAAACGACTGCATTCAACGCGTGTAGTCATCTTCCGGAGCGGCACATCATCGCGCGTGATGTTCGGGCACAGGTCCGTCCGGGCCTAAATACGGGTATGCGGCACTTTGGGGCTGCACGGGACGCCTATAGTCGTGAGCGAGGTGGGGGAAGTCAATCACCCTGTTACCGCATTGTTACGATCAGGGTGTTACTGGCGTTACCGTGCCAGTGTGCAACGCTGGAACGCCCGGTTTACAGGCGTTCAAGGCCGACGAACGGGCAGTCGCCGAGCAATTGCGCGAGGGCGCGGCCATCTGCCAGGTGGAAGTCGTCCGGCACCAGTTCGGCCAGTGGGTAAAGCACGAAAGGCCGGGCATGCATGTGGTAATGCGGCACTTTCAGGCGTGGCTCGTCGAGTACCAGGTCACCGAACAGCAGGATGTCCAGGTCCAGCGTGCGCGGGCCCCAGCGCTCCTTGCGCACGCGGCCCTGGCCGTTCTCGATGGCTTGCAGTGCATCGAGCAGCGCCAGAGGCGGCAGTGCGGTGTCCAGGGCGGCGACAGCGTTGGTGTAACGCGGTTGGCCGGGCAGCAGCGAATCGCTGGTGTACAAGGCCGAAGCCGCCACCAGGCGAGTACCCTCCACCTGGTCAAGCGCCTGCAAGGCACTGCGCAGTTGTTCGGCGGGTGCGTCCAGGTTGCTGCCCAGGCCGACGTAGGCGCGAGTCTTCACTCGGACGCCTCGTCACCACCGCGTTTGCGTTTGCTGGTGCTGCGTTTGCGTTTGCGCGGGCCGGCACCTTCGTCACGGCTGCCCAGCTCGCGAATCATCTCGCGACGCTCGCTGTCGTTGGCATCCTGGTAGTCGGTCCACCACTGGCCGAGGTCGTCGGTATCTTCCCCGGCGCTTTCACGCAGCAGCAGGAAGTCGTAACCGGCGCGGAAGCGAGGGTTGTCCAGCAGCATGTCGGCGCGTTTGCCGCTGCGCCGTGGCAGGCGCTCCTGCATGTCCCAGATCTCGCGGATCGGCAGCGTGAAACGCTTGGGGATGGCGATGCGCGCGCATTGCTCGGCGATCAGGTCGTGGGCCGCGCCGTTCATGGCGGGTATCGGCGGCACGCCCTGGTTCTGCAGGTGCAGCACGCGGGCCGGCAGGGCTGGCCACAGCAGTGCGGCGAACAGGAACGCCGGGGTTACCGGTTTGCCCTGCTTCACGCGCAGGTCGGTGTTTTGCAACGCTTGGCTGATCAGTGTGTGGGCGTAGGTCGGGCGCTCGTCCAGGGCGTGTGCGCTGGCCGGGAACAACGGCTCGAACAGCTGCAGGTCGACCAGCATCTCGAAGGCCATGGCGCCTTGGCCTGAGAGGAACAGCTTGAGGCTTTCCTCGAACAGGCGTGCGGGCGGAATCTCGCGCAGCAGCGGGGCAAGCTCGCGGATCGGCTGGACCGTGTGCTTCTCGATACCGAAGTCCAGCTTGGCGGCAAAACGCACCGCGCGCAGCATGCGCACAGGGTCTTCCTGGTAGCGGTGGGTCGGGTCGCCGATCAGCCGCAGCAGGCGGTTGCGCACATCGTGCACACCGTTGGCGTAATCGAGAATGCGCTCGCTGACCGGGTCGTAGTACAGGGCATTGATGGTGAAGTCGCGGCGTTGCGCGTCTTCTTCCAAGGTGCCGTACACGTTGTCACGCAGGATGCGGCCACTGGAATTGTGCGACGAACGGTGGCTGTCGCCCTGGTCGTCTTCCGAGTGAGGGGCGCGGAAGGTGGCAACTTCGATGATCTCACGGCCGAAATGCACGTGGACCAGTTTGAAGCGGCGACCAATGATGCGCGCGTTACGGAATTCGGCACGGACCTGTTCGGGGGTGGCGCTGGTGGCGACGTCGAAATCTTTCGGCGTAATGCCCAGCATCAGGTCGCGGACACAGCCACCGACCAGGTAAGCCTGGTAGCCGGCGCTCTGCAGGCGTTCCACGATATTCACCGCGTGGCGGCTGAACTGGTGGCGCTGCAGCGAGTGCTGGCTCTTGTTGATCACCTCAGGCGTAGTGCGCCTGTGGTGCGTGCCCGGTACGGGCGGGCGGAAAGACTGGAACAGCTTCTTCAGCATGGGATGCACTGTGTGAAGGAATGTTCGGCCAATAATAGGAGAATGGCCGCATGATGGGCGGGGATTCTAGCATTTACTCGGGGAATGGTGTAGGCGGGTAGCAGGATGCCTGCCAGAAGGGTAGAAACGACAAGGGGAGCCTAAGCTCCCCAAGAAGTCGTTGCGTGCTCTTATTGTTTTTTTTGCTGGGCTTTTTGTTTTTGTTGAGTGCCCTGTCCACAAATCTCGAAGCTTGTGGACGACCCCCAATCCAGGGGTTAAGAGCAAACGGATTGCTTTGGCCGCTGATGTCACGTTGATCTGTCGATCCAACCAGTTCAGGCGCTGCTTTTTAGTGCAGTTTTTGTTGTTCTCTGCCTGGTCGTGGGGCAAGCCCCAAACACGCATCCTCTCCAAAAGAATCAGTTAGCTGCGCCTCCGCCGTCTTGTTTTTATTGTGCGTGAGCCGTTTCGTCTTGTTCTTATTTTAGGTTGCAGTGCTTGTTATTGTTTTTGTACTAAGCATATAGCAGGTGCCGTGCCAACTTTTGAAAACCCAGTAAAATCAAGGGGTTGAGGCATTTCAGCAGTTTTCACGGCGCTCAAAATGTCGCAATTTCGTTACCGTACGCCTCGGGAACTGTTACGGCGGAAAGGTTGGGTAACAGATTTTTGTGGGAACTGATGTGTTACCTGGGGTGTTTCCGGGCCAGATGTGTTCGCCACACCCTGTTTAGCGCCTATGCGATCGAGCGCCGCCCGCGCGGCGCTTCGCGGGGCAAGCCCGCTCCCACATCTGTTTCGGGCCAATCAATCCTGAGGCGTCGGAGCTCGCCCCTCTGTTGTTCCATTCAATCACGTCGTGCAGCAAGGGGCCGCGCGCCAATGGTGGCAGGAGATATTGGCCCGAAACAGATGTGGGAGCGGGCTTGCCCCGCGAAGCGCCGCGCGGGCGGCGCTCGATCTCGAAGGCGACAACAATGCTGTGCCGAACTCAATTATCGCTGGTAGCGTTGCTCTTGCGCCGTGGAATGCCCAGGCGCTGGCGGCGTTCCCACAGGCACTTGCGGCTGACGCCAAGCTTGCGTGCCAGTTCGGTCTCGGTCATGTGGTCCTGATGCTCAAGTACGAAGTGCTGGAAGTAGTCTTCCAGCGACAGGTCCTCGGTCGGCTCGTGGCTGGCATTGGCAGCGCTGGCCACCACCAGGGCGTTGTTGAGGATCTCGTCCTCTTCCAGGTCGCTCAGCTCGATGTCGATGCCCAGCAGTTCGGCAGAAATTTCCGCGCTCTCGCTGAGGATCACCGCGCGCTCCACGGCGTTTTCCAGCTCTCGCACGTTACCCGGCCAGCTGTAGTGACGAATGGCTTGCTCGGCTTCGGCCGAGAAGTGCAGGTCGTCGCGGCCGATACGCGCGCTCTGGCGCGCCAGGAAGGCGCTGGCGATTTCGTTGACGTCGCTGCCGCGCTCGCGCAGGGCAGGCAGTTTCAGGGCGATCACGTGCAGGCGGTAGTAAAGGTCTTCGCGGAACTGGCCGGCCTTGGCCAGGTTCTTCAGGTCGCGGTGGGTCGCGGCGATCAGGCGCACATCGACCTTTTGCGATTGCACCGAACCCACCCGGCGAATCTCGCCTTCCTGCAGCACGCGCAGCAGGCGGGCCTGGGCTTCCAGCGGCAGTTCGCCGATTTCGTCGAGGAACAGCGTGCCGCCGTCGGCGGCTTCTACCAGGCCCGCACGCCCGGCGCTGGCGCCAGTGAACGCGCCTTTTTCGTGACCGAACAGTTCGGACTCGATCAGTGTCTCGGGGATGGCTGCGCAGTTCACCGAGATCATCGGTGCCTTGGCGCGGCGCGACAGGTTGTGCAGGGCGCGGGCCACCAGCTCTTTACCGGTACCCGATTCACCCTGGATCAGCACGTTGGAGTCGGTGGGCGCAACCTTGCGGATCTTGCTGTACATGTCCTGCATCGGCGGGCACGAGCCGATGATGCCGATTTCGCCATTGGCCGCAGCCGCGCTGCCTTTGTCGGCCGGGGCGGCCTTGCCATTGGCGGCGCGTGGCTCGGCAGCCGGTGCGGCGGCCGGGGTGTTCTGCCGGTCGCGCAGGATACGCGCCACGGCCTGCAGCATCTCGTCGTGGTCGAATGGCTTGGCGATGTAGTCCACCGCGCCCATTTTCATCGAGTCTACCGCCGAGCGCAGGCTGGCGTAACTGGTCATGATCAGCACCGGGGTGCCCTGACCAAGCTTGATCAGCTCGGTACCGGGTGCGCCTGGCAGGCGTAGGTCGCTGACGATCAGGTCGAAGGTGGCAATGCTGAAGCGTTCCTGGGCTTCCTGCACCGAGCCGGCTTCGCTGACCTGGTACTGGTTCCGCTCGAGCAGGCGACGCAAGGCCGAGCGGATGATGGTTTCGTCTTCGACGATCAGAATATGCGGCATTGATTCAATTCTCTCGACGGTCTCGAATTTCAGGGGACGTCGCTACGACATGCCGGGGCAGGGTCACGCGGATCCGGGTGCCACGTTGCCGTTCGATATCGGCCGGGCTGTCGATGGTGATTTGCCCATAATGCTCTTCCACGATGGAATAGACCAGAGCGAGCCCCAGTCCGGTTCCCTCGCCAGGGTCCTTGGTGGTGAAGAAGGGCTCGAACAGGCGGTCCATGATGTTCTTCGGTATCCCGCTGCCCTCGTCCTCGACGATCAGGTCGACGGTGTGTTCGCTGACCTCGGTGCGCACGCGCACGGCACTGCCGGGCTTTGATGCGTCGCGGGCGTTGGAGAGCAGGTTGATCAGCACCTGGGCCAGGCGCTGCGGGTCCCCTTCGGCCCAATGGTCGGGGTTGCAGAGGTTGAAGAACTGGACTTCGAAATTGCGCCGGTTCAAGGCCAGCAGACCGATGGCGTCCTGCGCCACTTCGGCCAGGCACACCGGTTCTTCGCTGTTCTGGTGGCTGCCGCCGGCATGGGCGAAGCTCATCAATGACTGGACGATGCGCGACACCCGCTTGGTCTGGTCGAGGATCTGGCTGGATAGCTCGATGATTTCGCCATCGCCCTCGCGTTCCTCGCGCAGGTTTTGCGCCAGGCAGGCGATGCCGGTTATCGGGTTGCCGATTTCGTGGGCCACGCCGGCGGCCAGGCGCCCAATGCTGGCCAGGCGCTCGGAGTGCACCAGCTTGTCTTCCAGTGCCTGGGTTTCGGTAAGGTCTTCCACCAACAGCACAAGGCCGCTGTTACCGGGTGCCAGGGGCTCGTCAATGGCTGCCTTGTGCAGGTTCAGCCAGCGCGGTTGCCCGTCCAGTGCCAGGCGCTGCTTGTGCAAGTGCTCGTCGGGCAGGTTGATGAAGCCTTGCAGCAGGCCGCGCCAGGGCTCGTCGATGGTGAGCAGACGCGAGCCGACCACGTGCTTGGCGGCGATGCCGGTGAGCTCTTCCATGGCCTTGTTCCACATCAGGATTTCCTGGTCCTTGGCCAGCGAACACACGCCCATGGGCAGCTCTTGCAGGGTCTGGCGATGGTAGCGGCGCAGGGCGTCGAGCTCGGCGGCCAGGCCGGTCAGGCGCGAGTGGTAGTCTTCCAGGCGGCTTTCGATGAAATGGATGTCTTCGGTCACATAGTTTTCGTTACCGGACTTGTAGGGCAGGAAGGTTTCGACCATGTCCTGGGCCACGCTCGGGCCCATCAGGCCGGACAGGTTGGCCTCGATGCGGTCGCGCAGGCGGCGCAAGGCGTAGGGGCGGCGCTCGTCGAACGGTAAGTAGAGGTCACGCAGGGCCTGCTCCACTTCTTTTTGTGCAGCCTTGGCACCCAGCGGCTTGGCCAGTTGGGTGGCAAACTCCTGCGGCGAGGCGGCGTGCAACTCGCGGCGCTGCGGGCGGCGTACGTTGTCCACGGCGCAGGCTTCTGCCGCGCTGACTTCTTCGCTGCTGGCGTTGGTGAACAGCGAGATCAGGGTGAACAGCAAAACGTTGGCCGCCAGCGAGGCAATGGCCGCCATGTGCCAGCTGGTATCGTCCAGCACATAGATCATGTCCAGCAGCGGTATATAGAAGCCCTGCAGGTTGCCCAGCAGCGGCAGCAGCATGGTCACCATCCACACCAGGGTGCCGGCCAGCAACCCGGCGATGAAGCCGCGCCGGTTGGCGGTGGGCCAGTACAGCACCGATAGTACGCCCGGCAGGAACTGCAGGGTGGCGACGAAGGCGACGATGCCCAGGTTGGCCAGGCTCTGGTGGTTGTTCTGGGTCAGGTAGAACATGAAGCCGGCGGTAATGATGGCGACGATCAGCGCGCGACGGGTCCACTTCAGCCAACGGTAGATGTTGCCTTCGGCCGGGGGCTGGTACAGGGGCAGCACCAGGTGGTTGAGGGCCATGCCCGACAGTGCCAGGGTGGTGACGATGATCAGGCCGCTGGCGGCTGACAAGCCGCCGATGTAGGCCAGCAGCGCCAGTGCTTCGTTGTTGGCGGCAATCCCCAGGCCCAGGGTGAAGTACTCGGGGTTGGTGCTGGCGCCCAGGCGCAGGCCGGCCCACAGCACCAGCGGCACGGCCAGGCTCATCAGCAGCAGGAACAGCGGCAGGCCCCAGCTGGCACTGACCAGCGAGCGCGGGTTGAGGTTTTCGGTGAAGGCCATGTGGTACATGTGCGGCATGACGATGGCCGAGGCGAAGAACACCAGCAGCAGGGTGCGCCATGGGCCTTCCTGCAGCGGGGTGTGCAGGGCGGCCAGGGCGGTCTGGTTCTGCAGTAGCCAGACCTCCAGCTCGTGCGGGCCGCCGAATACGCCGTACAGGGCGTAAAGGCCTATGCCGCCCAAGGCCAGCAGCTTGATCACCGACTCGAAGGCGATGGCGAACACCAGCCCTTCGTGTTTTTCGCGCGTGGCAATGTGTCGCGAGCCGAAGAAGATGGTGAACAGAATGATCAGCGTACAGAACGCAAAGGCTACCCTGGCCTTGACCGGCTCACCGGTGAGGATGCTGATCGAGTCGGCCACCGCCTGTATCTGCAGCGCCAGCAAGGGCAACACGCCTATCAGCATGATGATGGTGGTCAATGCGCCGGCCCAGGTGCTGCGAAAGCGGAACGCCAGCAGGTCGGCCAGCGATGAAAGCTGGTAGGTGCGGGTGATCTTGAGGATCGGGTAGAGCAACACCGGTGCCAGCAGGAATGCGCCGGATACCCCCAGGTAACAGGCCAGGAAGCCATAGCCGTACTGGTAGGCCAGGCCCACCGAGCCATAAAAGGCCCAGGCACTGGCATACACGCCCAGCGACAGGGTGTAGGTGAGGGGGTGGCGAATGATCGAACGCGGGATCAACCCGCGCTCGCTGATCCAGGCCACGCCAAACAGCACCATGAGGTACCCGGCGCTGATCAGGATCATCTGGGTCAGGCTAAAGCTCATCGGCATCTCGTTGGCTCTGCAGGATGAAGGTGACGACGATCAGGATCAGCCAGAGCAGGTACGGGCGGTACCAGGCTCCGGTCGGTTCGATCCACCAGTCCATGATGGCCGGGGAGAACAGGTAGATCCCCACGACCAGAAGCAGGACCAAACGATAGATGTACATGCTGGCCTCGATGGTTGGGCGCTGCGGGCTTGGACTTATTATTGGCGCAAATGACTGGGGGGATGCTAGCGGGAATCCATTGCGTTAGCCAAGGGTTTGAAATTATTGGGCTTTTGTTATTGAGGGTTGGTTTGCCCGCGAAAGCGCCGGGCCTGCCTCAGCGCAAATCAGCCTCAGGCACCGTGGTCCGCTGCGCGATCGCCTCCGGCCGCCACTGCTTGCGGGCTATCGCCAACACTTCAGCCGGCGTAGCCAGTAGTAAATCGGGGTCTGTTTCTTGCCCCAGCGCCCGCAATGCCCGCAACAGCAGCGGTGTAGCATGCTCAGCCTGCAGGGGTGGCGACCGGTACGACTTGCCCAGCTTGTGCCCATCCGGCTGCACGATCAGCGGAATATGCAGATAGCGCGGCTGTGAGAAGCCCAGCAGCTCCTGCAGGTACAGCTGCCGCGGGGTGTTGTCGAGCAGGTCGGCGCCGCGCACGATGTCGGTAACACCCTGCCAGGCATCGTCCAGCACCACCGCCAGCTGGTACGCATACAGCCCGTCGCGGCGCTGGATGACAAAGTCGCCTACCTCACGCCCCAGGTGTTGCTGGTACTCGCCCTGCACCCGGTCGGTAAAGCGGTAGATCAGCTCTGGCACGCGCAAGCGGATCGCCGCACCTTCACGGGCATGGCCGGCATTGCGGCACAGGCCTGGGTAAATGCCGTTGTAGCCCTCCAGCTGCTTGCGCGAGCAGGTACAGGCATAGGCCAGGCCCAGGTTGAACAGGCGGTCGACGACCGCGGCATAGGCGTCGTGCCGCTGGCTCTGGAACACGACCTCGCCATCCCATTCCAGCGCGTAACGCTCCAGGGTTTGCAGGATGGCATCACGGGCACCGGGCATTTCCCGGGGTGGGTCGGTGTCTTCCATGCGCAGCAACCAGCGGCCGTTCACGGCGCGGGCGTCGAGCCAGGAGGCCAGGGCGGCGACCAGCGAGCCGAAGTGCAAAAAGCCGCTGGGGGTGGGGGCGAAGCGCCCGATGTAGCTGGAGTCGGTCATGTCAGGCTGGGCATATAAATGAAACGGGGCGCATGAAGCGCCCCGTTCAGGTGGAAGAAAGGTCAGCCTTTACCGACCGTTTTTTCCTTTTTCTCGGCAATTTCCTTGCAGTCGAAACACAGGTCTGCGGTCGGACGGGCTTCCAGACGGCGCAGGCCGATCTCGATGCCGCAGGAATCACACCAGCCGTACTCTTCGTCCTGGATCTTCTGCAGGGTCTTGTCGATTTTCTTGATCAGCTTGCGCTCGCGGTCACGGTTGCGCAGCTCAAGAGCAAATTCTTCTTCCTGGCTGGCACGGTCGGCCGGGTCCGGGAAGTTCGCAGCTTCATCCTTCATGTGGTCTACGGTGCGATCCACACTGTGCATGAGCTCGCCTTTCCAGGCATTGAGAAGCTTGGTGAAGTGCTTCTTCATGGGCTCACCCATGTACTCTTCGCCCTTGGTCTCTTTATAGGGCTCGACACCGTACATGGTTCCGGTTTTTTGCTTTTCTACGGTGGACATGAATAGACCGCCTCTCACTCATCTGATCCAATGCGCAGGATGCTCCATCCCCGGCGACCGCCGGCCCTGCGACTGCGAGCCGCCGAACTTACCAGATAGATCGGGGGTGCGCTACCCCGCCCGATCCTGCTTATTGACATCGGCGCGAGCCGTACGTTCGTTGGCGTGCAGAGGTAGAATCTCCAGTTTAGACCCAATTGAGAGAAGGTCATGGCCCACCCCTACAGTGCGCGCAGCCGCGCCATCGAACCCTTCCACGTCATGGCGCTGCTGGCCCGGGCCAACGAGCTGCAGGCGGCCGGGCACGACGTGATCCACCTGGAAATCGGCGAGCCGGACTTCACCACGGCCGCACCGATCGTCGCCGCCGGCCAGGCCGCGCTGGCTGCCGGGCACACCCGCTACACCGCTGCACGCGGCCTGCCGGCACTGCGTGAAGCGATCGCCGGCTTTTATGGCCAGCGTTATGGCCTGAATATCGACCCGCAGCGCATCCTGATTACCCCAGGTGGTTCTGGCGCGCTGCTGCTGGCCAGCAGTCTGCTGGTCGACCCGGGCAAGCACTGGCTGCTGGCCGACCCGGGTTACCCGTGCAATCGCCACTTCCTGCGCCTGGTCGAGGGCGGGGCGCAGCTGGTGCCGGTGGGCCCGGAGGTGAACTACCAGCTGACCGCCGACCTGGTCGAACGTTACTGGGACAAGGACACGGTCGGTGCCCTGGTCGCGTCGCCGGCTAACCCGACTGGTACTGTGCTGGGGCGCGAAGCGTTGGCCAGCCTTGCCAAAGCCACCCATGAGCGGCATGGCCACTTGGTGGTGGACGAGATCTACCATGGCCTCACCTATGGCATGGACGCGCCAAGTGTGCTGGAAGTCGACGACTCGGCGTTCGTCCTGAATAGTTTTTCCAAGTATTACGGCATGACCGGTTGGCGCCTTGGCTGGCTGGTGGCCCCACCCGGCGCAGTGGCCGACCTGGAGAAACTGGCGCAGAACCTGTACATCAGTGCACCGAGCATGGCCCAGCATGCCGCGCTGGCATGCTTCCAGCCCGAGAGCCTGGCCATTTTCGAGGAGCGCCGCGCCGAGTTCGCCCGCCGCCGCGACTACCTGCTGCCCGCCCTGCGCGAACTGGGCTTCCGCATAGCCGTCGAGCCGCAGGGGGCGTTTTACCTGTATGCCGATATCAGTGCCTTTGGCGGTGATGCGTTTGCCTTCTGCCGGCACTTTCTGGAAACCGAGCACGTGGCCTTTACGCCGGGCCTGGACTTTGGCCGTCACCTGGCTGGGCACCATGTGCGCTTTGCCTACACCCAGAGCCTGCCGCGCCTGGAAGAGGCGGTGCAGCGCATTGCCCGTGGCCTGCGGAGCTGGCAAGGCTGATGCAGTTCTATCCCCCACTCGAACAGGGCCGCCTGCTGCGCCGTTACAAGCGCTTTCTGGCGGACATCGAACTGGCCAGCGGCGAACAGCTGACCATTCACTGCCCGAACACCGGTTCCATGCTCAATTGCATGCGTGAAGGCGGGCAGGTGTGGTTTAGCCGCTCCAACGACCCCAAGCGCAAACTGCCAGGCACCTGGGAAATCAGCGAAACCCCACAGGGGCGGCTGGCCTGTGTGAACACTGGGCGGGCTAACGCGCTGGTCGAAGAGGCACTGCGGGCCGGCGTCATCGCCGAACTGGCCGGTTTTACCGCGCTCAAGCGCGAAGTCGCGTACGGAGAGGAAAGCAGCCGCATCGACTTTCGCCTGGAGTTCGACGGTGCCCCTGCGTATGTCGAGGTGAAGAGCGTGACCTTGGGTTACCCCGACAGCACGGTCGCGGCTTTTCCCGATGCGGTGACACAGCGCGGTGCCAAGCACCTGCGCGAGCTGGCGAAGCTGGCCCGGCAGGGCGTGCGGGCGGTGCAGTTGTACTGCGTGAACCTGACTGGCATCAATGCCGTACGCCCAGCTGAGGAAATCGACGCAGCCTATGCCCAGGCCCTGCGTGCGGCGGTGGCGGACGGGGTGGAGGTGCTGGCCTACGGCACCCGCCTGAGCGCCGAAGGCATTGTTATTGATTGCCGCCTGCCGGTGCTGCTTACGCCGTGAGCCAGATGCCTTGGCTGTCTTCGTGACAGCCCAGGGCCAGCAGTTGCTCACCCTCGCAAGGGCCGGCTACGCACTCGCCGCTTTCAATCAGGAACAGCGCGCCATGGTGGGCGCAGTGGATGAGGCTGGCGCTGTCATCGAGAAAGGCATCTTGCGTCCAGTTCAGCGGGATGCTGCGGTGCGGGCACCGGTTGCGGTAGAGGTACACCTGGCCCTGGCGGCGCACGCCGAACAGTTCGAGGCCGTCTACGCTGAAGGCGCGGCTTTGGCCTTCGGCCAGGGTGTGGGAGGTACAGAGCAAGTGCATGGCGAGGACGACTCATGAAACAGATGATGACTTGACGCGTCAATGCGAATAATTATCAAATTGCCCGCATTCGCTGCGCCTGGCCCCTATGGTGCGCAGTTCTGTCGCCCGCCACAAGGCGCGCGGCTCGCCTTCAGAAGGAACCCCATGATGCGCCGTCCAGTCGCCTTGCTCGCCCTCTGCGCAAGCCTTGTGCTCTCCACCACGGCCCTGGCGGCCGAGTTGCCGCAACGCTGGGTCAGCGCGGGTGGCGCCCTGAGCGAGTGGATAACTGCATTGGGCGGCGAAGCGCGGCTTGTCGGTGTGGACACCACCAGCCAGCACCCGGCATCGCTGAAATCACTGCCCAGCGTGGGTTACCAGCGGCAGTTGTCCGCTGAAGGCATTCTCAGCCTGCGCCCGGATGTACTGGTGGGCACCGAGGAAATGGGCCCGCCGCCGGTACTGGCGCAAATTCGCAAGGCCGGTGTGCAGGTGGAGTTGTTCTCCAGCAAGGCCGAACTGACGGCGGTGGATGAAAACCTCAAGCATCTGGGGCAGTTGCTTGGCGCAGAGCAGCAAGCTTCGGCGTTGGCGGCGGGCTACCACCAGCAGATCGAGGCGGTGCAGGCCAAGGTCAAGCAGGCTCAGGCAGGCCAAAAGGCACCTGGGGTGCTACTGCTGGTCGGCCATGCCGGGGCCAAGCCGCTGATCGCCGGGCAGGGCACTGCGGGTGACTGGCTGCTGGGCCAGGCGGGTGGGCACAACCTGGCAGAACATCAAGGCTACAAGAACTTCTCCAACGAAGCCTTGGCGGCGCTGGACCCGGATGTGATCGTGTTTTCCGACCGGGCGCTGGCCGATGAGCAGGCCTTGCAGGCGCTGTTGAAAGAAAACCCCGCGCTGGCTGCCTCGCGGGCTGTGCGTGAGAGACGCCTGGTGTCACTGGACCCGACGCTGCTGGTAGGCGGGCTTGGCCCACGCCTGCCATCGACCTTGCAGTCGCTGGCAGCCACCTTCTACCCGGCGGCCCAGGCCAGCTTCGCGCAATGAAACAGCGGGTCCAGCCACGTACGTTGTTCATTTGCCTGAGTCTGCTGTGCCTGTTGGCGGTGTGGTTGTCGCTGGCCTTGGGGCCGGTCAGCCTGCCGCTGTTCGACACCCTGCGCGCCGGCCTGCGCCTGTTGGGGCTGCCGATTGCGGCTGACGGCCTGCAGCAGGCCGAGATGATCCTGGGCCAGATCCGCCTGCCGCGTACCTTGCTCGGGCTGGCGGTGGGCGCGGTGCTGGCGCTGTCCGGCGTGGCCATGCAGGGGCTGTTCCGCAACCCGCTGGCCGATCCAGGGCTGGTGGGGGTTGCCGCTGGGGCGGCGATGGGTGCAGCGGTCGCCATTGTCGGTGGTGCCTGGTTTGGCGGCATGCCGGACGCTTTCGCGCCCTATCTGTTGTCGTTCTGCGCTTTTGTCGGGGGGCTTGGGGTGACCGCGTTGGTCTACCGACTGGGGCGGCGCGATGGCCAGACCAACGTTGCCACGATGCTGCTGGCGGGCGTGGCCATGACTGCGCTGGGCGGCGCGGCCGTTGGGCTGTTCTCTTACCTGGCCGACGACGCCACCCTGCGCACACTGACATTCTGGAACCTCGGCAGCCTGAACGGTGCCAGCTACGAACGGCTGTGGCCGTTGCTACTGGTGGCGGCGGGGGTAGCGGTGTGGCTGCCGCGCCGGGCCAAGGCGCTGAATGCCCTGTTACTGGGTGAGTCGGAGGCGCGCCACCTGGGCGTTGACGTGGAGCGACTCAAGCGCGAGCTGGTGTTCTGCACGGCGCTGGGCGTAGGTGCGGCAGTGGCAGCAGCAGGGCTGATCGGTTTTATCGGCCTGGTGGTGCCGCACCTGGTGCGCTTGCTGGCCGGGCCTGATCACCGCGTGGTGCTACCGGCCTCGTTGCTGGCCGGGGGCGTGCTGATGCTGTTCGCCGACCTGGCGGCGCGGCTGCTGCTGGCACCTGCCGAGTTGCCGATTGGTATTGTCACGGCCTTCATCGGTGCGCCGTTCTTTCTGGTCCTGCTGATAAGAGGGCGCAGCTGATGTTGCAAGTCGAAGGCCTGCACCTGCGGCGGGGGAGCAACGAAGTGCTGCACGACATTCACCTGCAACTGAGCCCGGGGCAGGTGGTGGGTGTGCTCGGCCCCAACGGTGCCGGCAAGAGCAGCCTGCTGGCTGTGTTGTGTGGCGAGCTGGCGCCCGAGCGAGGGCGGGTGACGTTGCAGGGCCGGCCCCTCACCGATTGGCCTGGGCAGGAGCGGGCCAGGCGCCTGGCAGTGTTGCCACAGGTGTCCAGCCTGGGCTTCTCGTTCCGGGTCGAGGAAGTGGTGGGCATGGGGCGCATGCCTCATGGCACCGGGCAGCAGCGCGATGCGCAAATTGTCGAAGCGGCGTTGCAGGCGGCGGATGCCTGGCACCTGGTGGGGCGCAGTTACCTGGCGCTCTCCGGTGGCGAGCGCCAGCGGGTGCACCTGGCCCGCGTGCTGGCCCAGCTATGGCCGGGCGAGGAGGGGGCCACGCTGCTGCTCGACGAACCGACCTCGATGCTCGACCCACTGCACCAGCACACTACCCTTGAATCCGTGCGCCGCTTCGCCGACCGCGGCGCTGCGGTGCTGGTGATCCTGCATGACCTGAATCTGGCTGCGCGCTACTGTGACCGTATCCTGTTGCTGGAGCAGGGGCGCTGCCATGCGTTTGCCACGCCCGAAGCGGTATTGACGCCAGCGGCACTGAAGGCGGTGTACGGTATCGACGTACTGGTGCAGGCGCACCCAGAGCGTGGGCACCCACTGATCATCACACGCTAGGAGGCATTGTCGATGCGTCATCTGCTGCTGTCGGGTTTCTCGCTTTGCCTGATGTTTTCACTGGGCGGCTGCCAGGCCAGCCTGCCGCCACTGCCCTCCTGGCAGAGCAGTGAAGGGCGCACGCATGCCGAGTTGGGGCACATCATCGATCTTGCCAGTGGCCGGGCGATCAGCCCTGAGCAACTGGTGCAGCGCCTGGCAGGCACCCCTCGCGTGCTGGTGGGCGAAAAACATGACAACCCGGACCATCACGCGTTGCAACTCTGGCTGCTACGCGCGATGCAGGGGAAGCGCGTGCAAGGCAGTCTCCTGCTGGAAATGCTGCAGCCTGAGCAGCAACCGCTGGTCGACAAGGTTCAGGGGCAGCCGCTGCCGGCGAACTTGCCCAAGGCGCTGGCCTGGCAGGAAGGGTGGGATTGGCAGCTGTACGGGCCGATAGTGCGTGAGGCCTTGCAGGACCGAGTGCAACTGCTGGCCGCCAACCTGTCGCCGGGTGAGATGCGTCAGGCCTATCGACAGCCAGCCCCGCTGACTGGCAAAAGGTCCAATGCACCGGCGGTAAAGGGTGCTTTGCTCGAGCAGGTACGCGCTGGCCATTGTGGGATGCTGCCGGAAAGCCAGTTGCCGGCGATGCTGGCTGTGCAGCAGCAGCGCGACCGGCGCATGGCCGAGCGGTTGCTGTCCGCGCCGCAGCCAGCGTTGCTGTTTGCCGGGGCCTATCACGTGCGCAAGGACCTGGGCATACCCTTGCACCTGGCAGATCTGGGGGCGTCGGCGTCGGGGGAGACCAAGGTATTGCTGCTGGCCGAGGTGGGCGAGCAGGTTGAGCCAGGCCAGGCTGATTACGTGTGGTACACCGCGGCGATGCCGGAGCAGGATTACTGCGCGCAGTTTCGCCAGTAGTGTGGGCCAGGCGGCACAAACCCCCAGGCAAAAAAAGACCCGGCAAAATGCCGGGTCAATAACCGTGATTAGCCTGATGAGGAGATAATCTGAGAGTCCGAACCAGGGGCTCTTAGGTTATCCAACCAGTCTCGCGACCAGTTGTGATAATCATAACAATTCTCATTCAGGCGTCAATCCCTTCCCCACGATTATTTTGGATTTTTTTGCGTAGGATTTTTCGCGTCCAGTTGTTGATTGAGCGCTTCTTTGCGTTCGAGCGGCAAATCGTTCCAGTGCATGTCCAGCAAGGCGCCCTCAATGGCGTACAACAGCACCTTGGAGGCGCGGAACCCTCGAGTCTTGACGGCCTGGTAGGCACCCACCGCACCCAGGCGACGCAGATCCGATGCGCTGTGGATGCCGGCGGCATGCAGCCACTGCGCAGAGGTCTTGCCAAGGTTCTTCAGGTGCTGCAATTCATCGTTCATCGAGCCTCCTTGCGATGGCTGAACGTGGATTGGAGGATAAATCGCGAGCAGGTCAGAGAGGAGTGTAGCGGGGGTTAAGAAATGCGCGGCCTTTTGCCATCGGGGGCGATGAACTGCCTTTGGGAAGTAGCCTGTTCTGGCCCCATCGCCGGCAAGCCAGCCCCCACAGGTACACCGCAGGCCTTGAGGGCGAGGGTGTAACTGTGGGAGCTGGCTTGCCGGCGATAGGGCCGGTACAGGAAAACGGCGAACTTACAGGCCTGGCAACCGCTGGCGAATCTGCTCGATCACCTGGTCCATGCTGCCAGCATCCTGGGTATCGACCCGTGTGCTCTGCACCAGCTCCTGCGCATCCAACGCTTCACGGCTCGCCTGCTGGGCCTTGACCACATCCAGGGTGGCATCGGAGGGGTCGGTGTTTTCGGCCTGACGCTGCTCCAGCCAGCTGGCGATGACGGCCTCGGGTGCGTGGCAGTCGAGGATCAGGAACGGCACACCGGTCTGGCTGGCGACGTCTGCAGCAGCCTGGCGCTGTTCACGCTTGAGGTAGGTGGCATCCAGCACCACCGGGAAGCCGGCGCGCAAAACGGTGGCTGCCACTTCATGCAAACGTTGGTAGGTGGCGGCACTGGCATCCGGGTCATAAATGCCGGCAGTCAGTTGGCCGGCGTGGTCGTGCGGCTGATCGCCGAACAGGCGCTTGCGCTCGACGTCGGAGCGCACGCGAATGGCGCCCAAGGCCTCGACCAGGCGCATTGCCACGTGGCTCTTGCCCACTGCCGAGACACCATGGGTGATGGCCAGCAGCCGCGAAGGGATGGCGCTGTAGCTTTCCGCCAGGTTGGCGTAGTTGCGGTAGGTGCGCAGGGTAGTGGCCCGCTGCACGCCATCGGCATTGGCCGGCATGCTGAACAGCGCGACCTTGGCCCGTACCAGGGCGCGATAGGCTTTGTAGAAGTTGAGCACCTCCAGGCCTTCATAATCGCCGGTCAGCTCCAGGTACTGACTGATGAAACGTCGTGCCAGGCACTTGAGGCCGCGATCTTCCAGGTCCATGGCGAGGAAGCCGGTGTCGGCCCAGACATCGGTCATGCGGAACGGTTCGTTGAACTCGATGCAGTCGAAGATCACCACCTGGCCGTTGATCAGGGTCGCGTTGCCCAGGTGGATGTCGCCATGACACTCGCGGGTAAAGCCATTGGCCTTGCGCGAGGCGAACAGGCCTTGCAGCCGCTCGAAACTGCTCCGCGCCCACGCCTGCAGGTTGTCCAGTTGCAGCAGGTCGGCCTTGTCGCTGAGGAATGGGCGGATCTGCTCGAAGTTCTGCTCGACCGGGGCCATGACGCTTTCAGGCGAACCGTAGGGCTGCTCGGCAGATACCTTGGGGGTCTGCAGGTGAAACTCGGCGATTTGCCGGGCCATCTGGTCAATGTGCGCGGCATTCAGTTCACCATTGGCCTGCAGGGTGCTGAGCATCTGCCCCTGAGGGAACTGGCGCATCTTCAGCGCGTATTCGATGGCCTCGCCGTCGCCACCGATCTGCGGCGCTTCGACACTACCGGTCACCGGCAATACCTCCAGGTACAGGCCATCGGTCATGCGCTGGTTCAGGCGCAACTCTTCGTTACAGAAATGCTGGCGCTGGCCCAGTTCGGTGAAATCGAGGAAGCCGAAGTTCATCGGTTTCTTGATCTTGTAGGCGTACTCGCCGGTGAGCAGCACCCAGGAGATATGCGTCTCGATGAGCTGGAACCCATCCACGGGGTGAGGGTACAGGGCGGGGTTCTGCAACGCAGTGATAAGAGCTTGGCTCACGGCAAATCCTTCCGGGGCAGGGAATTCGAATGCGCCATTATGGTCAATGGTGCCGTCCCTGCCTACCGCTGGGCCGTCTGCCCAGCCTTTATAAAGTGCGTATAATCCGCCGCCATGACCCGATCTCGAAATCCTCGTACCCCTCAGAAACCCTCGACCAGCCGCTCTCGCGCCTGGCTGGGCTGGGCTTTGAAGCTCAGCCTGGTAGGCCTGGTGATCGTTGCCGGCTTCGCGGTTTACCTCGATGCTGTCGTGCAGGAGAAGTTCTCCGGCAAGCGCTGGACCATCCCGGCCAAGGTGTATGCCCGGCCGCTGGAGCTCTTTACTGGTCAAAAACTGAGCAAAAACGACTTCCTTACCGAACTCGATGCGCTCGGCTACCGGCGTGAGAGCGCGGCCAACGGCCCGGGTGCGGCGGCCGTCAACGGCAGTACCGTCGACCTCAACACCCGTGGCTTCCAGTTCTACGAGGGGATGGAACCGGCGCAGTTCGTGCGCGTGCGCTTCTCCGGCGATTACGTGGCGGGCCTTTCTGCGGCCAACGGCAAGGCGCTCGACGTGGTGCGGCTGGAGCCGCTGATGATCGGCGGCATCTACCCGAAGAACCTCGAAGACCGCATCCTGATCAAGATCGATCAGGTACCCAAGTACCTGCTCGAAACACTGGTAGCGACCGAAGACCGCGACTTCTACAGCCACTACGGCGTGTCGCCCAAGTCCATCGCCCGGGCAATGTGGGTCAACACATCGTCGGGGTCCATGCGCCAGGGGGGCAGTACCCTGACCCAACAGCTGGTGAAGAACTTCTACCTCAGCAGTGAGCGCAGCCTCAGCCGAAAGCTGACCGAGGCAATGATGGCGATGCTGCTTGAGCTGCATTACGACAAGCGCGAGATTCTCGAGGCCTACCTCAACGAGGTGTTCGTCGGTCAGGATGGCCAACGTGCAGTTCACGGTTTCGGTCTGGCCAGCCAGTTCTTCTTCAGCCAACCGCTGTCTGAGCTGAAACTGCACCAGATCGCCCTGCTGGTAGGCATGGTCAAAGGCCCGTCCTACTACAACCCGCGGCGTTACCCTGACCGTGCCCTGGCTCGCCGCAACCTGGTGCTCGACCTGGTGGCCGAGCAAGGCGTGGCCAGCCAGGCGGAAGTCGATGCAGCGAAGAAGATGCCGCTGGGCGTGACCAAGCGCGGCAGCCTGGCTGACAGCTCGTTCCCGGCCTTCCTCGACCTGGTCAAGCGTCAACTGCGCCAGGACTACCGCGACGAAGACTTGACTGAAGAAGGCCTGCGTATTTTCACCAGCTTCGACCCGATCCTGCAGATGAAGGCCGAAACTTCGATGAGCGAGACCTTCAAGCGCCTGTCGGGGCGCAAGGGGGCTGACGAGGTGGAATCGGCAATGGTCGTGACCAACCCGGAAACCGGTGAGGTACAGGCGCTGATCGGCAGCCGCCTGGCAGGCTTCGCCGGTTTCAACCGGGCCATTGATGCTGTGCGGCCGATCGGCTCGCTGGTAAAACCGTCGGTGTACCTGACTGCGCTGGAGCAGCCGAGCAAGTACACCCTGACCAGCTGGGTGCAGGATGAGCCATTTTCGGTCAAGGGTGCCGATGGTCAGGTCTGGCGCCCACAAAACTACGACCGTCGACCGCATGGCACCATCTATCTGTATCAGGGGCTTGCCAACTCGTACAACCTTTCGACTGCCAAGCTTGGCCTGGAAGTGGGCGTGCCCAATGTGATCAAGACCATTGGCCGGCTAGGGGTAAATGTCGACTGGCCAGCCTTCCCGGCCATGCTGCTGGGTGCTGGTGGCATGTCGCCGATGCAGGTTGCAACCATGTACCAGACCATCGCCAACGGCGGTTTCAACACCCCGATGCGCGGTATCCGCAGCGTGTTGACTGCCGAAGGCGAGCCGCTCAAGCGCTACCCGTTCCAGATCCAGCAAACCTTCGACCCGGGCGCCATCTACCTGGTGCAGAACGCCATGCAGCGGGTCATGCGCGAAGGTACCGGGCGCTCGGTGTACAACACCTTGCCGCGCTCGCTGACCCTGGCGGGCAAGACCGGTACCAGTAACGACTCGCGCGACAGCTGGTTCTCCGGCTTCAGCCAGGACCTGCTGGCCGTGGTGTGGATGGGCCGTGACGATAACGGCAAAACACCCTTTACCGGTGCCACCGGTGCCCTGCAGGTATGGACCAGTTTCATGAAAAAGGCCGACCCGCTGCCGCTGGACATGCCGCAACCGGACAACGTGGTGCAGGCCTGGATCGACCCTTACACTGGCCATGGGTCTGATGCCAGCTGTCCGGGAGCGGTGCAGATGCCGTATATTCGCGGGAGTGAACCGCCCGCCGGTGCGACCTGTGGCGGCGAGCAGAATCCTGCCGAGTCGGTCATGGACTGGGTCAAAGGCTGGATGAATTAAGCACAGGCTGCATTGATGAGGTGTGACGTGAACAAGTGGCTGTTTCCTGCCGTGACGGCGTTGGCTGTGCTCCAGGGGTGCTCAAGCGTCCCGCGCGGCAATATACCGGTGGTCGATTCGAGCACCCGCGTGTCCAACAGCGAGCGCGTGACGGCTAACCGCTCGGCGGGTGGCTATAACACGGGCACCGCGCAAGCGCAGACGCTGCCCGAAGACTCCGGTGTTACCGTGATGATTCCGCAGGGCGCTGGCGCTTCAGGTATCCAGACGTTCCCGGCTGCCAATGGCGCGGCACCGATCAGCACCTCGCCTATCACGCCTGGCCCGATTACCCCGGGCCCGGTCAGTTCGGCGCCGATGACCACAAACCCGAACCCGATCGCCGACGAGCCGTTCGACATCGCGGCCATGAACAGCGCCCCGGCAAGCACCAGCGCGCCCACCGGTATTCCGCGCAGCAGCACCGCTGCCGGTGGTCTGTCGGCCGACGAGCAGCTAGATGGCCCGGTGCTGGCCCTGTTGACCACCGCGCAGACCCAGCAGGGCAGTGGTGACTTCAACGGCGCTGCTTCGAGCCTTGAGCGTGCCCAGCGCATTGCCCCGCGCGAGCCGCAAGTGCTGTACCGCCTGGCCCAGGTACGCCTGTCGCAGGGTGATGCCGCCCAGGCCGAACAGTTGGCGCGTCGCGCCCTGACTTACGCCAACGGCCGGCCAAGCCTGCAGGCCGAGCTATGGAACACCATCGCCCAGGCCCGTGAAAAGCAAGGTGACAGTGCTGGCGCAGCACTGGCCCGGCAGAAGGCACGGGTCAATTCGTGATGATCGAGCAACGTATTCTGGATATTGCCGACCACCTGTTGCTGATCGAACGTGAACTGGTGGTGCAGGGGTGGTGGGATGACGAGCCACCCAGCGACGAGGCATTGGCCAGTACTGTGCCGTTCGCTGTCGATACCCTCAGTTTCGAGCAGTGGCTGCAATGGATTTTCCTGCCGCGCATGAAGATCATCATCGAGCTGGGCCATCCCCTGCCCAACGCCTCCAGCATCCTGGTCATGGCCGAGACCGTGTTTACCGACCGGCCGGAGCAAAGTCGTGAGCTGCGCCGACTGTTGGCAGCATTTGACCAATTGATCGCTCCTTCCGCCTGATTTCTTCAGTTTTTCCTTCAAGGGCCGCAGATTGTGGCCCTTTTTTGTGGAAATCTTATTTATTCTGCTGCTGAAGCGATTTTTAGTGGTGGCAGGAATTCATCTTGGGGAAAAATTGGCAATAATTTTTCTTGACATGTTGGCGCCGAATCACAAGAATCCAACTTCCGCTGTAGAGGGACTGCCAGAAGCAGACCCGCTAGGCAGATCATGAGGTGCACACCCGCGCCGACCTGTTACACCCCGCAACGCGTTACCTCGCGCTGGGTGGGAAAACCCCGCAACACTCTGGGGTGCTCCCAATACTTGCTCAGTCAGTGCTGACGTTTTCGCTCATGCTCTGCTTGGCAGTAAACCTATTAAGACCCGTCCACTAGGGACGGTATTCTGGCGTTTTAGAGGTGAACAACGTGGAGCTTTTATCTGGCGCTGAGATGGTCGTCCGCTTTTTGCGTGACGAAGGCGTTAAGCACATCTACGGGTACCCTGGTGGTGCTCTCCTGCATGTTTACGACGCGCTGTTCAAAGAACCGGAAGTGGAACACATCCTGGTTCGTCACGAGCAGGCGGCAACCCATATGGCGGACGGCTATGCCCGCGCCACCGGCAAGGCCGGTGTGGTGCTGGTAACCTCCGGCCCGGGCGCGACCAATGCCATTACCGGCATTGCCACCGCCTACATGGATTCGATTCCGATGGTCATCCTGTCCGGCCAGGTGCCTAGCACCATGGTGGGTACCGATGCCTTCCAGGAAACCGACATGATTGGCATCTCGCGGCCGATCGTGAAGCACAGCTTCATGATCAAGAACCCGACCGAGATCCCTGAAGTCCTCAAGAAAGCTTTTTACCTGGCGCAATCCGGTCGCCCAGGTCCGGTCGTGGTCGACATTCCAAAAGATATGACCAACCCGGCCGAGAAGTTCGAATACGTCTATCCGAAAAAGGTCAAGCTGCGTTCCTACAGCCCGGCGGTCCGTGGCCATTCTGGCCAGATCCGCAAGGCTGCCGAGATGCTCCTGGCTGCCAAGCGCCCGATCGTCTACTCCGGTGGTGGCGTGATTCTGGGTGGTGGCTCCGAAGCCCTGACCGAAATCGCCAAGTCGCTGAACCTGCCGGTCACCAACACCCTGATGGGGCTGGGTGGCTTCCCGGGTACTGACCGCCAGTTCCTCGGCATGCTTGGCATGCACGGCAGCTACACCGCCAACATGGCCATGCACAATGCCGACGTGATCCTCGCTGTGGGCGCACGCTTTGACGACCGTGTGGTCAACGGCCCGGCCAAGTTCTGCCCGAACGCCAAGATCATCCACATCGACATCGACCCGGCGTCGATCTCCAAGATGATCAAAGCCGACGTGCCAATCGTTGGTCCGGTCGACAGCGTGCTCAGCGAAATGCTCGGCATCCTCAAGGAAATCGGCGAGCAGCCTGACAAGGCGGCGCTGGATGCCTGGTGGAAGCAGATTGACGAATGGCGTGGCGATGGCGAGCTGTTCCCTTACGACAAGGGCGATGGCAACGTCATCAAACCGCAGAAAGTCATCGAGACCCTGTGCGAAGTGACCAATGGCGATGCCTTTGTGACCTCCGACGTGGGCCAGCACCAGATGTTTGCGGCGCAGTACTACCGCTTCAACAAGCCGAACCGCTGGATCAACTCCGGTGGCCTGGGCACCATGGGCTTCGGCTTCCCGGCGGCGATGGGCGTGAAGCTCAACTTCCCGGACCAGGACGTTGCCTGCGTGACCGGCGAAGGCAGCATCCAGATGAACATCCAGGAGCTGTCCACCTGCATGCAGTACGGCCTGCCGGTGAAAATCGTCAACCTGAACAACGGTGTGCTGGGCATGGTCCGCCAGTGGCAGGACATGGCCTACAACGGTCGTCACTCGCACTCGTACGTCGAGTCGCTGCCTGACTTCATCAAGCTGGCCGAGGCCTATGGCCATGTGGGTATCCGCATCACCAGCCTGAAGGACCTCAAGCCGAAGCTGGAAGAAGCGTTTGCGATGAAGGACCGCCTGGTGTTCATCGACATCGCGGTTGACCGCAGCGAGCATGTCTATCCGATGCAGATCAAGGATGGCTCGATGCGTGACATGTGGCTGAGCAAGACGGAGCGTACCTGATATGCGGCACATCATTTCCCTGCTGCTGGAAAACGAACCAGGTGCGTTGTCCCGTGTGGTCGGCCTGTTCTCCCAGCGCAACTACAACATTGAAAGCCTGACCGTGGCGCCGACCGAAGACCCGACCCTGTCGCGTCTGACGCTGACCACCGTTGGCCATGACGAAGTGATCGAACAGATCACCAAGAACCTGAACAAGCTGGTCGAAGTGGTCAAGCTTGTCGACCTGTCGGAAAGCGCTCATATCGAGCGCGAACTGATGCTGGTCAAGGTCAAGGCCACCGGTGCCCAGCGCGCCGAGATCAAGCGCACCACGGATATCTTCCGTGGCCAGATTGTCGACGTGACCGCCAGCGTGTACACCGTGCAGCTGAGCGGCACCAGTGACAAACTGGACAGCTTCATCCAGGCGATCGGCACTGCATCGATTCTCGAAACCGTGCGCAGCGGCGTTACCGGCATTGCCCGTGGCGACAAAGTGCTCAGCATCTAAATTCAAAAATTAGCGATGGCTCCGCAGGGGCCGAGATATAACCAGGGGTATTTCATGAAAGTTTTCTACGATAAAGACTGCGACCTTTCCATCATCCAGGGCAAGAAAGTCGCCATCATCGGTTACGGCTCCCAGGGCCACGCTCAAGCGTGCAACCTGAAGGACTCCGGTGTAGACGTTACCGTCGGTCTGCGTAAAGGTTCGGCTACCGTTGCTAAGGCTGAAGCCCACGGCCTGAAAGTTGCCGACGTTGCAACCGCTGTCGCTGCGGCTGACCTGGTCATGATCCTGACCCCGGACGAGTTCCAGGGCGCGCTGTACAAGAACGAGATCGAGCCGAACATCAAGAAGGGCGCTACCCTGGCCTTCTCCCACGGCTTCTCGATCCACTACAACCAGGTTGTTCCGCGTGCCGACCTCGACGTGATCATGATCGCACCGAAGGCCCCGGGCCACACCGTTCGCTCCGAGTTCGTCAAAGGCGGCGGCATCCCTGACCTGATCGCTATCTACCAGGACGCTTCGGGCAATGCCAAGAACGTCGCCCTGTCTTACGCTTCGGGCGTTGGTGGTGGCCGTACCGGCATCATCGAAACCACCTTCAAGGACGAGACTGAAACCGACCTGTTCGGTGAGCAGGCCGTTCTGTGCGGCGGTACCGTCGAGCTGGTCAAAGCCGGTTTCGAAACCCTGGTCGAAGCTGGCTACGCGCCAGAAATGGCCTACTTCGAGTGCCTGCACGAACTGAAGCTGATCGTTGACCTCATGTACGAAGGCGGCATCGCCAACATGAACTACTCGATCTCCAACAACGCCGAATACGGTGAGTACGTTACCGGCCCGGAAGTCATCAACGAAGAATCCCGCAAGGCCATGCGCAACGCCCTGAAGCGCATCCAGGACGGCGAGTACGCGAAGATGTTCATCTCCGAAGGTGCTACCAACTACCCATCGATGACCGCCAAGCGCCGCAACAACGCCGCTCACGGTATCGAAATCATCGGCGAGCAACTGCGCTCGATGATGCCGTGGATCTCGGCTAACAAAATCGTCGACAAGACCAAGAACTAAGTCTTATCGATAGATGAAAAACGCGGCTTCGGCCGCGTTTTTTCGTTCTGGGAGCCCGCTTCTGGTATAAAGCAGACCAGTGGCCTGCTGTCAGAACCTGTTTCGCGGGCCCGTGTCGAACATTTTCCATCCTGTTGCAAGGTACCCTTTATGAGCGAACGTCCCGAAGAGCCGAACAAGCCCTCCGACGCCGAAAGCCTGCTACCTGTCGATGAGCACGTTGAAGAAGGGCATGACGCCGAAGGCCGCAAGGTGCGCCACCGCGGCATCTACCTGCTGCCCAACCTGTTTACCACCGCCAACCTGTTTGCCGGCTTCTATTCCATCATCAGCTCGATGAGCGCACAGAGCGCCCTGAGTGCCGGTGATCCGCGCGAGGCGAGCAAGTACTTCGCCTTTGCCGCCATCGCCATCTTCGTGGCCATGGTGCTCGATGGCCTGGACGGCCGCGTTGCACGCATGACCAATACCCAGAGTGCCTTCGGTGCCGAGTACGACTCGCTGTCGGACATGGTTGCCTTCGGCGTGGCCCCTGCTTTGCTGGCATTTGGCTGGGCGCTGGGTGACATGGGCAAGGTCGGCTGGATGGTCGCCTTCATTTATGTGGCCGGTGCCGCGTTGCGTCTGGCACGCTTCAATACCCAGGTCGGCACTGCCGACAAGCGTTACTTCATCGGCCTGGCCAGCCCGGCTGCCGCAGGGGTGGTGGCGGGTACCGTGTGGGCGTTCAGCGATTACGGCATTCAGGGCTCCAAGCTGTCGTTCCTGGTGGCGCTGCTGGTGGCGGCTGCCGGCATGCTGATGGTCAGCAACATCAAGTACAACAGCTTCAAGGAGCTGGACCTCAAGGGGCGCGTGCCGTTCGTGGCCATCCTTGCCGTGGTGCTGGTATTTGCCGTCGTGTTCAGCGACCCGCCGCGCATCCTGCTGCTGATCTTCCTCGCCTATGCGGCATCTGGCCCGATCCAGTTCCTGCTGAAGGCGCGCCGGCGCAAAGCGTGAAAATCGCTTAACGCTGGAATAACCTTCCGGCTCCATAGTCATACTGGTACATCCGTTACCCAGTGCTATGGAGCCGCCCATGCTCATCAAGCTTCCCAGGTCTTCCGAGTGCAAGGCCTCGCAGATCACGCCAGAAGGCATCTACCTTTCCCGTCGCACATTGCTGGGTGGCTCGTTGGCCGGTCTGGCGCTGGGCGCCCTGCCAGGCGGGGCTGGGGCTGCAGAAGTCTCGCGTTATGCCGATGTGCAGGCCGGCACCGCGCCAGGCTGGTTCGCCGACAAGCTCGCTGCCACGCGCTGGCAGGCGATGACGGTTAAGGACGAGGCGATCACGCCGTTCAAGGATGCCACCCATTACAACAATTTTTACGAGTTCGGGCCCGACAAGGGTGACCCGGCAGCCAATGGCGACAGCCTGAAGACCGAGCCGTGGTCGGTTGTGGTGGATGGTGAGGTGGGCAAGCCTGGGCGCTATGCGCTGGAAGACTTCGTCAAGCCTTATCAGCTTGAAGAGCGGATCTATCGGCTGCGTTGCGTAGAGGCTTGGTCGATGGTTATCCCTTGGTTGGGATTCCCTTTGGCGCAGGTGCTCAAGCAGGTGGAGCCCACGTCCAAGGCGCGGTATGTGCGCTTCGAAACATTGAAGGATCCGCAGCACATGCCCGGGCAGCGTTCGGGGTTCGCCCTGATCGACTGGCCTTATAGAGAGGGGCTTCGCCTGGACGAGGCAATGCACCCTTTGGCGATCCTGGCGGTAGGCATGTATGGCCGCGAACTGCCGAACCAGAATGGCGCGCCGTTGCGCCTGGTGGTGCCGTGGAAGTATGGCTTCAAGAGCATCAAGTCGATCGTGCGCATCAGTTTGGTGGCTGAACAGCCCGGCACTACCTGGGAAGGGCTGGCGCCGGATGAGTATGGCTTCTATGCCAATGTGAACCCTACGGTCGATCACCCGCGCTGGAGCCAGGCACGTGAGCGCCGATTGCCCAGCGGGTTGTTCAGCCCCAATGTGCGAGAGACTCAGATGTTTAATGGCTACGCCGATGAAGTGGCGTCGCTGTATACCGGGCTCGATCTGCGGAAGAACTATTGATGCGTTACCCCTGGTTTCGCCTGGCTATTTTCGTCGTGGGATGTCTGTTCCCGGCGTGGTGGTTATATGAGGCAGCGATGAACCTGCTGGGGCCTGACCCCGGGAAGATCATGATGGATCGCCTTGGGCTTGGGGCACTCACCTTCCTGTTGGTGACCTTGAGCATGACGCCACTGCAGAAGGTGACGGGCTGGTCGGGGTGGATCGTGGTGCGTCGGCAGCTGGGGTTGTGGGTGTTTGCTTATATAGTGCTGCACATCCTTTGTTACCTGTTCTTTATTCTTGGGCTGGATTGGGGGCAGTTGGCGGTGGAGCTGAGTAAGCGGCCCTACATTATTGTGGGTGCGCTTGGGTTCCTGTGCTTGCTGGCCTTGGCGGCTACCTCGAATCGGTATAGCCAGCGGCGGCTGGGGGCGCGGTGGAAGAAGCTGCACAGGTTGGTGTATCTGGTTCTTGGGCTGGGCTTGCTGCACTTTTTGTGGATTGTGCGTTCGGACCTGCGGGAGTGGGCTGTCTATGCGTTTATTGGTGCTGTGCTGATGGTGCTGCGGATTCCTGCTGTTGGGCGGGGGCTTTCGAGGGTTGGTCGGAAGCAGGGCAGGGCGGTTTGAGAGTGAGGTGGGGCTGCCAAGGGTCGGTCTCGAGATAGTAGTGGCTGTGAAAGGTGCTTGCCTTTGATCTTGTGGCGCCTGTGAGATCGAGCGCCGCCCGCGCGGCGCATCGCGACGCAAGGCCGCTCCCACATTTGTTTCGGGCCAGTTACTCCTGCCTCTTCCGCACTCGCACCCTGGGTGTATGGCTGGAGATTGCAGTGAAGGGGCGGCGCAACCTTCAATATTGAAGGGAACAAACAAGGGGGCGCGCGCCAATGGCACAGGCTGGACTGGCCCGAAACAAATGTGGGAGCGGCCTTGCGTCGCGATGCGCCGCGCGGGCGGCGCTCGATCTCACAGGCGCTGACTGTGTTGTGGCGGATACCTGGTGGCCTTTCTACGGTGTTTCCTGCTTATATTTCAGTTTCTTGAAATTAAAGGTTGACGCCCTTCTGAATCCCCTTATAATGCGCCCCACTTCCAGCGACATCGGAACGACA
>NZ_JBWKXT010000069.1:0-29807 GCF_059423245.1 Pseudomonas sp. GW460-LB5
CGCTGACGACTCATGGCACCTCCTATTTGGGCCTCATTATGAGGCTTGGAGGTGTCTACGAAACCAGGGGCGATTCAGTACGCGGGTATTCCGATCACCGCGTTCCTGTTGGTATGCGCGGTGTTCGTACTGGTCCAACGTTTCGGCGTCGATCTGATCCGACTTAGCTACGACGCCTGCCACTACCTGCATCCAGGGTATTCGCCGTGACCTGCAGCAAGGAATTCCGTGGAGCCCATGGGCAGGTGGGTGCTGGACAGTGGTTTTCTCGATCGCCAATGAGGTAGTCATTGATCCGATCAGCAACGGGGTCCCTTTCACGTCCGCCTATAGCAATTTGCTAGCAGATCTGGTCGGTGTTGGCAGCTTTCTCTTGATCGTCCACCTGCTTCAGATGCGCTCTGTAGCTGGATCCTGCCTATCCGGAAACAACTGTCCCTAACCGCGAGACAGCTTGCTCGTCCTGGGCGCAAACATTGCGTTCCAGCAGCAGTTGTCGAGCCAGTATGGCGCGATGAATGAGACTGCAGAAAAGACCTCCGTAACGATCGCCAACAAGCCGTGAGGGCCAGAACTGGCGGTTGAGCGTACGCTCAAAACGACCCGGCCAGTCACGGGGAGTGACTGGCCGGGCAACTGAACTTCAAAACTAGAACAGATCCACCTACGATTTAAACAGCGATTGTACCTTCAATTGGGCGTTCGCCAGATCCGAGCGTAGCAGGTACTCGTTGAGCCCGATCACTGCGTGAACTCCTGCAGTGCCGCCAATGGGTTGCTGGCGCTCCAGACTATCGATGAGCCCCGGGTAGCAGCCCACCGCTACCGTTTTACCCTCTCGGTCAACCAGCAAGGGAGCAGAGGGAATCGAGCCAACCCTACAGGCATACCCTGCTAACTCAAGGCTGGCTCGAAGCTGGGCCAGTTTCACCATCTGCCCCGTCGCCGGCAAACATGCCGGCTCCTCTCCTCGTATGGCGTACCGCAAGAGCATCGAAGCCAAATGTCTATCAAGGCGGTGTTGAAGATGTTGGTTATGGAAGTGATTGAGGCATTCTGTGCAGGAGCTCTCACATGTACAGTTCTCTAACAGCTCAAGAGTCGCGTCCAAAACCTCCTCCATGTGTCGAGCTGCAATCTCTGCGTACCCTGCCCCCCCTGACAACGTGTCATACAAAAATACATCCAGGATGCGAGCCTCATCCAGCAGCGCGGGTTCAATCCTAAAGCCAGAGCCGAATTCGGCAGGGTCCAGATCTAATTGCCGATGCCGACTGGCCGCTAGCCGCAGCGCTTCTGCAAGCGAATGCAAGGCATCTTCGAGAATGCGCAACACCACCCCGTTGACCGTATCGGTAACAATTGGCGAGGCGATTTTGAGGCGTAACAGGAGAAGGTCCGTATCGAAGTCATGGCCTAGCAACACGCGTGCGAATTTACCAGAGCACTTCGGCGGTGTTCCTTTTGGACCGAGTTGTTTGTATGGACGTTCATGGGCCCCCGCGTTTGCCTCCTGATCGAAGACCGAGGCATTGCCGCATTCCATGCAGACTGAAAAGCCACCCTCGCCTGTGCCTTCCTTGCCTCGGTTGACGGTGACGAGCGTGCGGTCTACCGCATGGGTAAAGCTCGCGTAGGGACCACATGCGGAAAAACTGAAAATCTCCGGATCAACGGGTTGTGGCAACTGGGCCATCGTCGCGTAGGTGATTTCTTGCTCACGGTCATTATCTGGCAAGTCAGCGGCGCTCTCCGGCCCGAAAACTTCTGGCACAATCATCAGTTCAGTTATCAACTGTTGGCCGCAGACGGGACAACCCGTTTGTTCCTTCGCTGACCGATTGGGGTCACGCACAAACGAGCAGGCTTTACAGTGTGTATGCGGTTTGGCGTTCTCGAAGAGCGGGCCCGCACGATTCACAACTCCCGGCGGTAGATCTGCAAAGACGCCTCCCGAACGGTAGGTTTTCTTGTCAATAACGATGAGGCGCCCCGGGGCATACTCGCTTAACGCTTTGATAATCGACTGCTGCGGTCGTTGCACCGTGCGCACGTCCCAACGATCTCGCGCGTTTTTAGTCAGCTTTTCTACTAGGAAGCTGCATAAGCTGGTCGGAAACGCGTAGCTGGGGAGCAATCCGTGATAGAACAGAAACTCCAGAAGCTCCGCCTGTTCGATACTTGATGAGGGATTTTCAATGTCCTGGGCTTCTTGTCCAGCGATTTCCTCATGCGTGGCATTCACCTGGATGGTTGAACCAAGCTTCTTAAGTTCCACGAGTAAGCGTTGACTGGTCGCGGCTAACCACTCCATCAACGAAAGGCCGCGGGTATCCAACCCCGGCGGTAGCCAAGCCACAATTGACTCTCGGAGATCGCCGTCGCTGGCGAGCACCCGACGTGTCACCCAAGCCTCAAAGCTCTTCAAGTTCGGGCCGGATTGGTCGGAACTGCAGAAGAAATCCTCGGTCGGACCAAGCGCTTTGAGCAACGACGAGGTTTTTTCAGTCGACGCGCCAGTGCCTTGCGCCATGATTTCATGGAAGAAAGTCTGGATCAGGTACGCGTGAAGATGCCGGCGCGCGATTTTCGCATTGTCTATCTTGACCTCCGGTGTACGTGGGGGGCCCGCCACGATACGCGCTGGGTTCAAGAAGTAGTGGCTGTCATGTGGTCCATTCTGTGAATAGGTTACGACGGTGGATACCGACGAACCGCGCCGCCCTGCCCGGCCGGCGCGTTGCTGGTAATTTTCCCGCTGCGGAGGAACGTTCCTCAGCGCCACCGCTACCAGCGAGCCAATGTCGACCCCTACCTCCATCGTCGTTGTGCAACTGAGCACGTCAATCGGGCGGTCCCGATCCTCAATAAGCACGTCCTGGAATCGCATTTCGTAGAGTTCGGTGGTGGCATGCACTCGACTGCGGTCACGGTTCGACAACTGCGCCGTGTGTTCCTCGACGCTCATGTTGGATAGCTCTGCACCTGGTGTTAGGGCGCGCGCCACCGGAAGTCGCCAGAACTCTTTGCGAGCCGTGACGTAATCGCTGTTTATCGGATCGATGGAGGACGCCGCGTCGCTGCCGCACGCCAGGCAAACCTTACCTGCCAAAGCGAAGGGCATCAGGGCTGTGCAGTCAGCGCATTGCGCCCAACAATGCGCCAAGTCGACGACAATGGCTAGGGAGTCAGGCACCAGGAACCAGTGACCATCGTCCTCCTCTGCCAACTGATCTCGGAAGATCGCTTCAACGCGCTGAACCACCTCACTCGACCAACCGAAATGGTTGATCAGGCTCTCTTTCAGCGATTTACCAAATTGACCGTTGCTGCCCCATGCCGGTTTCGAGTAGCCCGCAGCCTTGTAGCGGTAGGCTGACTCAATCGATCTATCGAATGCGTACTCTTGCAGCATCGAGTCTATCCAACCTACGGCCAACTCGCGGACGTTCGCTTCGCTTATCGCAAGCTCGGCATTCACCAGGTGCTGCCTCAACTTTCTAAGTTTCAGAGGCGTTGGCTCAACGAAACCGACCATGGTTCCGGACAGTGAGTAGTAGTTGCCACAAAGCAATTTAAGAAGGGCAATTTGGTAGCGCGCCGGAATCTCTTGTAGTGAAAAATTCGCCTCAATGGCTTCCGCCAAGTCAGAGTCATAATTGTCATCAAATAACTTGCGTGCGCTCTCAACTCGTCTTGAATCACCGCCATCGAACATAGGGAGGTCATGCTTGGTCAACACGGAAAGAAATGCCAAGTAAAGCAAGCCGGCGGGTTTGGCGGGTTTGTCTAAGTCCTTCAGTTTCTGACATGCCAAGGCGACAGCCTGCCGAAACACGTCAAGTTCAATGTCGCGCGGAATGTCACGCGCTAGTCGAGCGGCCTTTTGTCGACCATCCGAGAAAATCAAAACCTTTCGCCCTGCATTGGGATGCCGGGCATCTTTGGCTCGACTGGCAGGCTGCTTCGCCATTTGCGTCCTAACGAGCGCAGTGAACGGAGCCTCCCCTTTGGTAAGGTGATCCATGATTTTCGATGGATCATCTTTGGTATTTCTAATCTTACGCGTGCAGACAGGGCAATGATCAAAAGTCAGATCACCTGCGTCTGCCGCCTTGTCCGGTACGCGGACCCTACGGAACCCGGTTTCGTCTCTCGGCTGATCATCCGTGAGGATGCCGCTGGCCATGTGTAACCATTTATCGATGTGACGACTGCGGGGATGAGTGGCATCCTCAACGCACAACTCTATCGGCATCAGCGCAGAAATCGCACCATCTGAAAATGGACCGCTGGGCTGGTGCCAAACGAAGTTCTGCTCCTCGTTCACAAAACCACGCAAGAAAGCTGCCCCGCAATCACGATGCGTAAGCAGTTCATACACACGTCCATTGGACTTACAACCGCACTGGGTCGAGGGTTTCGTATACAGGCGGCCGAGAATCGTGGGCCCGTCGTGATCACCTAAGCGCTTGGAGCAAGTAGGGTTCACGCAAGCGAACAACCCTGGCAACCCCCGATGGAAGAGGTGCAGGCGAGTCGGCAGCAAGACCCGGCCATCCGTGCTCCGCTGTGCGTAACTCCCCAGCGCCAAAAGCGTGTCGGTAGCTTTTTGTGCGTCGACCGCTGGGTAATTGCCAAACAGGAGATCACTTAACTCATCTAAGCGAACTGCGCGACCCGATACAGCGGTAATCAAGTTTTCCAGCGGTTCGAACCCCGTGAGACGTTCAAACAACCAGTTGCGAAACGCGGCATGGTCCTGACTCGGCGGTTGGCTCCAGCCCAACCGTCGTGCCAGTTGCGCTGCGGCCTCGGTGGCCGCGACGAGGTCATCGGCCGAGCGCTGGAAGTCCGCCAAATTGAAATCCGCCAGCGCATTGAGTTGTTCTGCTGGCGCTGCCTGTGATGCGGAACGTTCCTCCGGCGTCCCCTGGATTACCCTGACGCGCCGTGGTGATGTATCAGCCAAACCGGTCAAGTCCCGCGCAAAGCGCTCGCCATCGACTGCCGCAGTTTCAGCAGGTCCCAGACTCGCACTGGTCATAATGCAGCGCATGCGTTCTCGTGGAATATCGAGCCGAGCGCAGAGACGTCGGATCAGCAGGGCCACCTCGGCCCCCCCGGCCCCCCTGTACATATGTGCCTCATCCAGCACGAGGATAAACTCGTTACGCGAGTCCGCTTTGAGCCATGCCTTCGTCTGATCAAAGATGTCGCGCTCGATAGGCCGCATGAGCATGTATTCGAGCATGGAGTAGTTAGTAATCAATAACTCGGGACAACGTGCTTGCATTTCATGGCGAGTCATCATTTCGCGGTCGCCAGGCTGGGTTTGAAGCCGACCGGTCCAGTTTTTTTTGGTGAAATTGTCGCCTTTTTTCTTACCCGATCCGTAGGTCTTCGTTTCGATGGCTGCAGCGCCATAGAAACCTACCAAATCCTTGCTTGGCCAGCGCCCAATCCTCACGAGCTCACCTTTCACGGCAGGCTTTTCGGCGACTTTGTTATAAAACTCTTCAAACAGCGGCTCTATGAAGCGCTCGTCACGCTCTTTGGAGCGCTCTCCCGGGTAGGGGGTGCGCCCGGTATAACTGCCGAAGCGGATCGGGTGGGAACGAGTCTGCGTTAAGATCGACGATGCGTCAGTGTTTCCTACTAGGCGACGGATTCGCGCCAATTGATCATTAACCAAGGCGTTCATCGGATAAAGCAACAGTGCCCGACAACCCGGCAGTTGCGCCGAGTCGGGCCGTTCCTGTCCCTCAATGGCTAATTGACCAATAATTGGCATAAGAAAGCTTTCGGTTTTGCCGGAACCGGTACCTGTTGCGACAACTAAATCTGCAGCCTCGTCACCTAGAAACGCAGTTAGCGCTTGCGATTGGTGCTCGTAGGGCCGAGGGTAAAGCCCGAGCCCCATGAGCGACAACTGGGTGAGCATATCGGCGGCGACCTTGGGAATGGGAAGTCGGTTGAACGGATCTCCAATTTTGTAGACTGAGGTCGCTTCCACATAAGGCGTCTGGACAATCGTTTCAGAACTTAGGAGAAGAGCGTGGCGCTCTCTCACGAGCCCTTCATCGCGAATATGGTATTGAGCTTCGATATATTGTCGAAGACTATCCGCCAGGCTTTTCGCAGTCTCATGAACACCAGATGCTTCATTCATAGAAATCCCACCCATTATTAACTTCCCTCGGCAAACTGGCGCTCAGCCACTTCCACGCTCAACCCTGCAAGTGCTTGGCGCACGAGCGGAAACAGCTCACGTGGTATCACATAGTCGGTCGTCCCTACGCCGCCGCCGAGTGACGGCAGTTGCCAGCCCAGTAGCAGCGCTTTTGTCTCTTCCCGTGGCAGGTAACGATGCAGGCGCAGTCGAACATGTACTTGCGACACATGCGCTTCAACCTTCATGGGATGACCGGCTTGCACGTCGAAATAAAACTGCAAGCGCCTCGCCTGTTGCGGTCGCAGTCCCGTCAGTTGCCGCAGACACCCCCGCGACACCTGGACCACAAAATACTCAAACCGTAGACCTGTACGGCATCTGGCGAGGAAGAGCCCTTCGGCGGTCGCGCAAGCAGACAGCGCGATCCATTTACCACTGGTCCGAATTGAAATGTCCGCTAATTCAGTCGTCGCGGGCGCCAGTTGCTCTTTGGCGCTGGTTAACAACTGGGTCGACCACGCCTGCAATCCTTCGATGGGGGAGCCAATCCATTCGTTTGGCTCCCAGAGGTCAATCCGTTCCGCGCAGGCATCGACGTTGACTAGTCTGACCCGCCCTGCCCCGCGCATCGCGATTGGCCAGGGAAAGGTTTGTGCGGGCCCCCCGCCGATGATCACTGCCTGCTTGTCCCCAAGTCTGACCGCCTGGGGTGAAGGCGTTAACCAACGTCCGCCGTCGAGTCGCACCAAATCCCCAAGGTCACCCAGACTGTACAGAATCGCCTTGATACCTGGTTCAGCAGCGTGTTCGTCGTCGAGAGTCGGCCACAGAGGCGTCAAACGCTGGCGGACTATACTTGTCAAACTGAGCGTGGTCGCAGGCACCCAAGCTTCCCGGTCATTCCTGGGCGCGGAACAAAGATAGGATGCAGCCCGCAAGCACTCCGCTACTGCTGCGACCCTTAATCCTTCACCGTCGTTTCTGCAGCCCAAAGCGGCGGCCAAGGTTTTCCGGGTGGCGTCGCGATTAACCCCCACCCACTTCACTCAACACTCTCCGCGTGCACGGCGTCCGCGTCGATGTCGCTCAGTAACTCGGTCGTGCTGCGGGTAAGCGCCTCTACTGGCCCCCCGAGTGATTGAGCCCATGGCAGTGCCCATTGCTTCATCACGGTGTGAAGCGCTCGCTCAGAAGGACCTTGCAATACTAGTCGCAATTGAGCGTACGCTCGGTCAGCGATCCTGAGCCACAGGTTCCCTGGAGCAAAGTCCACCTGCCCTAGACGCTCCCTCAGCGTGCTTAGCAGTGCCAATGGAGTGTTTTCAGCCTGGTTGTGCAGGGCTTTCCAATCATCCACGGTCAGTTGGCCGAACTGCATTAACGGCATCTGCGCCGATAACCCACGCATAGCAAACTCGTCCGTATCAAACACCGGCCCGAGTTCTGACAGCGTCCCGCCGTCCGGAAACGCCGCAGGGCCGTGGGTCCAAGACGCAATCAGAACCAAGCGACTGTTAACACTCGTGGCGAACTGACGACGTGCCACAACATCGCGAATGGCACTGCCATACACCTCGAATGCCGACCTGTTCGCGCCTTTGAGCAACAAGCATCCAGACGACTCGGCTACCACTTCGAGGCAATCTGTCGCTGCGTCCTCTGATACTAGCCCTACGGGAACTCGCCACTCATGGAAGATCGCCCCTCCTACCGCTGCTGCGACCGCATCTGCGATTAAATCCGCGGTTGAACCTTTGAACTGAATAAGTTGGCCGCAGATGATTGCCGCCAAAATATGCCGCGCGTAGCTGTTGGCCTCGCGCTTCACTACGCCGCTTGCCTGAAGGTTGTTGGCAATGACCTGGCAGGCAACTTCTATGGAGTTTATTTCGACGAACGGACCTGTTGCTTCGTTCTCGATCAAGCGGACGCGTGATTGACCCCCGACTTCATGGCTCGGTCCGACGACTCGAGACTCCTGGGTGTTGACGCGCGCGTGCAGTGAAGCAAGGTTGGCTGCCGCGGCATCCCAGTCGAGACCCCGGGCGTTGAGGATCGCCAGTGCTTCCTCGAGCACTAAAACCCGCGCACGCTCGGCAACCAAGTTCTCTACCTGGGCAGCTAGGGCGCTTACCCTCTCCGAAATGAGCTCGCCGCGCACGTCTGAGTCAGCCAGTGCTGTCGACGCCTCCTGCTGCGCGCTACCCGTTGACTGAGCCAGTTCGCTTACCTGCTCCAAGCGCAGATCGACGCTTTGCAGTGCGGTACGCCACTCAGCGATATCCTTGTGAACACCACTGAGGTTGGCCGTCATCTGCTCAACCGCTTCGGTGGTTACTGTCGCCGTCAGTTCAAGTTGGTCAATGCGCTCGGCGATTTCCTCGGCCGCCGTTTCAGCTAAGTCAAAATAACCCTCAATTTTATCCAAACGGCCCGGCAAACCATCAATCATCCGATCCCTGGCGAGGGTGGAAGCCGGATGAAAGCTATTCAGGGCGGCCTGCATGGCAGGATCTTCGGCGAAACCACTGTACGTCGCCAGCCGCTCTACCGTTTCCCTTGAGGCATCAGGATACAACTCGGCTAAGCGCTTGAAGAAGCCAGCACCCGCATCCGCCAATTGGGGGGAGGTGTCTGCGGTGGGAAAGGCACTGTCCAAGCGGCTTTTGGCCCACGCTACCCACAGGCTAGCGAAGGCTTGCCAGTCAGCCTCGCTTTTATGTCCGGGCTGTGGATGCGCCAGATGCCCGATCAAGCGCCTCTGCTTTTCCTTGAATTCAGGTGGGGATCCTCGCCTAAAGCCGGGAATTGAGGCTTGACGATCAAAGAACGACTTGCGAAAGGCATGGGGTACCTCTTCGATGAACTCGGTAATCATCATTGTTCCGAGCGCCGAGATCCGCTCTCTTGCCTCTTGGCTGTACAGGTAACTCATCGCGAGACCCCATCTCCTGAAGATCGAATATCAAATCCACGTGCACGCACATCAGCCGCCAATTGCCGATAATTCGGTACCAGTCCCGGATTGGGACGCGCGGCCAAGAAGGCGTTGACCAACCCTTGGTCACTGCCAGAGAGTGCAATCGCTCCGCCAGCGTGTAGCTGAGATAGAAAACAACGCAGGCGCAATCTTAAAGACCGCCCAAGCGAAAGCAGTACGGTTGTTGGGTTGTCCATCGGCTGCGTAGCGCCGATGCACAACCGTCCGAACCCGCCGAAATCCAGGTAGATCTGGTATTTGGGGTCGGTGATATAAAGTTTGAGCAGGCTATTCAACGCAGGGGACAACTGGCATTTCTGCGAGGTGTGGTCATCCGTCACGTCGCTAGACACAAGGTGCCGGCTCTCCCTATGCCCATTAGGTGAAATAGCCTCTAGCCTTCCCCTGGTGCCCATCGGCATTGCCAGAGAATCGAAACACAGTTCCTGTGCTCTCGTCGCCATGACATAGGTTTGGCATCCCCTGCGGTGCAATGGGGCAACAACACGTTCCCCTTTATCGTCAATGAAAACCAAGTCTACCGTAGGGTGTTTGTAGCTTCGCGCCAGCGAATTATTCTTGGAAAAATACTTATCGACATCCGGATGCCCGGTTTTTCCGATCCTGAAATCATCGCTTCCTTCGCGTATCACAGTGAATAGCGCAGGTGACCGATCGGGCGCCGTTACAGAAATGCGATCATTCTGGTTAACGGCTTGCAAGGTTGGCCCGCCGTCGTGTGCTCCTCCCGGCATCCGGTGAGCGGCGAGGATGACCGCTTCAGACTCGATGTATTCAACCGTATTGATGCTGGAGTAACGGGTAAGGAACGGCCAAATGGTTGTGATCGAGGGTGTCGCAGGCATAACGCTCAGTTGGGTAAATTCTTCCAACCACTTTATGCAGGCCTCTGACGGGGTATCCGGAACCGTTACCAGGGCCAACTGCCATCCATGCCTTGACTTGAACCTGTCCACCAGCAGTTCCTCAGGGAAGACTGGTGTCGCCGGTACTGACCATAACAGGGCATAAGTCTCGGAGCGACTTAACACCTGCGCGCGGGGGAAGCCGCTGTCGCCATCCCGACCAATGGCGGTGAACACGGCTGCACCCACCGCAGATAGGCCTGGGCATGTCCTGGCAACGCCTGATACGAACAAAGGGTCCGGCTTGCCTTCGAAGGAAATGATTTTGTAGTCGTTTGCTGTGGGCTCTGCGGTTACCCTGAAACCTGAGCCCATCCCGCGCATATTAAGCTTCTGCACCCTGCCGCCGACATCGAGGTTGATGTAAGCGTGACATGTACGACAGGGAGGCAAGACTAATTCAATCCACCACGCCCCTGCGTTCTCACCTTTTTTTATCATCAAGCGCAGATCCATCTGCCGCATCGATGCTGGTTGAGCCTTATCAGAGTTGACATGGCTCAGTGGCCCGGACATGAAATAAGCGCAGGAACTGGAGGACACGCCACGCCAGTGGGCGAAGTAGTTTTTCCGCGATGGCCCTGAGCGAAGCCCCACCCGCATGCGGCAGAAAGAACAAATATAATATCCGGAGCGTGTCGCTAAATCTGCGGTAACCGGTTTATTCGTCACTCGATCTATGGCGTAATCCATCGCTCATACCCTTCGCATTCATCCGCGCAAACTGATAATACGCCGCGGCTCAGTGGCTAAATGACCGTGAGCCGCGAAAAGCCGTGCCTGATGGCCGTAGAGGTGGATGAGATCCGTAGATTTCCAACAGCGAAAGTCAGGCCTGTTCATTGAACGCGGGATCAACCACCGATTCAGTGCTAACTCACCGATTTCACGGACTGACAACAGTGATTGGGTATCCGGCTTTCCGCTGCCGCTGTGGAGAAGCTTCGCGGCGTTGGTTGCCAATTGACAAATAAATACTTCACGCTGGATGCCGTGGCGCATGAGGTCGTCCTTGAATCCTAGCGCCTTAAGCGCCGCTCGCGTGGTGCGCAACCGCCAGTTAGGACCTTGGCCAAAGGCGTGCTGGTCTGCATATTGATGATCGAGATCTCGGAGATAATCTCGAAGCTCAACAAACAACCAGTCGGGTATATGGAAATGGCCCCAGCCGCCGGTAAAGCCAATGGACTTGAGGTATTGCGTGCCACCCAGCTTCAATCGGTTGTAGACCGCGGAGCGCCCCATGGATGAGGTCGTCACGACCGCCAACAGACGCGCATTTTTTTCCGCCTGCGAGATAATGCCGGTGGACCCGCCGTAGGCACTGGCAAAATCATCATAAATGTCCCGACTGCGAAGGAGACAAGCAATCAGCTTACCGCCCAGCAAGGCGTTATAGGGTGGGATCGCGCCAAGGACATATGCATCCATCAGGTTGACCAGTCGGGCAGCTCGGTCATTAGTATTCCAGCCGATGAATTTGTCTCTTACGCCAAGGTTGAAAACCGGATCCCCTATGGCGATCAACCCCATCAGTTTGCCATTCGCCTGGTCCCAGACTAGGTAACGCAAGCGCCTGCCAAAACCATTGGACACGGGCACAGACCACGACAACGATGCGAGCCGAAAGAGTTCGCTCTGCCACGTACCTGACGAGACGCGCTCAAGAACAGGGGAAATTTTTTCTGGCACCACCTCTCGGCCATCGGCAAAGTACTGCATTAGCTTGGCGCCGCTGCGTACAACGAAGGCTTCACTGGCGGAGAGCCGTTCTTCTCGTTGGGCCCCATGCAATGCGCGGATCGCCTCTTTGCCATTTCCAGGTGGGCAAAGAGCACCTTCCTGGGTTTTAGTGAAACCTAGCTGGTGCAAATGCTCTCGCACTTTTCGCTTGAGATTCGCTTCTCTCGGATTAACTCCAATAATAATCGCACTGCCGGTTGGCATACTGTTGCATCCCTGCTTGGAGTTTATCTCAACGAGGTAGGCGAAATACAAGCCATGCTGTTTCGCTTCTGCCGCCCTCAAAAGTAATGCGCACAGACGCCAAAAGCACCGCGCGTCGAGGGGGAATACGGGTCACTGCCGCACGAGGTCCGATCCTACACCGCCCCCGCCATTTTATGAAGAGGCGTACAGGCAAACTGACATTACCGGCACCGAGTTCGCCTGTATGCAGAATGGAGCAACCATTCTCCTGCCCCATTGCCGAGACGATAAGGGTAGCGCCGGAATCAGCCCGATCGACCGCCCCGACCAAGGCCATCCTGAGGCACGCCTCATCCAGATCTTGAACGCAACCCAGAGCTGCCGCACCAAGCGGTAATTGCCCAGCGTTCTCACTCCGCCGCCCACAGGGCTTTCGCCCCAGCTTGACGAGGCGGACGCGAAGCACCTACCCGCCAAAGCGATGGGCAACGTTCGAATTGCTCAGCAAGCGTGTCGGCACGTGTACAGCCAGCAGCACACTGCTCACTAGCGCCAGCCAGGCCGACCTCGCAACGCAACGAGCGCTGCTGCACGACATCGTGCTGCTCGGTCCGCCTCCCCTGCGGCCAGCCGGAACTGTTCGACATGCTCCAGCAGTGTCCGCGCTTTGATCAGGGCGAATAGCCCCTGGGTTTCGCAGACCTCCCCAGACCATATAATGAGTCCCCAATAGGCAATACCATGGCCTTCGACGGGGGCATCGGAAAGTGTGTTGGCCGAACGGCTACATCAAATCGCCGAAGCCGTTGACACTGGGAACACCGCCGGCACCAGATCCTTCGAAAACTTTGCTCCGTCGGGAAGCGAGATGACCTTCAGGCTGTTCTTGGCGCGCCCCGCCGCGATCAGTTCTGCCATCGGTCCCGCGCCGCCGGCTGCCAGACAGTCTAGGTGCCCCAGGATGATGACTGAGTCACGCGCTCTGGAGAGCGCCACATTCAATCGATGGCGATCCAAGAGAAACTGGGTGTCCCCACTTGCTCTGGTCATCAACAGGATCACCATGTCAGCTTCTCCCCCCTGTACAGCATCGACAGTTGCAACGGACAACTGGAACGCATAGTGCTTATCCGCCGTATCACGCGTGACAATTTCCAGTTGCCCCTTGTATGGGCAGATAACCAACAGCTTCAAGGAGACTCTCGCTGCACTAACCCTTTTGTGCAGAGCATTGAGCAATTGATAGAGCGCGGCGCGCTCTGTGGAGTTGACCAACGAGTTAGGCGTGTCTCCCGTACCTGCCTTCCTATGCCGGTAATTCTGCATCTTGGAGAAATCTACAAACAGTGCGCGGGCATCGGTCAGGGACCAGTTCCCCGCTTTGCGATGAGACGTCAGTTGCTTCTGGTAAAACAGAGTACTGACTAGGTCACCAATGTTTTCATGCATCCGGTATTGCACGGTTAGCATGCCCTTGGCTTGCGGTCCTAGCCCCTCATACAGTTCCTGGAAAAAGTTCTTGCGCAGCAGGGTTTCGACCTCCGCCAGCGGCAACGTATACCCGATGCGCTCATCCAGCACATCAGTGGTCACCGTTGGCGGCAACTGGTTGTGATCCCCGACCAGGACTACCCGCCGAGCAATGGCCGCCGGGATCATCAGTTCGGCAGCAAAGGCCTTGCCTGCTTCGTCCACAATCACGCAATCGAAAGGTTCCTTCAACAAGGCGAAATCAGTACGCGCCATGCCCGTGCAGGTAGCACCGTGGATCAATTTGTCACGGAATGTCCAGCGGCTAGCAGCCTCACGCCCCTTGCGCGACTTCAGCAGAGACAGCCAAGCTTCGTGCAATTGAGGACTGATTTCTGCATCTCCCGCGCTCAAAGCATCGACTTTAATTTGATGCCAATTGGGCTCAAGCGCTTCACTAATCTTGTCCTGTTTTCCGTAACGCACTGTAACTGGCCGCAAATACTCTGCTGCCTCAAGCAGATCCTCGATCAGCTTGGTCACCGCGACGTGAGTAGGGCCGGTAATCAGGATACGCGGCCAGAGGTGGGGAGCTTGTTCCGGGAACAGTGTCTTGAGCCACTGAACCAGCGTGGTTGTCTTCCCGGCACCTGGAGGTCCCCACACCGCCACTACGGGCTCGCGCGACGCCAATACTTGAAGCACAGCGTCCTGCCCCAGATTCAACGTCTCGCCAGGCTCCGGGCTGAGTGTAAAGATGGCGTTGTGAACCGAGGGTGCCACAAAATCACCAGTGATCGCTTTCTCAAGAGCTTTGGATAGCGTTTCTTTTTGATTGCCCTCCCTGACCAATTCAAGCCGAAACAAATCGAAAGGGTTGATCTCGGCTTCGCTCATCCGCTTATGCGTGTCCAGGATGAATTCGCAAATACCAAGTTGGGCATCCAAAAGCTTGAACGACTGCAGAGGCCATACACGATCTCGCCCGACTGCTCGTAGGCGAGGTGAGCCTTGCTCGCCCAACGCGTCCTTCAACCAGCCAGGAACACCTTGGGAACCGAGCAAGCCTGTCACCTTACGCCCGTTTTCCTCGACCTGGCCGGGAAGAAAACCACAGCTTGCACTTTGCTCCAGGTAGAGCTGCTGCTCACGGTACACCAACGAGAGTTTGCGTAAATGCAGGGCAACCTGTCGTTGACGGGCAGCCTCGCGCTGGCCAAGGCGCTCTTCATTCAAGGCACACACAAAGGACTGGAAACGATTGCGGTTGGCCAACTCTTCATCCGTACTCCCTATGAGGACGGGGGTAAGGGCCACGTAGCACCGCAAAACGTCTTCAGGCGACTCACGAGCCTCAAGCGCGTCCAGCAACCGAAAACATCGCTGCTCGGCATCGGCCTCAGTGACTAGGGCATAACGGCCCAACTGAAAGACAAGACGGCCGTCATCATTCTCATAAATGTGCCAAGGCCTATCCTGGATTGCCGGTGTTTGAAAATAGTCCCACATCTGATGGATCAGGGGGATGTGCTCATCACAGATGCCCAGGGCGACTGGCCACCAATACTCTTCCAGGCCTGAGATACGAGGGTGCAATCTCACCGGCAAACTGTGGGACCGCGAATCACCGAGCACGTCGGTGAGCGTCCAGCCGTCCGCAAATACTTCCAACTCCGCGCCTGGTTTAATCCATTGCCCTTCCTGCCTGCCAAGTGGCAAACGCAAGGTGGCATCCTGCATCTGCAACTGGGCCTCATTGTTATCCAGGCGCACGACTGTCGCTGTCAACGGCTCGCCACTGCTGCCTCTTGCTGCATCCAACAATTTCACTTTGGCACTGCCAATGCGGGCGAAGCGTGCTTCATGATCAACCGCATAGAATACTCCTCGACCATCAAACGCTTCGGCCTCGACGGTATAATTCTGCAGACGCCCGCGTAGACCGTGTGGCAACGAAATCACGGCGCCCTCGCAAGGGTAGTCCGCAGGCATTTCCAGCCAGGCAACGGTCGGCAACTGTGCGGGCACCTCACCAAATAAGGTGCGAATATACTGCGCGGTGGTTTGAAGGTAGGCGCGTTCGGCTGTGACGCGCCCCCGGGCAAGCTCAATTTCAAGCATCATCTGACGGAAGCTAGCTGATTCACGCGCGCCAAAGCGGGCTTTCAGTATCTGTCTGGCCCGTGCGTGCGCCCGTTCCAACTCACTGGCGATTTCGGACCGCATCGCCAACTCTCTTTCAAACATCTTCACGAGTTGAACCAGGTAGGGACGAATCAGCGCAGCAGTTTTGCGTTCATGTGCACCATGAATAGCAGCCAGTTCAGCTTCTAATGCTTCAATCTCAGTATTTACATCATCCAGACGTTTCCCATTCCACCAACTGATGGCAGTGGAAGTCAGAGTGATGCCAGCCAGCAGTAGCATGAACATTGATCAGCGTTTCCCTGGTTGGACTAATTCGACCAGGCGACCTACCAGAACCTCCATGCTCGCCCGCACCTCGCGCTGGTGATCATCGTTGATCAAGGACGGATCCATGACGGCTTCAAGCTTCTCGAATACTCTCAGAAGGGGCTTGAGCACATCGTCAACTTGGTTCAACCGCTGAAGCTCGGGCGCATTCTGCGCCTGGATTTTTTCGAGCTCTTTTTGTGCATGTTGCACTTGCGCCTCGGCCAGGCTTACGCGTCCCTTCCATTCAATAGAGGTTTTGTGCAGTTCCACCGCCGAATGCAATACACCAACCAGATCACGAAGTAGACCAATACCCTCGGTAAGCACTTGGGCGCGATCGCCACTCATGGCGGTATCACGCTTGATCCGCGCCTGGCGCGTCTGCTCCTTGGCCAGGTCGAGGGCATCATTGCCCCCGTTGGTGGACTTGCTGCGGGGTGTAGCCTTGGCAAGACTGGCGGGTAGTTTGAATCGTTCATTGGTCATGGTTGAGACTCCGGTCAAGCAACACTGGTGTTGAAGTATTCCACGCTACGACGCAAGCCTTGATCAGCCTCCATTAACCGCTCCAGAGCCGTTTCAAATGACTGAACATCAGGCAGGTCGCCTTTCCTGATCAGCGCCAATTCATCCAGGCAATGGCGGGTCAGTTGAACGCAACGCAGCGTCATCCGCCCCACAACCTGACGAACAGCGGCTGCTTGTGTCATCTCCCTTCGCGCCAGATCAATATCCTGGGCAAGTGCCTCACGCTCAAGCTCCAGACGCTTTTCCTCCTTGGGGATCAGAGCCTTCAAGCCGTCGCGGTGCACCTGGGCTTGGCGTAAAGTCAAGTAGGAGTCGATCGCCCCGAGTACCGCTGATGCTGCTTCAATGCTCATGAGCACCGGGTTGGCGCCTGCAGTGGCTTTCTTCAGGCCTCCCGCAATGCCATGTCGACTGGCCGCCGAGATGAAGGTTTTTGTAAAGTAGAACGCATGCCTTGGTAACTGAGTGCCCATAGTCCTTCCACGTCAAAGCTGAACCCAACACCATGTACCAGGGCCTGCCTTTGCCAAGCGCTGAGCGATGTCGTCAGGCATGTGTTGAATGAAATCCTCCGCACACACTGAAGCCTCCTGGGCCTTGACGCCGCCCTCGCGCGGCGCCCAGAGCGTGCCCGTTGCAGGCTCCCAGTAGAGCTGTTGCGCTGAATCCCGATAACGCACCATGAGCAACGCGTCACACCCTCTCTCCTTGGGAGGTGGCCTGAACGGTGGTCGCCCTACAGCGTGAAAACTCTTCCACAGCCCTGCGAGCACCCAATGCTGGGATACCTCAAGTTTCAAGGCTCTCCAGTTGGGGGTATGCGACAGGAACAAGTGGACATGGGGGTTGCGGAGCATGGCCGTAAGCTGTTCACGTTGCACCTCGCCGATCTGAGCGCGGAGCAGCAGACCATCAGGCAACTCGTCCCCCCTCAATCGCATGAAACGGCTCTGTTGTTTGTGGCTGAATACTGGGGTGGGCAAATGTCGAGGGTACGTTTGAGCCACAGCGTCAATGGGATGAACTTGCTGCTCTGCAGGTGCCGCGCTTGCAAACAATCCAGCGACGCCAGAGTCATTGAGCAGTTTTGAAGTAGCCACGCCTGCTAATAATCGCTCGCCTGATTGAGTGATGGTCTCACCGGCCGCCAGCCCCTCTTCTCCAAGCAACGCCACAATCTCCTGGATTGAAACCAACGGAAGGCCAGTCAGTTCGGCGATTTCACTCACGCTCAAATGCTGGTTCAACGCCTCAAGTGCGAACAGTGCAACCGCGTCGCAGCGTCTGGGGACCCGCGCGAACGTGCGCACCTGAAACTCGGTTGCTTTGAAATACAACGTGATTCGTGGCGACTCAGGCTGTGGCAAGCAAGCCTTGATGCTGGCAGTAACACGCCCGTTGCGAGCACGCTTCTCCGTCAGCCAATTTTCCTCAAGCAAAATAGTACTGATCTGCACAATGTATTCTTGAGCAAGGTCCAGCACCTCTGAAGGATGATCTATCCAGCTCCAACTGATCTCGGCCAATGGCACCCGGAGCACAAGCGCGCCAGCCAACAGCCAGGCGCCTCGATCATCAAAACGCTCGACCCGCGCACGCACTGCCGTGCCTGGCTGCAGGTTGCCCAAAGCGTTACGCAGCCGGGCCTCGGTCAGCGCGTGAACGCTGCCCCGCCAGCCCCTCTGGTCCCGGCTGGTCAGCACGAACTCCACATTGTCGCCTACGCTGAATAGACTGACCGGGTTCTCGAACTTGGCGTTTGGGCTCAACAATTCATGTTGAGGAATCAGTACGGTCGTGTCTTGGTACTGTATCAATACAGATTTCGGCAAGATCTTGACAACGCTACCTGCAACGATCCTTCCACAGTTCTCCGCACCAAGCGAAGTACTCGGCCCCTTGGGAGGACGTGAGGGGGAAGCCGCGCGATGCGTGCGCTCCGGTTGAGAATTACGCCCCGATAGAGACGGCTCAAACGCGTTCAGTAATCGTGAAAGAAAATCGAGCAAGCAGCGTCTCCGTCCATTGAAGGCTGATAAAGATTGCCATCCGCATCATCGCATCATGTTGTGGACTGCCGGTGCGGTTTTCGCACTCGGGCCTTCAGCATCCGCTAACGGCTATCGACTCGCATTTGCCCTCCGCAATGTACGGTTGTGAAAAGTACTAAAACGCACTTTTCAATCCTCACGCAAGCCGCATTGGGCTTGTGCTGGATTGGCAGAAGGATGATTCATTCACCCCACTACTGTGGTGGAGTTCGGGCAAGCGCATTGCAAGCCTTATGTTAGAGGCTTTCTGCCATACCCACAACCAACGCACGGTCATGCATCAGGTTTCAGGCGCACACAATCAGATCCTCATGTGCTTGCAGCTACTGTTGGCCCAGCTTGGTAAACACGGCACCATAAGGATCCTGCAAACGCTCATCGCTGATGGGTAGCGGTCTGCGCAGAAAGCTACGCCACTGCTGCGCGTCACTGATCCTTAGCTGTTTGTCGAAGTGCACCTGTACGCACGCATCCATTTGCTCTTCCACCTGATGCTTGCGCTCGATGAACGAAGCAACCTGGTCTTCATCAACCGATCCCTGCAGAAACGGATAGTGAATGCTCAACTCCGCGTTACCTGACCGCTGCAGCCGCTGGTTCACGCAGCCAAACAGGCGATCCAACCGGCCCACGCGCTGCTCATTGTCACCGGGTGAGCCGGCTAGGCCGTAGTGATGGATCTGGTGGCACTGCAAATGCAGGTTGACCCCTTCCTGGAGTACCGAAGTGGACACCAACACGTTGGGATAGAACGGGCTATTGAAGCCGAGGATGAGACGCTGACGACCTTCGCTGTTGTCTCCACTGGCGTACCAGCATGGGCTGGTGAGGCGCTTGAGGCTGCGCCACTCCTCGTCCCATTGATCCAGGCCATGGTCGATGATCTTGCCGCATAGCGTGTCAAACGTTTCCAACGCGGCGGTGAAATAGCGCAGCATCAACGAGCCATCGACCCGTAGGCTTACCCAGTCATGAAAACCACGGTACGCACGCTGCACCTCACGCTCGCGGGTCTGCTGCCGGTATTCGACAAACCAGGCGTAGAGCTCGACGACGACAGGGCTCGCATAAAGAAACCCGGCCTTGATGTAGTTCGCGAAGTTCTCCGCAATCGCCTTGTTGTCGCGCGCCCAGCCTTCGAGCTTGCGATACAACGCCGGCGGCAGGCGCGGTACCAACAGCGACCAGACGCTGTGGAGCGGATGTTCCAGGCGGTCGCGCGGTGCACCTCGCATGCGGGCGGCGGCATCGTGGACCCCCGGCACGTCCCAACCGTGCAAGCGTACGTACTTGGCGGCATTGGCATAGTCGATCCGACCTGTCTCCGCCTTGGCGTAGAACGCGGAGTAACCGCCAGTCAGGTAGTCCGATGCCGGCTCGAGGAACAGTGCAAAGACGCTTTCCGGCTTGCTGAAGCGCAGGCGCACATTGGCGCAATCGGTTTGCCCACCTGAGCCTTTCTTGACCACGAACAGCTCGGCGATGCGCGATGCCAACTGCGTACCCTCCCCCTCGCCCTCGTCTTGCCCTGCCTCCTCGTGCGCGTCCACTTCGGCAAGCGAGTGCTTCACGCCTTCATGAAACTGGGCATAGCCATCGCGTGACCAACCCTGATGACGCCAATGCCTGACTGCGGGATCGTCCGCTTGCTTGCCCCATGCATTGACGATCATTCCGGCCAACAACTCGTCGTAGCGCTCGTTGATGCGCTGGGTCAGTTCACGAACAGAAGGTATACGCCGAACGAAAATCAGGTGCTTCAAGTCCTCGAGCGCAGTGCCGAGGCCATCAGCCGCCTTCGGCACGCACTGGTCGATCATCAAGCCGTACTTGGGGTGATCCGGGAAGGTGTGAAACTGGTCGCGATAGCGACGGGTAAGGTCGCGCAACAGCTCGGTATCGGTAGCCTTTGAGAAATCCTCCACCATCCGGTCTTCGACCGCATCCTGATAATCCGCATCGGCACCAGAATCGATCTGCGGTTTCCAGCCAAACGACTCGAACCCTTCCAGGTAGCCATAAGTGAGACTCTTGTTCTCCTTCTGCCGGCCCAGGTCGGCCACCAGCCGCTTCTGATACAGAGCAAAAAACATCTCGGCATCCGGACGCCCATCGAAGCTCGCAGGTACGGCTTTTTCGTGGCGGTAGTGCCGCTTGCCGTACAAACCGCCCTGTCCCTCCATCAACCGCAGACGCCGCAAGGCATACCGTTGCAGCAACTGACGCGTGCGCTCGGCGCCGCTCATGGCTTCAAGGGCAGGATCACGATCGAGCTGGGTAAAATAACCCAGGATGTTCTGCACATCATCCAACCGGGTATGGCTGGGCGTCGCAGTGAGCAATAGGTTCCAGACACCCAGCCGGCTGTCAGCGTTGCCAAACAGCGCTTTTGCGGCACTCACACGCTGCGATCCACCCGAGACGTTGCGCAGGTAATGCGCCTCATCGACGATGATCAGGTCAAAGCCCGAGGGCCCCAAGTGCTGCTTTAATCGATGATGGCAATTGGCCGCGATACTGCCTGCGCCCTCGGGGCCTTCCGCGCGCCGCTCGGGGCCGAGCAAGCCACTGAGCGCGTAGACCGTGGTGAGGTAAAGCTGCCCCTCATTGTTTTGCACCGACTGCACCAGGTGCTCCAGCTGGTAGCACTCACAGACCGTGGCTACGGGCATGCCATCTTCGGTTTTAACTCGGTCATCGGCTTGGCGAATGTGCTCACGAATGAAGCCTTCGAACTCCCTGCGCCAATGCCCGCACAAATGTCGATTGGGCGCCATTACCAGCACCTTGGCATCAGGCTTGTTTTTCCACAGCCATGCAGCCACACCCAACGCCTGGAAGGTCTTGCCCATGCCGACTTCATCCGCCAGTAGCGCCACTTTGCCCGCTACCAACAGGTTCCACAGGTAGGCCACCCCTTCGGTCTGCTTGGCCGCCATGGATTCGCGATCATCTGCCTGATAGGTCCAGTTGGAATCCTTACGCCCTTTGAAGTTGATCCACTGGGATACGGTTTCAGGGATGAGCACACCCTCTTCAAATCGACTCATGTCCCACCCCACTTGCTTTCCAATCCGCCGAGCTCCTGCTCAAGCATTTGCCGAAAATCATCATTGGTCTCGGCAGGTAACGGTGGCATATCGACCTTCAGTGTCCGCCAACGCGACAAGGCAATCCTGCTGTCATCCTTGGGCAAGCGTTGACGGAGTGCCAGCGCCAACTTGCAGAGCGCGTTAACCTCCTGGACCAGGAACCAGTCGAAAACATTGGGCGTAGATCCACGAAGTCGCTGGCGGGTCTTGTCTACCCATTCCTGCAGGCATCCCGGTCGCACGAACACCCAGTGTTCAAGCACTGACAATCGTTCAACCCCACGCAACCGGGCCGCGAATTGGTAGCTGGCCGTGAATAACCGAAAGTAGCTGATATGCGCAGAGTCTGAACCGTCTTGCTCGCTTGCCACGGCGCCTAGGTCGGCGCTCAGCCCATCAACCTGTGGCTCACCCGTTGCAGATTCGCGGACACGAAATCCGACATCATCCTGATTGGGCACAATATCGATTTGCGCCATGGCGTCGACCAGGCCAACCAAGTCGTCGTACCGCTGCGCGCGTCGGAACTCGGGGGTAGTCTCCAGCAACATGCCGACGAAGCACTCCCGGCCGTCCTTGAGCACCTGGAAGCTGTGATCGAACAACAGTGCATGCACGTGCGCCACCGGCACTCTGCACGCCTTCAATCCGTGGCTTCGTGGTTTCCAGTCGAGCGCGAATGCAGCGTCGATATCCGGCAACTTGATCCTATATCCCTGATCCGGTTCTTGCCCTATATGCCATTGGCCGCGCAGTTGGTAAACCTGCTCCGCCCAGTCGAACTCCACCACGATGTCAAAGGGAAGGTTCTGCGGGATTTTCAACGCTTGCGCCTGTAATGCTTCGTCGCTCAAGAACAATGCCGGGCTGGTGTCCATCGTGGCGCCGAGGACGCTTTCCACTGCACTGTTGTTCGGCAAGATAAAGCCCGCCTCGATGTTGTTGCCGGGTAGCCTTTTACCCCGTGAGTCGAGCAGCGAATTGCTGCCCGCCCGAGTGAAGTTCCACGAGCCGATGGCCAGGTGCGTGGAGGTTTTCCAAAGCTTGGCATGGGTCATCGGTGTGCGCTCATCGACCGTGGTCGGGTTGTGCCGCAAGCGCAACTCATCGTTTGCCAGCAGGTCTCCAAGCGCCTCGGTCCAACCGGTACGCAGGAACTGCCCATCGAGCCGGTCCGGCACCAGGCTGACCTTCATGCGCGCCTGCTCGTAGCTGCTCCTCAGGTGGCTGACGAACAGAGCCAGATCCTTCGGCAGATAAGGGGACCAGACTGCCAGGTGATGGCAAGCACGCTCGCCCAGCAACTGGACGAGAAACGGTTGCCTCTGAAAACTGTGGCAGAACCGCACGGCTGACTCAGCGCTGGCGAACGAGCTACTGCGCCTATTTTCCAAGGGGCACGGTACGCCCACATTTGTGAACAGTGCCTGGAAGAACGCTTTAACGGACTGGTAAAGCGAAAGCGCATTGATCGGCTGGAAGTGGAATACCTCCTGATTGCGCGCCCATCCGCTAAGTGTGAGGTTGGCACTGCCCGCGCCGAGCACGCGCCCCTGCTCACCTTCCAGATAGATCACCTTTGCATGCAACAAGCTGTCTTCGCCAACACCTGGGTAGCTCCATTCCGTTTTTTGCGCAGTACAGACACCGTGCACCTGGAGCGCCGTGCGCTTGTTCTGGTCGGCACCGATGAAACGCCGGTCACAAAAGACCCTGAGGTCGATTTGCTGCTCCGTCAGCGCCAACTGAAGCGCCTCGTACTCCATGCGTGTGCGGGGAGTCTCGGCACCCAGTACGGTTGGCAACACATAGGTTTCGATGAATTCGATATCGATGTTGAAGCTGGTAAGCCAAACCCTGCGCAACCGGCCGCAGGCCTTCACTTGCTCGCTGAATGCTGAATGCAGTTTCATGCCTGGCCGCCCCGATAACCGGTCACCAAATGGTCAAACTGGGGAATGTAGTACGTGTTCACCCAGCGCTGCATGGGCGTATCCTGCGCCTCAGGCAATGCCCTGGTACGAGCACTGAGCTTGACCTTCTCGGCCTGGTCGATTTGAACCCAGGGTATCTGGCCACGCTCGCGCATCACCGTCGCGTGGTAGTCCACCATGCCGAGAAACTGGTCACTGAAGCGTTCCTGACGCGCCAAGCTCATGAGTCGCTCCAGCCGTCGGCGGCCGGTGTGCGAAAGAATGCCGAGCAGTTCTGAATGCGCATCGATACGCGCGGCGGCCGCCGGCAAGGTTGCGGCATCGCGCCCCAGCCCTTGCCAGTGCGCCTCGATTTCGCCAAGGCTCTGGTGCCGGCCATGACAGGCCAGGGTAAACAGCAGATCGACCTGAGCAAGGAGTGGTTCGACCTGCTGCACGTGCACGAGCTTGCGTCGCTCGGGCGTTTCGCTGCAGTTTTTTTCGGCCAGGGCGAACAACTGCTGGATCGGCAGGTGGCCGTCTGGATTGTGTTGAACTTGATCATCCATCACCCGCAGCAGTGCACCCGCAGCGCCCGTGTCGAGGCCAGTCAAGGCTAGCCAGAAGTCGCGCGTGGCAGCGCCTACTTGCGCGGAGTTCGGCAGTGCTCTTCGGTAGGCCTTGATCAGACTGCCCGGTACTTGCTTGAGCGCGCTTCCGCCACCTGCTTTGAAGCGCAGGAAAATCCCCTGCAAATGCATGCGCGCTTCTTGGAACAACCTGTGAAACGGCTCGTGAGTTTGAATCATCCCCTTAACTTTCACCCACAACAGTCCTGCTTCTTGACTGTGGTGGTAGTTGTAGCGGTCGTTGAAGAAGCCTATCTGCATGAACGGTGTCTTATAGCGCCCACTCACACCCAAGCCCAACTGACGCACCAACAGGTGTCCGGCTGGTTGATGGGTGAAGCGCAGAAATGGGTTACTGTCGACCTCCAGACGTGCACGAGCCTTGCTGGCGCCCAGCACGCCTTGACTGTCAACGCCGGTATCGGGCGCAGCAGTCACCATGGCATACGTGAATATGTTCTCCAGATAGACTAGACAAGCCTGGCACAGCGCCAGCCCATGACGTCCTCCTGACTGCTCACGCAATGCTTTGCTCGGGCCGGTATCAACATCGTCGAACAGGTCCTTAATCACTGCATGATGCAGCAGATTGAGCGTGTAGTTTCGTACGTCGTTCGAAACCGAATTGACCCGGTTGCGAAAGATTTCCTGGCCAAAGGCAGACCAGATGGTCAGTACACCCAACGGATCAATCTGGCTGTCGCCACTGAGGTCTTCATCGTATTCAGTCAGGTATTGGCTCAACCGCATGAGGTTTCTCAAGACAAAGGATATCAACAACGCGACCGAGCAGCTGAGATTATGCTACGCCAGTCTCACGATACAGATTTCAAGCGAGGGTTAGGTGCTGCGGGCTACAGGGCAGGCGCGGGTGCAAGGCCTTCGACGCACCTTGTACGGATCGCCGACACCACGCCTCGCGTCAGTCGCGCAGCCCTGTTGCACTCTAGACATGGTATTGCGACCGCTTGCGGTGCTCCTCCCCGACCCATCACCGCTCCTTGATTCTGGACTTACGCAGCTTCGGCGCCTGCTGCTGGACCAGTTGCTGCTCCAGCGTGTCAGCACGCGCCTGCTGGGCCGCGGCCGTATGTCGCACCTCGTCAAGCATTTGCTGCATGGCATGTAAGCGGCCTTCCAGAGCTTGCCGCTGCTGCTCGCCCTGCTCCGCCGCCACTTCGGCCCGCGCCTGCTGGGTGGCTGCCTGGCGCTGCGTCTCGCTCAAGACGTGACGGTCTTGCTCCGATCGTTGCTGAAGTTGGTCGAACTGGCGCTGGAGCTCTCGGCGTTCAACCTGGCGTGTTTTGCTCTCCTCGCGCGCTCGGTCAATTTCGCGGTAGGCGCGCTCCTCGACACCGCGCACGTAGGCTTCTTGTGCCAGCCGAGCCTGCTCGACTTGATGCAGGGTGTCGTGCTGTTCGGCCTGCAGACCATGCAACTGCTGTTGCAAGGTGTCGCAGGCCAATTGCAAGGCGCCACGTTGTTCCTGCAGATCCTTAATCTGCGCCTGACGCTGGGCCAGCAGTAGCTCTAGATCGGTCAGGCGGGTTTCAGCGCTCTGCCGCACAGATATTGCCTCTGCCGTCTGCTGTCGCGCCTGAGCAACGTCCAGCCGGGCGCGGGTATCCAATGCTAGGAGCTCCTCTCTTTCCTCCGCGAGCACCTGCCGCTGGCTGGCCAGTGACTGCTCGACCACGCCTTGAGCCAAGGTGGTCGCCTGCTGCCAGATAGCGACAAAGGCCTGGGCCACTTCCGCCGGCAGTCCGGGCAACCGCGTTTCACCGCGCAGGCGGCCGGCCAACTGTTCCCACCATTGGTCGAGCAAGGCGCCGACCCGCGCCGGGCTGCCGCGACCCAGTTCCAGGCGCACCCGTTCTACCGTCGGCCGCTCGCCACGGGCCAGCACCGCGTCTGCCGCGGCAAACACCTCGCTTTCCGGTACGCCTACCGCCATGCCCTGCCCTCCGCTATATTAGGTCTGATAATGAATGATTATCCGACCTTATTAGATTGAATCTAAATTAATAATACGTAGAACGTAATGAATAATACAGAATCATTGCAGCCATCGATTGACACGCCACTGGCGCCGCACGAGTTGGCGGCCAGCACCCGCGCCGCCGCCGAGGCGTTCATCGCCGCCGGCACCGCCGCCAACACGGTGCGCAGCTACCAGAGCGCCCTCGCCTACTGGTCAGCCTGGCTGCGCCTGCGTTACCGGCGCGCGCTCGGCGACGCTGCCTTGCCGCCGGAGGTCGCAGTGCAATTCATCGTTGATCACCTTGCCCGCCCGGGCGCTGACGGCGGCTGGAGCCACCTGCTGCCCGCAGACCTCGATGCCGCCCTGGTCGCAATGGGAGTCAAGGGCAAGTTGGGAGCACTCGCGTTCAGTACGGTCAGTCATCGTCTCGCCGTGCTGGCCAAGTGGCACCGGTTGAAGCAATGGGACAACCCAACCGAGACGCCGGCGGTGAAGACCTTGCTGCGGGAAGCGCGCAAGGCCCAAGTGCGCCAGGGGGTGGCACAGCGCAAGAAAACTGCCGTGGTCCTGGAGCCATTGCAGGCAATGCTCGCCACCTGCAGCGACGGCGTACGCGGCGTGCGCGATCGCGCCCTACTGCTGTTGGCCTGGAGCGGTGGCGGCCGACGCCGCTCGGAGGTGATCGGCCTGCAGATCGAAGACCTGCGCCGGCTGGATGCCGACACCTGGCTGTACACACTTGGGGCGACCAAGACCGACACTGGCGGCGTACGCCGAGAAAAACCGCTGCAGGGGCCGGCGGCGCAGGCACTGAGTGCCTGGCTGGAAGCAGCACCGGCCTGCCGCGGCCCGCTGTTTCGCCGCCTGTACAAAGGTGGCCGGGTCGCACCGCATGGACTGTCCGGCGACCAAGTCGCGCGGATAGTCAAACGCCGCGCGGCGATGGCAGGTCTTGATGGGGACTGGGCAGCGCACAGTCTGCGCTCAGGCTTCGTCACCGAGGCAGGACGCCAGGGCGTGCCGCTCGGTGAGGTGATGGCAATGACCGAGCACCGCAGTGTGAGCACGGTGATGGGCTACTTCCAGGCGGGCGCCCTGCTTGACAGTCGGGCCAGTAAGCTGCTCGGATCGACACCGGGCGCGAGCGAACCCCCACCAGAATAAGCAGCCAGGTCAAAAGGGGGGGGCGCCTTCTGCGTCTCAACCATGACAAACGCGAAACACTGAAGCGGTTGTGCCACTGAACGATGTAAGCAAGTGCAGCGCATACCTGAGGTTACATGGGGAACAAGTCAATGGCGAAAATAGTTTTGCTGGGAGTACTGTTGTGATAGGACACTCGCGGCACCAACACACCCACGGGCAGACTACTTCTCAAGTGGCGTTCGACGCAGGCATACACAGAGAGGAAGAACCGCTCCAGTGCGTTGATCGCGGTACCTTCGTGATCCTCGTAGAAGTACGAGAGATAGCCCATGGCATCGCGGTCGTGGATAACCATGTCTCTATGCAAATGGTAGGAATGATCTAGGCCGGTGATTTCGTCCGGGAGGAACTGGAAAGTATCATGATCGAACTCCTGATAGCTGCCTGGGTGTCGAAATGAATGAAAGTGCCTGCTGACAGTCCCCAACGTCGGAGCGTTGAACATGAACAAGTACGTCCTCGCCGCCAATCGCAGGTTCTGGAAACTCTGGAAATAGCGAATCACCTCATGAAATCCGGCTCGGTTGATCGAGGTTTTTACTTCGATAATAGCAATCACCGCCTCCGCCGGCACCACAACCACACCCTCTACTCGATAGAACGGGGCATACCGGTGCGAGTCGTAAATCAGAATGTCGCACTGCTTGGATAAACCGCCCGCACTGTCGATGATGAAGCCCTGCTCCACGCTGACCGCCCCCGGCAGGTGGTCTTTGAGGAACTGGCGAAGCACCGCTTCGGCCAGTGCGCCAGTGGTCGGGTTGTGCCGGGTGATGTACACCTTGGCCTGGGCGATCTTGCTGTTGAGTTCCTGACTCGCATGATCAAAGTAGTGACTCATGCCTTCTCCCTTTAAAGGTAAGCTGCAAAGCTGATGGCCGCCGCCGGCCAATCCCCATCGATTGTCGGTATGACGCGCCATCTCGACGAGACGCCGCCGCGCTGGCAGTTGTACGCCTGCGGCAGCTCATCCTGCAGCGCCAACGCAGTGGCTTCCAAAAATTACGCGGAATTCAAAGGTCGAAGATCCGCGAACCGCCAGCATCCACGCGGAAATTTGACCACGCCCGCCGTCCTTGGCGCATTTCCTTGAGGCCGTCCTCACCAAATCGCGCGAGAATCTGCCCAAATAGCTGATCGGGCTCCAGTACTTCCAGGAGCCGGTAGGTGACCAGCGGACGGAGTAAAGACTGATGCTCCAGGGTGGGATCGTGAAACTGCCCTGCGTGCTCGATCAGTGCATGCCCCTCGACCCCTGCCTCCGGGTGATGAATGAGTGACAGTGCATAACGAAGCTGCGGATGTGAGGCCTGAAGACTCAGGATGGTGAGCAAACAGTTTTGCCAACAGAAAGTGGGCTGAGTGAGCATCGGCTTCCTGGCGTGCAGCTCCCGGATGAACGCCGGCGTAGGCGTCACCTGACCTGTAATGTCAATTCCTTGGAGGAACGGCTCCGGAAGCAGTGCAGTTTTCTTGTAGTTGAAGACTACGGCGTCCCCGGTGTAAGTATCCACAATCCGGTAGTGCTGGCCCTTGAAACTGCGCTGAGCCAAGACCTCGGCCTGTTTCAACGACGCAAACCGGCCGAACGGAAGTGGTGCAGCTCCGTTGACATACAGATCAAAGCGGCCAGCGCGACTGACGCCTTCTTCCGAAGGTGCACCCGCAGCGACCGTGGAGAACCACTTGCGAATCCATTGCAACACCATGATCTCTCCCGTGAGACGCCAGCGCTGGCACCGGGTAATCGCTTACTTTTCAGAACACGGAAAATAACACGGCGCTGCTCTTTTGGCACCAAGCGAGCATCTGTTGTTTGCCACTGTAGGTAAGCAAGGCTGACCACAAATAGTGGTCGCCCGGAAAGCCGAATGACCTACACAAGAATCGTCGTTACACCGTATCGCGGATGGAACTGACGGACGCTGCCGCTAGGATAGAAGCGATCACAGTCATGAATCGAGCAATTGCCTGTATCGCCTCCGACCATTTAGAGATCGTGATGCGTCGTGTCACAGCAATGCTCGACGAGCCCTGCAGGATTGCCCACTACTGCCGTTTGGACAATCTTAGACTCAGACCCTGCGCTAGAAAGGTGGTCACCAGAACCTTGTTGTCTCTCCCGAGACCGCGCGTTTATGGTTCGCGCAGCCGCACTTGGTGAAGTATTCGTTGTGGACGTGAAGCGTGGCTATTTGATATCGTCCAGAGCCCTATCTCGCACCTGTCGACATCCACAGTCGGCGTCACGCACTGGAGATGCCATGGAGTGGCCGAAACTCGACCTTAACGTTCCTTTCCGGTTGCTACTGACCTTCAATGCGACGTCTCTCCTAGTAATCGTATTTTTGGTTCAGAAGGGCTACGTGCTGGGGTCTTTTTTTCCTGAGCATTGAATCGCCCCTGGTTTCGTAGACACCTCCAAGCCTCATAATGAGGCCCAAATAGGAGGTGCCATGAGTCGTCAGCG
>NZ_JBWKXT010000070.1:0-28503 GCF_059423245.1 Pseudomonas sp. GW460-LB5
GCTGTCGCAGCCCATCGCGACACAAGGCCGCTCCTACAAAAAAGCGCGCACTCAGCGAAGCACTAAAAACGACCACCCACACATTCGGGGTATGTTGCCCCTCGGCAAATCCCTCGATAGTGAACCCATCGGCTCGATCCGGAGCACTCACACGATGGAGTTGCCATGCGCAAGGTACTGAAGGTGATTGGTGGTCTGCTGCTGGCGTCTGGTGCCAGTCTGGCCCAGGCGACAGATGTAGACAGCGCCAACACGCTACGGCTGTACAACTGGACCGACTACATCGGCGAAACCACCCTGGCCGACTTCGAGAAGGCCACCGGCATCAAGGTCATCTACGACACCTTCGACGGCTACGAAACGGTACAGACCAAACTGCTGACCGGCCGCTCCGGCTACGACCTGGTCATGCTCAACGCCTCGCTGGTCCCCCCGATGATCAGCGCCGGCGTGTTCCAGGCACTGGACAAGCAGCAACTGCCCAGCTGGCAAAACCTCGATCAGCAGGTGGTCAACAACCTGCAGGGTTACGACCCTGGCCTGAAGTACTCGGCGCCCTACACCTGGGGCAGCTCGGGGGTCACTTACAACGTCGACAAGATCACCGCGCGCATGCCCGATGCGCCGATCGGTTCGCTGGCCATGCTGTTCGACCCCAAGATCGTCTCGCGCTTCGCTGACTGCGGCGTGACCTTGATGGACGCGCCCACCGAGGTCATCCCGCTGGCCCTGCAGTACCTGGGCAAGGACCCGCGCAGCGCGTCGGCCGCCGACCTCAAGGCAGCCGAACAACTGCTGCTGGGCATCCGCCCCTACATTCGCAAGTTCGACTCGGTCAACTACCTCACCAGCCTGCCCAACGGCGATGTCTGCCTGGCGCTGACCTGGTCCGGTGACTACGCCACCGCCCAGGCCCGTGCGGTGGAGGCGAAGAAGGACATCAAGCTGTCGTTCTTCATCCCCCAGGAAGGTTCACTGATCTGGTTCGACAACCTGTACATCCCCAAGGATGCGCCGCACGCGGCCAACGCCCACCGCTTCATCGAGTTCCTGCTGCAGCCGCAGACCATGGCCAAGGTCACTGACTACATCCACTACGCCAACAGCAACGCCGCCGCCACCGCGCTGGTGCGTGACGATATCCGCCAGGACCCGGCCATCTACCCCGACGCACAAACCCGTGAGCGCCTGTTCGCGCAGAAAACCCAGAGCCCCAAGGACATGCGCGCCATCACCCGGGTCTGGAGCACGGTCAAGACCGGTTTCTGAACACTGCCTAACGTTTCCCGCCAAGGAGCTGCCCATGGCCACCCCAAGCAAAGCATTCGCTATCGCCCACGACACGCTGGTGGAAGCCGACAAGGCCCACTACATGCACGGCTACCATGTGTTCGACGAGCACCGCGAGCAAGGCGCGCTGAACATCGTCGCGGGCGAGGGCGCCTACATTCGTGACAGCCACGGCAACCGTTTCCTCGATGCCGTCGGCGGCATGTGGTGCACCAACATCGGCCTGGGTCGCGAGGAAATGGCCCTGGCCATCGCCGACCAGGTGCGTCAGCTGGCGTATTCGAACCCGTTCTCCGACATGGCCAACGCTGTGGCCATCGAGCTGTGCCAGAAGCTTGCGCAGCTGGCACCGGGCGACCTGAACCACGTGTTCCTCACCACCGGCGGCTCGACTGCTGTCGACACCGCCTACCGGCTGATCCAGTACTACCAGAACTGCCGCGGCAAGCCACACAAGAAGCACATCATCGCCCGCTACAACGCCTACCACGGCTCTACTACCCTGACCATGTCGATTGGCAACAAGGCCGCCGACCGGGTGCCGGAGTTCGACTATCACCACGACCTGATCCACCACGTCTCCAACCCCAACCCGTACCGCGCCCCGCACGACATGGACGAGGCCGAGTTCCTCGACTTCCTGGTGGCCGAGTTCGAGGACAAGATCCTGTCGCTGGGCGCCGACAACGTGGCCGCGTTCTTTGCCGAACCGATCATGGGCTCGGGCGGGGTGATCATCCCGCCCAAGGGCTACTTCCAGCGCATGTGGCAACTGTGCCAGACCTACGACATCCTGTTCGTCGCCGACGAGGTGGTGACCTCGTTCGGGCGCCTGGGCACCTTCTTCGCCAGTGAAGAACTGTTTGGCGTCACCCCCGACATCATCACCACCGCCAAGGGCCTGACCTCGGCCTATCTGCCGCTGGGCGCGTGTATCTTCTCCGAGCGTATCTGGGAAGTGATTGCCGAGCCGGGCAAGGGCCGCTGCTTCACCCATGGCTTCACCTACAGCGGTCACCCGGTGTGCTGCACGGCGGCGCTGAAGAACATCGAGATTATCGAGCGCGAGCAACTGCTCGATCACGTCAAGGACGTGGGTGGCTACCTGGAGCAGCGCCTGCAAAGCCTGCGCGAGTTGCCGCTGGTGGGTGATGTGCGTTGCATGAAGCTGATGGCCTGCGTCGAGTTTGTCGCCGACAAAGCCAGCAAGGCGCTGTTCGCGGATGAGGTAAACATCGGCGAGCGCATCCACAGCAAGGCCCAGGCCCGCGGCTTGCTGGTGCGCCCGATCATGCACCTGAACGTGATGTCGCCACCGCTGATCATCACCCATGCGCAGGTGGACGGGATTGTCGAAACCTTGCGCCAGTGCATCCTCGAAACCGCGCGCGAACTCACGGCGCTTGGCCTGTACCAAGGCCGATGAACCTGGCGCAAAGGGCTGTGCGCGGGCGTACCCGGCAGGCTAGACTGCCGGGCATGACCCAGGCCACTCCCGACACCCCGCTTACCCTGACAATGGGCGCGCTGCAGCAATGGCATGCGGCGCTGCAGCGTGCTTTGGCCAATAGCGAAACGCCCGAGGCGTTGGAGTATGTGGCCGCTGCCATTGGCCAGCTGGTGCAGGTGGAATCGATGATGATCAGCCTTGAGTGCCAGGGGCGCGCGCCGCAGCTGCTCTACCAGCAGGGCATTCCCGAGCTGCACCGCGCTGCGGTGCTGGAGCGTTATTTCAGTGCCGGCTACTTGCTCGACCCGTTCTGCCTCGCCGTGCAAAGCGGCCTGGCCGAAGGCTTTTACCACCTGCAGGAAATCGCCCCGGACAACTTCTTCGACAGCGACTATTACAAGGCCTATTACCTGGGCACCGGTTGCAGCGAAGACAGCTACTACATCGTCGATCTCAGCGCTGGGCGCAAGCTGTCGCTGAGCCTGTTCCAGGGTTGCAGCGGCACGCCTCTGAGTGCCGGGCAGGTCGACTTGCTGCGGGCGCTGGAGCCGATGGTGCGGGAACTGTTGGGGCGTTATGCCCGGCATAACCTGGAGCCCGGCGCAGCATCGGCCGAACACGGCAGCCTGCAGGCAGCGTTCGACAGCTTTGGTTGCCAGGTGCTGACCGACCGTGAGCGGGAGGTGGCACATATGATCTTGCGCGGGCACTCGGTGAAGTCGACCGCGCTGGCGCTGGGCATCTCACCGGAGACGGTGCGCATGCACCGCAAGAACCTGTACCTGAAGCTGGAGATCAACTCGCAGTCCGAGTTGTTTGCACGGTTTATCGACTGGTTGCGCGGCGATCAGCTGAAAATCTAGAAGTTTTTGCGGTCCCTGCGGGAGCGGGCATGCCCGCTCCCGCAGGAATCGCGTCAGTTTTGAAATTTCGGGTAGTTCACGAAGCGGCCAGACGGGCCTCCAGCGCGGCGATGTGCGCCTGTAGCCGCTCATGCTCCTGGCGCTCGGCGCTGATGTCTTCGAACACGCTGATCAGGTGTTCCGGTTCGCCGCTGTCCCGGCGCTGCAGTGAGGTGCGGGCGCGTACCCAGATGTACTCGCCATTCTTGCGGCGCACGCGTTTTTCCACTTCGTAACGCTCGGTTTCACCGGCCAGCATGCGTTGCAGCAACTGCAGGTTCTGCGCCAGATCGTCAGCGTGGGTGATCTGCTGGAAGGTCATGCCGTAAAGCTCTTCGGCGCGGTAGCCCAGCAACTCGCACAGGCTGTTGTTGACCCGCTGCCAGGTGCCGTCCGGGTCGATGTAGGCCAGGGCGCCCCAGGCCAGCTCGAAGATTGCCCGGAAGCGTTCCTCGCTCTGGCTTAGCGCCTGCTGGGCCACTTGGCGTTCGGTGTTGTCCATGCTGATGCCGACCATCTTCACCGACCGCCCGGCGCTGTCGCGTACCACCGTGGCGCGGGAAGAAATCCAGCGCACTTCACCGTCCGGGCGGGCAATGCGGAAGTCACATTCACAGCCACCGCCGTCTGCCACCGCGTCGGCGTACATCAGCTGCATGCGCTGCACGTCTTCGTCGGGCAGGTGCTTCCAGAAGTCTTCGTTGTGCCGCACCGGCCAGCCATAGACCTGCTCGACGTTGGGCGAGTAGGTGACTTCGTCGCTGATCAGGTTCCATTCCCAGGTGACGATGCGTGCGCCTTCCTGGGCGAGCTTCATGCGCGTTTCGCTTTCCATGATCTCGGCGGTCAGGCGCCGACGCACATCCGTCATCGGCAGCTCGACCACCTGCGGTTGCTGGATGTTCTGCAGTGCTTCGTCGCCATAGCGCAACCAGATCCAGTTGACCTTGAGAAAGTCGGCCAGCTTGCGCAGGTTGTCGTAGTCGATCTCGCCGCCGCGGGTCCACTTGTGCACGGCGGTGCGCGAGATGCCCAAGGCCGTGCCCACGGCTTGCAGGGTCAGCTTGTGATGCTCGAGCAGTTCCTTGAGGCGGAAGGCGAAGCTGTTTTCCAACATCGGCAGGGTGTCCTGATCTGGGCCAAGAGCCTGCCAGTATACCCAAGCTGTCAACTTTTGGTTGACGGGTCCTCACGCTGCCTCTTTTGGGGAGAACCTTGTGCTGCCTGCACTGGCCTCATCGCCGGCACAGGCAACATCAGCCGGGCGGTTGTTAAAGGTCCAGCACCAGCCGCGCCGTACGGGCGCGGGAAACGCACAGCATGATGCTCTGCTGCGCCGCTTTCTCTTCATCGCTCAGGTACTGGTCGTAATGCTCGGCTTCACCCTCGAGGATGGCCGTCTCGCACGTACCGCACACACCTTCGCGGCACAGGCACTCGACCTTGGCAGCCTTGGACTTCTCGATGGCCTGCAGAATGGTCATGCCTTCTTCCACCTGCAGTTCCACGCCCGATTGCGCCAGCACCACGGTAAAGGCACTGCCGGTGACCGGGGTGGCGGCAAACTGTTCCCAATGCACGCGCTGCTCGGCAATGCCGGCCTTGGCGGCGCAGGCGATGACCGCATCGATCAGCGGTTTTGGTCCGCACACGTACAGGTGCGCTTGCTCGTCCAGCCCCGCGCACAGGGCGGCCAGGTCAAGCTTGCGGTCGAGGCTGTCGATGTAGAACTGGGTGCGTGCAGCGTGCGGGCCGTTGGCCAACTGGTCCTGGAACGCGCCGTGCTCTGGCGCGCGGAAAGCATAGTGCAGCTCGTAGTCGGCGCTGCCGCCTTCCAGCTCATGCAGTTGCGCCAGGAACGGGGTAATGCCGATGCCGCCGGCAATCAGCACGTGCCGGCCGGCCGAAGGGTCCAGGGCGAAGAGGTTGTTGGGCGAGGAGATGGTCAGGCGGGTGCCGACTTCCACCTGTTGGTGCATGAACGCCGAGCCCCCCTTGGACTGTTCTTCCAGGCGCACGCCGATCTGGTAGCTGCGGGTGTCACGCGGGTCGCTCATCAACGAGTAGGCGTTACTGAACTGGTTGCCGTCAGCGCCTTGCATCTGCACGATGACGTGGCTGCCGCCGGTGAAGGCGGGCATCGCCGCGCCGTCTTCGCGGGCCAGGGTAAAGCGCTTGATCAGCGGTGTGGCGTGTTCCACGTCGGTCACGCGCACGCTGAACATTTCATAAGTGTTGGCCATGGTTCACCTCGACTGCCTGGGTGCGCGGCAGGCCCTGCCGCGCACCTTTACGTGCCAATAAACGTGGAGCGGTTGCCATCAATCGTCGAGGTGGGCCACGGCGATCAGGTTGTGGAAGTGGGCAATGCCGTGTTCGCTCATGCCGCTGCGCTCGCGGTCGGCCATGATGCGGCCCTGGCCACGGTAGCCACGCGACTTCAGGCCCTTCTGCACGCTTTCGACCAGGCGCAGGTCTTCTGGGCGGAACACTTCGCGGTACCAGTCGATCAACTTCTGCTGCTCTTCGGTGATGTCCTTGTTCAGGAAGTAGATGTCGTAGTGCTGCAGGGTGGTTTCGGCATCGACCGGGAACTCATAGATCACGGTCATGAAGTTGGCCCCTGGCGGCACGTTGAACATGGTGCACGGCCAGGCCCAGAAGCCGGCGAACGACGGGTCTTTCACGGTTTCGTCGAACTTGAACGACTGCTCCGAAGGCTTGGCCAGGCCATATTGCAGGGTCCAGTTACCGTGCATGGTGTGGCTGTACTGGCCGACGTCGACCGAGTCGGAGAAGCCTGGGTGCGCCGGGGCGCAGTGGTAGCATTCCAGGTAGTTGTCGACGATCGACTTCCAGTTGGCCGGGGTGTCACTGACGAAGCGCGCCGCCAGGTGCAGGTCGTCGATGACCGCGCAGGCTTCACGCATGCGTGCTTGCATGCCTGGCAGCTGGTCTTCGACGGAGCCGGCCTCCATGTCCATGTTGATGAAGATGAAGCCGGCGTATTCCTCGACGCGCAGCTGCACCAGGGTGGAGTTCTCTTTGTCGAAGTTGACCACGTTGTCGCAATTGCGGGCGTGGGCCAGTTCGCCGTCGAGCTTGAAGGTCCAGGCGTGGTACGGGCAGGTGATGACGTTTTTGGCCTTGCCGCTACCGCTGAGCAGCTGGTGGCCACGGTGCGGGCAGACGTTGTAGAACGCACGCAGCACGCTGTCACGGCCGCGTACGACGATGATGCTTTCGCCGATCACTTCGCGGGTGATGTAGGCATTGTTGTCTGCCACTTCGCTGCGGTGGCCCACGCAGATCCAGCTGCGGGCGAAGATGGCTTCTTTCTCGTGTTCGAACACAGCGGCCTTGGTGTAGAAATTGGCCGGGATGGTGAAGGCCTCGTCGGCGTTCGCACAGAAATCGGCGGGCAGGCGTTTGAAGTCGTTCATGACAGGTTTCTCACAAGCTCGGTTTATAGTTGTTGGTTAACGCGTACCTGCCGGTTAACAGGTCAGGCAAAAAAAATTGCAGACAGCAAGGGGGCTGCTAGGCAGCCCATCGCGGGCAAGCTCGCCCTTACAGGGTTAATCAGTGCACCGCAGCTGCACTGCGCGGGGCGTGTTCGGCAGGGGCTTCACCGGCCATCCGTGCTGCCTCTTCCTCGATGACGTGGGCCGGTACCTGGCCGTAGTCGGCGATCATCCACTTGAAAAAGCCATAGATCTTCACCAGCAGAATCACCATGAACGGGATTGCAGTGAGCACCACGGCGGTCTTCATGGTCGACAGCGAGGCCTTGGCGAACAGCATGGCCAGTGGCACCAGGGTCAGCACCACGCACCAGAACAGGCGGTGGGTGGGTGTCGGGTCGTCACCTTCACGCAGGTTGCGGGTGCTGGTGGCAGCCACAGCATAGGCCGCGGCATCCATGTGCGAGGCACAGAAGATGGCCATGATGAACAGGTACACACCGAGGAACACCTGGCCCCACGGCAAGGCCAGCAGCAGGTGCGTCACGGCCGATTCGCCGCCTTGTTCGGCGAGCATTTTCGGTACATCCACGGCGCCGGTGATGAACTGGTGCATGCTGTAGCTTTCCAGCGCGCCGAAGAAGAACCAGCAACCGAAACTGCCCCCCAGCAGCAGGGCCAGGACCACTTCCTTGATCTGCCGACCGCGCGAAACGCGGGTGACGAACATGGCCACACCCGGGGCGTACGACACCCACCACAGCCAGTAGAATACTGTCCAGTTGCGGGTGAAGGCGCCGTCGCCCGCCGGGTCGGTGAACAGGCTCATGTGCACGTAGTTCTGGATCATCAGGCCAATCGAGTTGGCGGTGTTGTTGAGGGTGAACTGGGTCGGGCCCACCAGCAGGACGACAGCGGCAAACACCAGCGCGCCGATGCACACCATCTTGCTCAGGCGCTGCAGGCCACCATCGATACCGATGTAAGAGCTGAGCGAGAACATCACTGCGACGCCACCGATCACCATCAATTGCACGGTGAAGGTATCCGGGGTGCCGGTCAGGTCATGCAGGCCGCGGGTCAGGGTCGAGGCGGTGAGGGCCAGCGACACAGTCAGTGCGCCCATCATGGTCAGCAGGAAGATCAGGTCGACGCTCCGGCCTACCGGCCCAGTGGCCTTGAAGCCCGTCACCGCTTCGATAACCGAAGCCAGGTTCAGGCCGCTCTTCTTGCGTACATGGAAGTGGTAGGCCATGGCCAGTGATGCCAGGGCGTAGATCGACCAGGCGCTGATGCCCCAGTGGAAGAACGAGTAGCCCACGCTGTACTCGAGTGCCTTGGGGGTGGCAGCAGCGATGTTCAGGCCTGGGGTCTGGTAGTAGTAGGCCCATTCCATCACGCCCCAGTAGAGGGTCGACGAACCCATGCCGGCACAGATGAACATGAACACCCAGGTGGCGGTGGCATATTCAGGCTTGCCACTGCCCAGGCGGATGTTGCCGTACTTGCTGAAGGCCAGGTACAGCACGGCCAGGGTACTGCCAAACACCAGCACCTGCACGCTGGTACCGAAGGTGCGGGTGGACAGCTCGAACAACTGGTTGGCGGCGCTTTCAGCCTGGGCGGGGAAGGCTGCAAGGCCGATCACGGTGAGCAATACGGCGATCAGGCTCACGGTAATCAGGAACACATCAATCTTTTTATTCTTGTGCGACATCATCGTCTCCTGGACGTTGGCGTACTTGTTATACCCGGCAGGCATCCGGGGTGTTGCGGTACCACTCCTTCCTTGGTCGTTAACCAGTGGTTAACCAATATCTAATGGTTAACAGATTTTGCATACAATCCACGTCGCTCGCAAGAGGCAAAGGGCCGATTGTCAGACACTTCTGACAATCGGCCCGGGTGTTATCAGGCTTCGATCAGCGCGGTGATGGCCTGGCCCACCTGCTGGGTAGACTGCTGGCCACCCATGTCGCGGGTCACGTCACCGGCGGCGATGACCTGCTCGATGGCTTTGAGGATGTCGTCGTGGGCGGCGCGGTAGCGTGGGTCGGCGCCTTCGTTGCCGAGGAAGTCGAGCATCAGTGCACCGGACCAGATCATCGCGATCGGGTTGGCGATGTTCTTGCCGTAGATGTCTGGCGCCGAGCCGTGCACCGGCTCGAACAGCGACGGGAATTTGCGTTCGGGGTTCAGGTTGGCCGAAGGCGCGATGCCGATGGTGCCGGCGCACGCCGGGCCCAGGTCGGACAGGATATCGCCGAACAGGTTCGAGGCCACGACCACGTCGAAGCGGTCCGGTTGCAGTACAAAGCGGGCGCAGAGGATATCAATGTGCTGCTTGTCCCAGCTGATTTCCGGATAATTGGCTGCCATCGCTGCGGTGCGCTCGTCCCAGTACGGCATGCTCACGGCCATGCCGTTGGACTTGGTGGCCGAGGTGACGTGCTTGCGCTCGCGGGTCTGGGCCACCTCGAAGGCGTACTTGAGAATGCGGTCGACGCCACGGCGGGTGAACACTGATTCCTGCAGCACGAACTCGTTTTCGGTGCCTTCGAACATGCGCCCGCCCAGCGATGAGTACTCGCCTTCGGTGTTTTCGCGGATAACCACGAAGTCGATATCGCCGGGTTCACGACCCGCCAGCGGGCAGGGTACGCCGGGGAACAGGCGCACCGGGCGAATGTTCACGTACTGGTCGAAGTCGCGGCGGAACTTGAGCAGCGAACCCCACAGCGAGATGTGGTCCGGCACTTTGTCTGGCCAGCCCACGGCACCAAAGTACAGGGCGTCGAAACCTTTGAGCTGTTCGAACCAGTCATCCGGCATCATCTTGCCGTGGGCCAGGTAGTAGTCGCAGCTGGCCCACTCGAAGAACTCGAAGCTGATGTCCAGGCCGTGCTTGCGCGCGGCGGCCTCGACGACCCGAATACCTTCAGGCAGTACTTCGTTGCCGATGCCGTCGCCTGGGATTGCCGCGATTCTGAACGTCTTGCTCATGGGGTGCACTCTTTGTCTGGGGAACAGGTGCTGGTCATGCTATAAGGGCTCGGCTCGGAGATAATCTGGCGAATCATGGATTCTTGGAACACGGTACGTGAATAATCTGCCCAGCCTCGACGACCTCAACATCTTCCTGCAAGTGGCCAAGCGCGCCAGCTTCGCGGCCGTGGCCGACGAGCTGGGCATGTCGGCGGCGTACATCAGCAAGCGCATTCGCATGCTTGAGCAAACCCTGGAAGTGCGCCTGTTGCACCGCACCACCCGGCGGGTGACGGTGAGCGAGGAAGGTGAGCGGGTGTATCAATGGGCGTTGCAGATATTCGACGCCGTGCAGCGCATGGGCGATGACATCAGTGCCCAGCACCGCGAGCCGGCCGGGCAGTTGCGCATCGCCAGCAGCCTGGGGCTGGGGCGGCGCTTCGTGGCGCCGGCTTTGTCGGAGCTGGCCGAGCGCTACCCGCGGCTGGACATTCGCCTGGATGTGCACGATCGCCTGGTGGACCTGATCGCCGAAGGTGTCGACCTGGACATCCGCGTGGGCAACGCCATTGCCCCCAACCTGATCGCCAAGCCGCTGGCGCGTAACCGCCGGGTGCTCTGTGCTGCGCCGGCTTACCTGGCGCGGCGGGGTTCGCCCAAGGTGCTGGGCGACCTGGGCAGCCACGACTGCCTGGTGATCAAGGAACGTGACCACCCGTTTGGTGTGTGGCAACTGATGGGGCCGATGGGTGAAGAAAGCGTGCGTGTGACGGGCGGCCTGTCGACCAACCATGGTGAAGTGGCGCACCAGTGGTGCCTGGATGGCCGAGGGATACTGCTGCGTTCATGGTGGGATGTGCATGACAGCCTGCAGGACGGGCGCCTGGTGCAGGTGCTGGAGGCCTATCACCAGCCGGCGGATATCTGGGCGGTATACACCTCGCCGCTGGCCAGCTCGGCCAAGGTGCGGGTGGCGGTGGACTTTTTCCGGCAGTACTTTGCCGAGCGCTACAGCTTGCCGGAGTAGGCCGAACCCAGATCATGTGCGCTCCGCTTTTGATTTTTTATGGGATCAACTGTCTTGCACCATCAATCAGGCTAGCGCATCACCCTGCAGGAGCAGCACAAGGCTGCTCCTACAACAATCAAAAGCGCAGCGCGGTGGGTTTCAGGGCACGGGGATACGGGAAACCGCCTTCACTTCGCGCAGCGCCAGGCTTGACTGGATCGAGGCAATGCCTGGCTGACGGCGCAACACCTCTTCCACGAATCGCCCATAACTCTCCAGGTCATTTGCCAACACCGTCAGCACATAGTCAGCCTCGCCGGTTACCTTGTGGCAGGACAGCACCTGCGGCAGTTTCAATATCACCTGCTCGAACTCATCCGGTGCGTTGGCCGAATGGTTGCCAAAGCGCACCTGGGCAAACGCCATCACGTCGTAGCCCAGCTTCCTGCGGTCGAGGTTGGCCTGGTAATCCTTGATGATGCCCAGCTCTTCCAGCCGTTTGCGCCTGCGCCAGCAGGGCGTCACGGTCATCGACAAACGCTCGCCCAGCGCAGCGCTCGACAGGGTGCCGTCCTCCTGCAAAAGGCGCAGCAGCTCGCGGTCGGTGTCGTCCAAATGTTCGATAGCAAAGGCTTTGCTCATTGCCGGCCAATTCTGTGATTAATTTCCTCAAGCATCCGGTTTGGCTGAGCATAAAGCAAAGCATTTTCACGGTTCAGGCGCGAAAATTGGTTATCCGGTAACCCCTTGAAAAAGGACATTCGTGTGCTGACAGTTTTTAGCAACAATCACCGCTTGCACCATGGCTCGGAACTCAAGGACGGCGCCATTACGCCATCGTTCGAAAACCCCCAGCGTGCCGACACCGTACTGGCCCGGGTGCGCAGCACGGGCCTTGGCGATGTCATTGCCGAACAGGCCTTCGACCGGGCCTGCTACGTGGCGGCGCACAGCGAGCGCTACGTAAGCTTCCTGGAAAACGCCTGGTCGGAATGGGCCGCCACCGGCAAAACCCACGATGCGCTGCCGCTGGTGTGGCCAGTGCGCGACCTGGCCATCGACCGTGAGCCCGGCTTCATCGACGGCAAGCTGGGCTTTTATGCCATGGACGCGGGGGCCCCGATCACCGCCGGCACCTGGGAGGCGGTGCGCAGCAGCGCCGACGTTGCCTTGACCGGCATGCAGCGCATCATCGACGGTGCCGACAGTGCCTTCGCCCTGTGCCGCCCACCGGGGCACCATGCGGCCCGGGAATACATGGGCGGCTATTGCTACCTGAACAACGCCGCCATCGCCGCCGAGCGCTGCCTGAGCCAGGGCGCCAGGCGCGTGGCTGTGCTGGATGTGGACTTCCACCACGGTAACGGCACACAGAACATCTTCTACGATCGCCCCGATGTGTTCTTTGCCTCCCTGCATGGCGACCCGCACGTGTCCTACCCGTATTTTTCCGGCTACGCCCATGAACAAGGCGCAGGCGCTGGCGAGGGTTTCAACGCCAACTACCCGATGGGCAAGGGCACCCGCTGGGCCCAGTACCAGCCGGCTTTGCAGGATGCACTCAAGCGCATTGTCGCGCACAAGCCGCAGTTTCTGGTTGTGTCGCTGGGGGTCGACACCTTCGAGGATGACCCGATCAGCCACTTCAAGCTCACCAGCGACGACTTCCTGCGCATGGGCGCCGAGATCGCCAGTGCCGGTATCCCGACCCTGTTCGTGATGGAGGGCGGTTACATGGTCGACGAAATCGGCATCAATGCAGTGAACACCTTGCAAGGTTTTGAAAGCGCGCGCTAACCCGCCTGAGAAGCCGTGACGAAGCCAGTAATGGGCGTCGCCACGGCACCGCGACATGTGACAGGCCAACAATAACAAGAGGTCGCCATGCAAGACATGCCCGCAAGCCTTGAGCAAAGCAAACCGGTAACGCCCGACCGTGACGGGCACCTGCAACGCACGCTGGAAAACCGCCACATCCAGCTGATTTCCATAGGGGGCGCCATTGGCACCGGCCTGTTCATGGGCTCGGGCAAGGTGATCGCGCTGTCCGGCACCTCGATCCTGTTGGTCTACGCCATCCTCGGGTTCTTCGTGTTCTTCGTCATGCGTGCCATGGGCGAGTTGCTGTTGTCCGACCTGCGCTTCAAGTCGTTCGCCGATATCGTTGCCCATTACCTGGGCTCGCGCGCCGGCTTTGTGCTGAGCTGGTCGTACTGGCTGAGCTGGAGCGTGGCGGTGGTGGGGGACGTAGTCGTGGTGGCCGGTTTTTTCCAGTACTGGTACCCCGATGCACCGGCCTGGCTACCCGCGTTCTTCACCCTGTTCGTGCTGCTGGGGCTGAACATGCTGGCGGTGAGGATTTTTGGCGAGGTAGAGTTCTGGTTCGGCATCATCAAGATCGTCGCCATCGTGCTGTTGATCATCACGGCAGCGGTCATGATCGCCACGTCCTATACCTCGCCCAATGGCGTGGTTGCCTCGCTGTCGCACGTGGTCGCGCCGGGTGCGGTGCTGCCCCATGGCATCAGCGGTTTCTTTGCCGGGTTCCAGATTGCCGTGTTTTCCTTTGCCGGTACCGAGCTGATCGGCACCACCGCAGCGGAAGCGAAGAACCCTCATCGCTCGCTGCCCAAGGCCATCAACACCATCCCCTTGCGCATTCTGCTGTTCTACATCCTGGCGCTGGTGTGCATCATCAGCGTGGTGTCGTGGGCCGAGGTGCCGGCCAACCGCAGCCCCTTCGTCGAACTGTTCCTGCTGGCCGGCTTTCCGGCGGCGGCCGGCATGATCAACTTTGTGGTATTGACCTCGGCTGCCTCTTCGGCCAACAGCGGTGTCTACTCGGGCTGCCGGATGCTGTTCGGGCTGGCCGAGCGGCGTAACGCGCCGGCCCTGTTCGCCAGGCTTTCGGCACTGAGCGTGCCGGTGTACAGCCTGGTGTTTTCCGGCGTGTGCATGCTGATCGGGTTGAGCCTGCTGTTCATCATCCCGGAGGTGATGACGGTGTTCACGCTGATTTCGACCGTGTCGGCAATCCTGGTGATCTTTACCTGGTCGATGATCCTTGCCGCGTACCTCGCGTATCGCAAACGCAACCCGGCTGCGCACAATGCTTCGGTGTTCAAGTTGCCGGGCGGGGTGCCGGTGGCGGTCACGACCCTGGGCTTTCTCGGCTTTGTGCTGGTGTTGCTGGCACTGCAGCCGGATACCCGCCTGGCATTGTGCGTGATGCCGTTGTGGTTCGTGTTCCTGTTGCTGGCCTACCGCCGCCGCGCTCAAGCGCATTCCTGAGCACAACACATACCCTGTGGGAGCGGGCATGCCCGCGAAGCAGGCGACGCGGTGGATGGCACGGGCTCTGCCCGTGATCGCGGGCGCGCCCGCTCCCACAGGGTGCAAGTTTTGTTCATAGTGCCTGTTGCTCGATCAACCCCAGGCACCGCTGCACGATCGGGCTCACATCACCCTTGCGCCGGCTCAGAATGATCGGGCTGACGGCGCTGCTATCGAGCAAGCCGACATATTCGATATCGGTGCGGTGTTGCTGTTGTACCGACGCCGGCACCAGCGTTACCCCCACGCCGACGGCCACCAGGCCGATGGCCGTCTGCAATTCGTTGGCCCACTGGCTGACGCGGATGCTCATGCCATGCTGGGCAAACAGCGCCAGCACGTGGTCGGCATAACTGGGCCGGGGGTTGGCCGGGTAGAGGATGAACGCCTCGCCAGCCAGCTGCGCCAGGCTGACCGGGCTGCCCGCCAGCGGGTGGCCCTTGGGCAGCACGGCCACCAGCGGGTCCTCCCGCAGAACCTCTTGGTGGATGGCCGCGTCGTCGATGCGAATGCGCCCGAAGGCGATGTCGATGCGCCCGCTCTTCAACGCTTCCACCTGCTGCAGCGTGGTCATCTCGCTCAGGCCCAGTTCCAGCTCGCTGTCCTGGCGCAGCTCGCGGATCAGCTCTGGCAACACGTTGTACAGGGTCGAGGGGGCAAACCCGATGCCCAGCCACTGGCGCTGGCCCTGGCCAATGCGGCGGGTGTTGTCGCTGATGTTCTGCAGTTGCTGCAGCACGGTGCAGGTCTGTTCGTAAAAAAAACGACCGGCCTCGGTCAGCCGCAGCGGGCGTTCGCGCACGACCAGCAGGGTGCCGAGCTGGTCCTCCAGCTGGCTGATCTGCCGGCTCAAGGGGGGTTGGGCAATGTGCAGCAGCTCGGCGGCGCGGGTGAAGTTCAGGGTCTCGGCCAAGACTTTGAAGTAACGCAGGTGGCGCAGCTCCATCAGACCTCCAGGGTATGGTGGGAGATTCATTTGATATTGGACGGTCATCAGGGTCTCGCGCAATCCTTGAGCGATCAAGTAAATGCACCATTCGGGCCTGCAGTTGGCAGCCCGACCTGACGGGACCTGGCCACAATGACAAGCGCGCTGATTGAACGTATTGATGCAATTATCGTCGACCTGCCGACCATTCGCCCGCACAAGCTGGCAATGCACACCATGCAGCAGCAGACCTTGGTGGTATTGCGCGTGCGCTGCAGCGATGGCGTGGAAGGTATCGGCGAGGCCACCACCATCGGTGGCCTGGCCTATGGCTACGAAAGCCCCGAGGGCATCAAGGCCAACATCGACGCGCACCTGGCTCCGGCGCTGATTGGCCTGGCGGCAGACAACATCAATGCGGCCATGCTCAAGCTGGACAAGCTGGCCAAGGGCAACACTTTTGCCAAATCGGGTATTGAAAGCGCCTTGCTCGACGCCCAAGGCAAACGCCTGGGGCTGCCGGTGAGCGAGCTGCTGGGCGGCCGAGTGCGTGACAGCCTGGAAGTGGCCTGGACCCTGGCCAGCGGCGACACCGCCCGTGATATCGCCGAAGCGCAGCACATGCTGGAAATTCGCCGTCACCGGGTGTTCAAGCTGAAGATTGGCGCCAACCCGGTGGAGCAGGACATCAAGCACGTGGTGACGATAAAACGCGAACTGGGCGACAGTGCCAGCGTGCGGGTCGACGTCAACCAGTACTGGGACGAGTCCCAGGCCGTGCGTGCTTGCCAGGTGCTTGGCGACAACGGTATCGACCTGATCGAGCAACCGATCTTGCGCATCAACCGTGGCGGCCAGGTGCGCCTGAACCAGCGCAGCCCGGCCCCGATCATGGCCGATGAGTCGATCGAAAGCGTCGAGGACGCCTTCAGCCTGGCCGCCGACGGCGCGGCCAGCATCTTCGCCCTGAAAATCGCCAAGAACGGTGGCCCGCGAGCTGTGTTGCGCACTGCGCAAATCGCCGAGGCCGCCGGTATAGCGCTGTATGGCGGCACCATGCTCGAAGGCTCTATCGGCACCCTGGCCTCGGCCCATGCCTTCCTTACCCTGCGCCAACTGACCTGGGGCACCGAGCTGTTCGGCCCGCTGCTGCTGACCGAAGAAATCGTCAACGAGCCGCCGCAGTACCGCGACTTCCAACTGCACATCCCCCGCACCCCAGGCCTGGGCCTGACCCTGGACGAACAGCGCCTGGCGCGCTTCGCCCGTCGCTGATCAGCCAACAAGGAGATAATCATGCTGTTCCACGTGAAGATGACCGTGAAACTGCCGGTCGACATGGACCCGGCCAAGGCCACCCAGCTCAAGGCTGATGAAAAGGAACTGGCCCAGCGCCTGCAACGTGAAGGGACCTGGCGCCACTTGTGGCGCATTGCCGGGCACTACGCCAACTACAGCGTGTTCGACGTGCCCAGCGTCGAGGCGCTGCACGACACACTGATGCAGCTGCCGCTGTTCCCGTACATGGACATCGAGGTCGACGGCCTGTGCCGGCATCCCTCGTCGATTCACAGCGACGACCGCTGATACGCACCTGTCTGCCTGACAAGAACAATATGAGGTACGCACGATGACCGTGAAAATTTCCCACACTGCCGACATTCAAGCCTTCTTCAACAAAGTGGCTGGCCTGGACCACGCCGATGGCAACCCGCGCTTCAAGCAGATCATTCTGCGTGTGCTGCAGGACACCGCGCGCCTGGTCGAAGACCTGGAAATCACCGAAGACGAGTTCTGGCACGCCATTGATTACCTCAACCGCCTGGGGGGCCGTAACGAGGCTGGCCTGCTGGCCGCAGGCCTGGGTATCGAGCACTTCCTCGACCTGCTGCAGGACGCCAAGGATGCTGAGGCCGGCCTGAGCGGTGGCACCCCGCGTACCATCGAAGGCCCGCTGTACGTCGCCGGGGCGCCGTTGGCACAAGGCGAAGCGCGCATGGACGACGGTACCGACCCCGGCGTGGTGATGTTCCTGCAGGGGCAGGTGTTCGATGCCGACGGCAAGCCGCTGGCCGGCGCCACCGTCGACCTGTGGCACGCCAACACCCAAGGTACCTATTCGTACTTCGACTCTACCCAGTCCGAGTACAACCTGCGCCGCCGCATCATTACCGACGCCGAGGGGCGCTACCGTGCGCGCTCCATCGTGCCGTCGGGATATGGCTGCGACCCGCAGGGCCCGACCCAGGAGTGCCTGGACCTGCTCGGCCGTCATGGTCAGCGACCGGCGCACGTGCACTTCTTCATCTCGGCACCGGGGCACCGCCACCTGACCACGCAGATCAACTTCGAGGGTGACAAATACCTGTGGGACGACTTTGCCTACGCCACCCGCGACGGTTTGATCGGCGAGCTGCGGTTTGTCGAGGACGCTGCTGCGGCGCGTGATCGCGGCGTGCAAGGCGAGCGTTTTGCCGAGCTGGCGTTCGACTTCCACCTGCAGGGGACCACGGCGCCGGAGGCCGAGGCCCGCAGCCACCGGCCCCGTGCGTTGCAGGAAGGCTGAGACCTTTGGGGCTGCTGCGCAGCCCATTCGCGGCACAAGGCCGCTCCCACAGGGATCGCGCGCGACAGTGCCATCGTGCAATCCCTGTGGGAGCGGCCTTGCGCCGCGAATGGGGCGCGTAGCGCCCCCACAATGCTGACCATTTTTCGCTGTTTTTTTGCCTGGGCCTTTCCGTGCGGGGAGGGCCCGGGCTTTTTGCTGCCGGGGCCGGTGATCTAGAATCGATCTTTTGCCCGAGCCCCGCCCATGCTGCCCATCGCGCTGCTGCCAACCACCGCTGACCAGGCTCCGCTGGTCCGCAACCTCTACCAGTTCTATGCCTACGAGTCCTCCGACTGGGAGCAGGAAGACGTCGAAGTGGATGGTCGTTTCTACATCCACGACGAGCACCTGCAACGCTACTGGCAGGACGAGGGCTGGGGCGCGTACCTGGTGCTGGCGGACGGCTTTATCGCCGGTTTCGTGCTGGTGGAACGCAGTGAGCTGCCGGGCATTCACGCGCTTGAGCTGGCTGACCTGTTCATCCTGAAAAAGTACCGCCGCCAGGGCATCGGCCAGGCGGTAGCGTTGCAGCTGCTGGGCGGCGAGGGCGACTGGTTGCTGCGGTGCTACGCACACGACGCACCGGCCGTGGCGTTCTGCAGCGCCGTACTGGCGAACCTGTCGCGCCCGGCACAGGCCATTACGCTGACGGATGAACCGGACCTGCTCAGTTTCCTGGTGAGCGGCGCCCGGCATTGAGGATTGGCCGGCCGTTGTGCGGCGTTGAAGCGGAATAGCGACATTTTTGTGAGCTACTTCACAAAATCGTCATGGGCGGCATAATGCCATCAACGCCTCCCTAGACCTGGCAACCGCTTGCCGGGGTCCTTTTTCTTGCGCTTCGAAGGTTCAGGTAAAGTTCATGTCGCTAGCTGCAAACCCCGACATCATGTACCGGCTGTTGATTCAGAGCGTGGTGGATTACGCCATCTACCTGCTCACCCCCGAGGGTATCGTCGCCAACTGGAACCCCGGTGCCCAGCGCGCCAAGGGCTACCTTGCCGATGAAATCGTCGGCCAGCATTACTCGTTGTTCTACCCCGATGCCGAGCGTGCAGCCGGGCGGCCAGCGCTAAACCTTGAACAGGCGCGGCGCACGGGGCGTTTTGAAGAGACAGGCTCCCGCCTGCGCAAGGACGGCACGGCGTTCCACGCCCATGTAGTGATTGAAGCCGTGTACGACGATGCCGGGCAACTGGTGGGGTTCGCCAAGGTCACCCGCGACATTTCCGAACGCCGCCGCCAGGAACTGGAGCTGCTGCAGGCCAAGGAGCTGGCCGAGCAGTACAGCCAGGAAATGGCCAAGCTGTCGCAATTCCTGGACTCGGTCATTGCCAATATTCCCGCCAGCGTCATTGTCCAGGACCTGGAAAGCCAGCGCATCCTGTTGGCCAACCAGCAGGCCGAGCGCCTGTTCGGCGGCCCAGGGCGCAGCATGATCGGCCAACTGCCTGGCGAATGCCTGAGCCCGGCGGCCGCCGACTACCTTGAGCAGCAGCTGGCCCGTGGTGCCCGTAACACCAAAGGCCATGCTGCCGAGACCCGGGTCGAGACCGCCCGTGGTCCACGGACCCTGCGCAGCCGTACCTTGCTCAGCCAGCACTCCGAGGGCCAGGCGGATTACGTGCTGTTTGTCGCCGAAGACGCCACCGAGGAACTGGCGGCCCACGCACAGATTCACCACATGGCGCACCATGATGCGCTTACCGGGCTACCCAACCGCACCTTGTTCCACGAACGCCTGCGCCAGGCGCTGGTGCGTGGCAGCGAGAACGCCAAGCTGACCGCCGCCCTGTGCCTGGACCTGGACAACTTCAAGAACATCAATGACTCCCTTGGCCATGCCTTCGGCGACAAGCTGCTGCGCGAGCTGGGCAAACGCCTGCGCCGCGAGCTGCGCGAGCACGACACCCTGGCCCGGCTGGGTGGTGACGAGTTTGCCGTGGTACTGACCGGGCTCGATGGCCGCGATGCTGCGTGCAACACTGCGCAGCGGCTGATCAACGCGATCAGCCCGCCGTTCCGGATCGAAGGGCACCAGTTCTCCGTGGGGGTAAGTATCGGCATCGCCATCGCCCCGGATGACAATGATCAGGCCGAGCAGCTGCTGGGCTACGCCGACATGGCGTTGTACGAGGCCAAGCGCAACGGCCGCAATCGCTACGAATGCTTCGACGTGGAGCTTGACGTCGCTGCCCGCCAGCGCCGCCTGGTGGAAACCGACTTGCGCACAGCGCTGCACCTGGGCCAGTTGCAGCTGCATTACCAACCCGTGGTGGACCAGAAAACCAGTAGCGTGACCGGTTATGAGGCATTGCTGCGCTGGGAGCACCCGACCCGGGGCATGGTCATGCCCATGGACTTCATCCCTATCGCCGAGGAAACCGGGCTGATTCATGAACTGGGTATCCGGGCCTTGAACCTGGCCTGCCAGGAAGCGGCCAGCTGGGACAGTGAGCAGACGGTGTCGGTCAACCTGTCGCCGGTGCAGTTCAAAAATGCCAACCTGGTGCAGCTTGTCGCCTTGGCCCTGGCCGACTCGGGCCTGCCGGCGCAGCGCCTGGAGCTGGAAATAACCGAGTCGGTGTTGCTGGGTAACAGCGACGAAAACGTGCGCACCTTGCGCGCGCTGAAGGACTTGGGGGTATCGATTTCGCTGGACGATTTTGGAACCGGCTATTCATCGCTCGGCTACTTGCGCTCGTTCCCGTTCGACCGGATCAAGATCGACAAGTCGTTCGTGCATGACATGTGCGACAGCCGTGAAGCAATGTCGATCATCCGCGCCATTACCGACCTGTCCAACAGCCTGATGATCAAGACCACGGCCGAAGGGGTGGAGTCGCAAGAGCAGATGCGCCGGCTGGCGGCGGAGGGGTGCTCGCATTTCCAGGGCTACCTGTACGGGCGGCCGGCACCGGCGAGCGAGCGGTTGAAGCAGGTCATTACGCCAGGCTGACGGCTCACGCAGCCGATTGTGGGGGTAATTGGCTTGCTCAAATTTCAAGAGCTTGTGCAATCCTTGTGGGAGCGGCCATGCCCGCGAACACCGGCGCAGCCGGTGCCAGCCACCGAGTTGGCTTCTTCGCGGGCACGCCCGCGCCCACAAGGTCCGTGTCGTGCTTACGAATTTCAGCCATTCCAGTCTGGCGCAAACGGCGGGCTTACCACGCGTTGGTCTTTCGGCAATTGGGCAATCGCCGTGCGGTCTTCGTCGTCCAGTTGCACGTTCAATGCAGCCAGGTTGGCCAACTGGTTCTCGCGGCTGCTGGCTTTGGGGATCGCCGCCACACCGTCCTGGTCCAGCAACCACTTCAGTGCCACCTGGCTGGGCAGCACGCCATGCTTGCGGGCAATCGCCTGGATCACTGGCTGCGCCGCCGCCTGGCCCCGGGCCAGCGGGGTGTAGGCGGTGAGCAACAGGTCATGGCGGCGGGCGTAGTCGAGCAGCGGTTGCTGGCCGAGCAGCACGTGGTATTCCACCTGAATCGCCGACAACGGCGCGCCCAGGGTTTCCACCACCTGGCGCAGCAGGCCCAGCGGGAAGTTGGCCACGCCAATATGCCGTGCCTTGCCCTCGTCACGCAGCGCAACCAGGGTGTCGATACTGCGCGCCAGGTCCCAATCCTTGCCGGGCCAGTGGATATGGAACAGGTCGACCTGCTCGGTGCCCAATGCGCGCAGGCTGTCTTCCAGCGACTGGCGCATGGCCTTGGGCTCCAGGCGGTCCCACCACACCTTGGTGGTGAGGTGGATCTGTTCGCGTGGTACGTCGCTGTCGCGCAGGGCCTGGCCAACGGCCGCTTCGTTTTCGTAGGCTGTGGCAGTGTCGATGTGCCGGTAACCCAGGTCCAGCGCCTGGTGCACGGCCTGGGTGCATTCGGTGCCGGTCATCGGCCAGGTGCCCAGGCCGATTGCAGGCAGGTCCAGACCGTTTCGGGTGGTGAGCCTTTGCATGTAAATTCCTTGTAGGGTGTGCAGGGTTCGCATTCGATGGTCGGCGATCAGCGAAGCGCGGGCCATGCGTTCGAGGCACAAACTGGTCGATCAGCGAACAGTATTTGCCGTCAGCGTGGGCAAGCGGCAATTGAACTTCCTTATCCTGCGGCATCTCTTCTAGAATTCGAGCTGTTGCATCCGCCGGGCCACGCCTGCGCGGCCTTCCCTGGGCGTGGCATGCCGCCGCGCCGTCATCGAGAGAGCCATGAGTTCCAGCACACCGCTGTCCGGCGTCAACCAACCCTTGCGGGGTATCGCACTGGTGGTGGGAGCGACGTTCCTGTTCGCCAGCCACGATGCCCTGTCCAAATTCCTCGGCGGCCTTTACCCGATCGTGATGGTGGTGTGGGCACGTTATGTGGTGCATACGCTGCTGATGGCCGGCATTTTTCTGCCCAAGTCTGGCCTCAACGTATTGCGCACCCGCCGGCCGGTATTGCAGACCTTGCGGGCCTTGAGCCTGCTGAGCACCAGCTTGCTGTTCACCAGCGGCCTTCAGTACCTGCCGCTGGCTGAGGCGACGGCGGTCAACTTCCTTGCCCCGGTGCTGGTCACCGCGTTGTCGGCGCCGCTGCTCAAAGAGCGGGTGACGGTGGGGCAGTGGGTGGCGGTAGTGCTGGGTTTCATCGGCGTGCTGGTGGTGGTGCACCCGGGTGGAGCGATGTTTACCCCGGCCATTCTGTACCCGTTCGGTTCGGCGTTGGGCTTCTGCTTCTATCAGCTGCTGACGCGCATTCTGGCTGCACATGACAGCCCGACTACCAGCAACTTCTATGCAGGGCTGTGCAATACCCTGGCAATGAGTGCACTGGTGCCGTTCTTCTGGGAGGTGCCGCGGTGGGACCATGCCCTGCTGATGCTGGCACTGGGCGGCTTTGGCATGACTGCGCACCTGCTGCTGACCCAGGCCTTCCGCCATGCGGCACCGGCGTTGCTGGCGCCGTTCAGCTACTGCCAGATCGTGTTTGCCGGTTTGCTTGGGCTTGTATTCTATAGCCAGGTGCCGGATACCTTGAGCCTGGTGGGGATTTCGGTGATCTGCCTCAGTGGGCTGGGGGCGGCGTGGATGCAGCGGCGCAAGTAAAACCTGTACCGCCTGTTCGGATTGATGCGCGGGTTTACCTACGAAGAGGCCGGTACAAGCAAACCTGACAGAGCCAGCCTATCACCCTCTAACAGCCACTCTATTAGAACTCTGCCCAAGCTCGTCTAGTCTTTCCCGTGGCCCCGTGTAGACCTGATGAGGGGTAGCACGACCCCCCACGCTCGGCTGAAAGAACACCTGGCATAGACCGGAAATCTGGATAACCGACCCAAAGGTACCCGCAGATGTCGAACGAATCGAAATGCCCGTTCCATCAAACCGCAGGTGGCGGCACCACCAACCGTGACTGGTGGCCTGACCAGCTCAACCTTCGAATTCTTCACCAGCATTCGTCGAAGTCCAGCCCCGATCCGGACTTCGACTATGCCAAGGCGTTCAAAAGCCTCGACTTCCAGGCCCTGAAGAACGACCTGACTGCCCTGATGACCGACTCGCAGGACTGGTGGCCTGCCGACTTCGGCCACTATGGCCCGCTGTTCATCCGCATGGCCTGGCACAGCGCCGGCACCTACCGCATTGGCGATGGCCGCGGCGGCGCGGGCTCGGGGCAGCAACGTTTCGCCCCGCTCAACAGCTGGCCGGACAACGTCAGCCTGGACAAGGCCCGGCGGCTGCTGTGGCCGATCAAGCAGAAGTACGGCAACAAGATTTCCTGGGCCGACCTGATCGTGCTCACCGGCAACGTTGCTCTCGAATCCATGGGCTTCAAGACTTTCGGCTTCTCGGGCGGGCGCGCTGATGTATGGGAGCCGGACGAAGATGTGTACTGGGGGGCGGAAAAGGTCTGGCTCGGTGGCGATACCCGCTACGGCAAGGAACAGGTCAAGGCGCAGCCACCCGGGCAGGGTGACCTGGTGGCCGAGCCGGCCAAGCATGGTGAAGAGCAGAACCGCGACCTGTCGGCTGAGCGTAACCTGGAAAACCCGCTGGCCGCCGTACAGATGGGCCTGATCTACGTGAACCCGGAAGGCCCGGAAGGCAACCCAGACCCGGTGGCCTCTGGCCGGGACATCCGTGAAACCTTTGGCCGCATGGCCATGAACGATGAAGAAACCGTGGCGTTGATCGCCGGTGGCCACGCCTTCGGCAAGACCCACGGTGCCGGCCCCGCCGACAACGTCGGCCCCGAACCCGAAGCGGCAGGCCTGGAGTTGCAGGGCCTGGGTTGGCCCAACAAGTTTGGTTCGGGCAAAGGTGGGGATACCATCACCAGCGGCCTGGAAGTGACCTGGACCTCCACCCCGACCAAGTGGAGCAACGAGTACCTGAACAACCTCTTCAACTTTGAGTGGGAGCTGACCAAAAGCCCGGCCGGCGCGCATCAGTGGCAGCCGAAAGAAGGCAAAGGCGCAGGCACAGTGCCAGATGCCCACGATCCAGGTAAAAAACATGCACCGTCCATGTTGACCTCTGACCTGGCGCTGCGCTTCGACCCCATCTACGAGCCGATCGCTCGCCGCTTCAAGGACAACCCTGACCAGCTGGCGGATGCCTTCGCCCGCGCCTGGTACAAGCTCATCCACCGCGACATGGGCCCACTGGCGCGCTACCTGGGCCCGGAAATGCCCAATGAAGAGTTGCTGTGGCAAGACCCGTTGCCCAAGGCCGATCCAGCCACGATCAGCGAGCAAGACATCGCAGACCTCAAAACCAGGATTCTGGCTTCGGGCTTGACTGTGGGTGAGCTGGTCTCCACCGCGTGGGCATCCGCGTCGACCTTCCGTGGCTCCGACAAGCGCGGGGGGGCCAATGGCGCACGTTTGCGCCTGGCGCCGCAGAAAGACTGGGCTGCCAACCAGGGTGTAGACAAGGTGCTGGCGGCGCTGGAGAAGATACAGGGCGAGTTCAATAGCGGCGGCAAAAAGGTCTCCCTGGCCGACCTGATCGTACTGGCCGGTACTGCAGCCGTTGAAAAAGCTGCCCGGGATGCTGGCTACAGTGGCAGCGTCGGGTTCCGCCCGGGCCGCGTCGATGCGTCCCAGGCGCAGACCGACGTCGAGTCGTTCGCCGTGCTGGAGCCGTTGGCCGATGGCTTCCGCAATTTCGCCAAGGCTCGCTACAGCGTCAAGGCCGAAAAGCTGTTGCTGGACAAGGCCCAGTTGCTGACCCTGACTGCGCCGGAACTGACCGTGCTGATCGGCGGCCTGCGGGTGCTGGGTGCCAACCATGGCGGCAGCCAGCAGGGCGTGTTCACCGACAAGCCCGGCACCTTGAGCAACGACTTCTTCCGCAACCTGCTGGACATGGGCGTGGAATGGAAGTCGACGTCGCCGGACGACGAAACCTTCGAAGGCCGCGACCGCAAGACCGGGCAGGTTAAATGGAACGCTAGCCGGGTTGACCTGGTGTTTGGTTCGCATGCCCAGCTGCGGGCGCTGAGCGAGGTGTATGGCAGCAGTGACGGGGGTGACAAGTTCGTTCGGGACTTTGTGGCCGCCTGGCAGAAGGTCATGGAGCTGGACCGTTTTGACCTGAAGTAAAGGTGTTATGGGGGGCGCAAAGCGCCCCCTTGGCCCTGGTGATCCCGCCAATTCCAGGTCGGATAGGTACAAAAGCGTCCTCGTCGGTTCTGTTGCAATGCTTCTCAGGCAGCCAGCCTGAACAGCGTGCTTACAACGACAAGGAACCCCGACCATGCAAATGCCAAAGACCCTCAAAATCCGCAATGGTGACAAGGTGCAGCCGACCTTTTCGGCGCAGGAGTATGCGGCTCGCCATGCGCGGCTGCGGGCCTACATGGCAGACCAGGACATTGAGGCGGCGATCTTCACCTCGTACCATAACGTCAATTACTACAGTGATTTCCTCTACTGCTCGTTTGGCCGTCCCTATGCGCTGGTAATCACCCAGGACAAGGTTGTCTCTATCAGCGCCAACATTGATGGCGGCCAGCCATGGCGGCGTACCGTCGGCACTGACAACATCGTCTACACCGACTGGCAACGCGACAACTACTTCGTTGCCATCCAGCAGGCGCTGCCGCTGGCCTCGCGTATTGGCGTCGAATACGACCACCTCAACCTGCAAAACCATGCCAAGCTGGCCGCCTGCTACCCCAAAGCCGAGCTGCTGGACATTGGCGCGCCTTGCATGCGTATGCGCATGATCAAATCGGCCGAGGAACAGGCGCTGATCCGCCATGGTGCACAGGTCGCGGACATTGGCGGCGCGGCAATTGTAGAGGCGCTGCGCGACCAGGTGCCTGAGTACGAGGTGGCGCTGCATGCCACCCAGGCAATGGTCCGCGAAATCGCCAAGCGCTTCCCCGATGCGGAGCTGATGGACACCTGGACCTGGTTCCAGTCCGGGCTCAACACCGATGGCGCACACAACCCAGTGACCAGCCGCCGCGTCGGCAAAGGTGAAATCCTGAGCCTCAACTGCTTCCCGATGATCGCCGGCTACTACACCGCGCTGGAGCGCACACTGTTCCTCGACCACTGCCCGGATGAATACCTGCGCCTGTGGCAGGCCAACGTGGAAGTGCACGAGGCGGGGTTGAAACTGGTACGCCCGGGCATGCGCTGCAGCGACATCGCCCGTGAACTGAACGAAATCTTCCTGCGCCATGACCTGCTGCAGTACCGCACCTTCGGTTATGGCCATTCGTTCGGCACCCTGAGCCACTACTACGGGCGCGAAGCGGGGCTGGAGCTGCGCGAAGACATCGACACAGTGCTGGAGCCTGGCATGGTGGTGTCGATCGAACCGATGATCATGCTGCCCGAAGGGCGACCGGGGGCGGGTGGGTATCGCGAGCATGACATCCTGATCGTCAACGACAAAGGCGCCGAGAACATCACCAAATTCCCGTATGGGCCGGAGCACAACATCATTCGCAAATAAACACCGAAGCTGGCCTCATCGCCGGCAAGCCAGCTCCCATAGCTACTGCATAGCACGCAATACCTGTGCAGTCCCTGTGGGAGCGGGCTTGCCGGCGATGAGGCCAGCCCGGACAACAAAAATATCACTGTATGACCACCAGACCCTGCCTCCAATTAAAAGAACCAGAGGGTACCCGTCATGTCCAGCACCACACTTGACCCATCCGCCGTCGCCGGCCCCACATACAACGCCGAACGCCAGGCCCTGCGCAAGGCCGCCCGGGCCAGTTTCATGGGCAACTTCGTCGAGTGGTTCGACTACGCCGCCTACGGCTACCTGGCCACCATCATCGCCGCCACCTTCTTCCCGCAAACCGACAAGACCACTGGCCTGCTGGCAACCTTCGCTGTGTTTGCCCTGTCGTTCCTGGTACGTCCGCTGGGCGGCATCGTCTGGGGGCACTTTGGCGACCGCCATGGTCGGCGCAACGCACTGTCGTGGTCGATCCTGATCATGTCGGTATCCACCTTCTGCATTGGCCTGTTGCCAGGTTATGCGCAGATCGGCTTGTGGGCGCCGGGCTTGTTGCTACTTATCCGCCTGGTGCAGGGCTTTTCCGCCTCCGGTGAGTACGCTGGTGCTGCGGCGTTTCTGGCTGAATACGCGCCGCCCGGCCGGCGTGGCCTGTACACCAGCATCGTGCCGGCCAGTACGGCGGCGGGGTTGCTGTTTGGTGCGGCGTTCGTGGCGGTGCTGCACGAACTGCTCAGCAACCAGGCCCTGCACGAATGGGGCTGGCGCCTGCCGTTCCTGCTGGCGGCACCGTTCGGCCTTGTAGGGCGCTATATCCGCATGAGCCTGCAGGACACACCCAAGTTCCTGGAGATGGAACAGCGCCTGGAAAACAAGGCCGGCATGACGCCGATGCCGCTGCGCGAGCTGCTGGGCCAGCACCGCCGCAGCCTGGCCATCGGCATTGGTGTCACCTGCCTGAACGCGGTGGCGTTCTATTTGCTGCTCAGCTACATGCCGACTTATCTGTCCAGTGAAATGGGCATGAGCGAGCGGGATTCATTCATTGCTTCAACCGTGTCGCTGGCCACTTACATCGGCTTGATCTTCCTGATGGGGCGGCTGTCTGACCGGTTTGGCCGCAAGACCATGCTGGTGGTGGCTTCGCTGTTGTTCCTGGGGCTGACCGTACCGTTGTTCCGCCTGCTTGACGGTCAACCGCTGCTGGTCATCCTGGCGATCCAGATTTGCTTCGGGGCGATTCTGGCGATGAATGACGGGACGTTGCCGTGCCTGCTGGCCGAGATTTTCCCCACCCGGGTGCGTTTCAGCGGGTTTGCCCTGAGCTTCAATGTGGCCAACGCGCTGTTTGGCGGGACTGCGCCGTTCATTGCCACTTGGCTGATCCAGGTGACTGGCAGCAAGCTGGCGCCGGCGGGGTATTTGCTGGCGGCAGCACTGGTGGCGCTGGTTGCCATGCTTATGTGTCGGGAGACCGCACATTCCGCCCTGGAGGATTAACTACCCTGTACCGGCCTCTTCGCGGGCGCGCCCGCTCCCACAGGGACCCCACAGATTCGAATACTGTGG
>NZ_JBWKXT010000071.1:0-28415 GCF_059423245.1 Pseudomonas sp. GW460-LB5
GCTCGGGGGCGGGTGGTGGCACGGGGGCCGGCTCGGGTTTTTTGACAACCTCGGGTTCCGGCTCCAGCGGCCGCTCGCGGGCGCCGGACGGTGGCAGCACCGGCAGGTCGATGGCGATGGCGGCTGCAATGTCCTCGATGCGATTGGCGCGGATCGCCAGGGTACGCAGGCCATGGTGGCGGCAGATACGCATCAAGCCTGGCAGGTCGATTGCCCCTTCGCCGGCCGGCAGCTTGTCCAGCGCCAGCACCAGTGGCGTATTGCTGAAGAAATTCGGTGCCTGGGCAACTTTGGCCGCCAGCTGGCGGTCGAGGCCTTCAAGGTCATTGCGCGCCAGTTCCAGCACTGTGATGGCGAGCATGCTGCCCTTGAGCTGGAACACGGAGGCGGTGTCGGGTGTGTGGTTTGGGCTCATGGTCTGCATAGACGGCTTGTTGCGAAAAAAGTGCCCTGATTTATAACGAGAACACCGGTTGCCCGCAACATACGCTGATCCGTTGTAGAATGCGCAGCCTTTGTCTTTCCGGAAGCTTCAATGGAACGCCCGCGTTTTCGCCCCTATTTCCTTCACCCAAAGTTCTGGGGCCTGTGGCTGGGCCTGGGCCTGCTGTGGCTGGTGGTCCAGTTGCCGTACCGGGTCCTGTTGAAAGCCGGTGCCGCGTTGGGGGCCGTGATGTATTGCTTTGCCGGCGAGCGTCGGCGCATTGCCGCCCGCAACCTAGAGCTGTGCTTCCCGGAGCTGTCGGTCGACGAACGGCGGCGTTTGCTCAAGGCCAACTTCGCTTCTACCGGTATCGCCTTCTTCGAAATGGCCATGAGCTGGTGGTGGCCCAAGGCCAGGCTGGCGCGCCTGGCCCATATCGAGGGGCTGGAGCACCTGCAGGCCGCCCAGCAGGCGGGGCAGGGCGCCATCCTCATGGCCGTGCACTTTACCACCCTGGAAATCGGCGCCGCACTGCTGGGCCAACAGCACACCATCGACGGCATGTATCGTGAGCACGGCAATGCGCTGTTCGACTTCATCCAGCGCAGCGGCCGCGAGCGGCATAACCTCGATTCGCTGGCGGTGGAGCGCGAGGACGTGCGCGGCATGCTCAAGCTGCTGCGTTCGGGCCGGGCGATCTGGTACGCACCGGACCAGGACTACGGGGCCAAGCAGAGCATTTTCGTGCCGCTGTTCGGCATCCCGGCGGCGACGGTAACCGCCACCACCAAGTTCGCCCGATTGGGCAAGGCACAGGTGATTCCGTTCACCCAGAAGCGCCTGGAGGATGGCAGCGGCTATCGTCTGGTCATCCACCCGCCGTTGGCGGACTTTCCCGGCGAAAGCGAAGAGGCCGACTGCCTGCGCATCAACCAGTGGGTCGAGCGTGTGTTGCGCGAGTGCCCCGAGCAGTACCTGTGGGCGCACCGCCGGTTCAAGTCGCGGCCCGAGGGTGCGCCGCGGCTGTATGACAAGAAAAAGCGCTGAAATTTGTGCTGTGAGTGCCGGCCCCTCGCGGGGCAAGCCCGCTCCCACGGGTTTTCTACACGGCCTGAGGGAGCAGGGAACCTGTGGGAGCGGGCTTGCCCCGCGAAGAGGCCGGTACTGACCAAGTGAATCCAGGAAGGAAGCCATGGCCCCACCCCCGGTAACCGGTCTTATCCTTTCTGGCGGCGGCGCCCGCGCCGCCTATCAGGTCGGCGTATTGGCCGGCATCGCCGAGCTGCTGCCCGCCGGCGCACATAATCCGTTCCCGGTCATCGTCGGCACCTCTGCCGGTGCCATCAATGCCGTCACCCTGGCCAGCGGCGCCACCCACTTCAACGACGCCGTGCAGCGTCTAACCGCCTTCTGGCAGAACTTTCGCAGCCATCTGGTCATCCGCAGCGACTGGCCCGGCGTAGTCCGTCAGGCCAGCCGTTTTGTCGGCCACAGCCTGCTGGGGCTGGGCGGCCAGGCGCCAGTAGCGCTGCTGGACAGCAGCCCCTTGCGCAGCCTGCTGGAGGCACACCTGAACCTGGATGGCATCGGCCATTCCCTGGCCGCCGAGCAGTTGAACGCGGTGGCCGTCACCGCCTTTGGCTACGAGTCTGGCCAGGCGGTCACCTTCTACCAAGGGCGCGGCACCATCGAAGCCTGGCTACGCCACCGCCGCATCGGTGTGCCCACGCCATTGACCATCGACCACCTGCTGGCCAGCGCGGCCATTCCACTGCTGTTTGCCCCGGTGCAGCTGGGCGACGAATTCTACGGTGATGGCGCGGTGCGCCAGTCAGCGCCGATCAGCCCAGCCCTGCACCTGGGCGCCAGCCGGGTGCTGGTGGTCGGGGTCAGCGGCAACCCGCAGCGGCCAGCGCCGCCCTTGCCCACTCAGCGCGTGTTCAGCGGGCAGCAGCCCAGCCTGGCGCAGATTGGTGGGCACTTGCTTAACAGCACGTTCATCGACAGCCTGGAAGACGACATCGAGCTGCTGCAGCGGCTGAACCACCTGAGCCGGCTGCTGCCGGCGCATCTGGATGCCCGGCGCCTGGGGCTGGCCCCAGTCGAGGTGCTGGTGGTAGCCCCCAGCCAGCCGTTGGATGAGATCGCCGCCCGGCACCGGCGTGAGCTCCCGGCGGCGTTGCGCCTGTTCCTGCGTGGGCCAGGGGCGACCCGCACCAGCGGGGCGGGGGTGTTGAGCTATCTGCTGTTCGAGGCCAGCTATTGCAGTGAGCTGATCGAACTGGGGCGCAAGGATGCCCTGGCCAAGAAGCGGGAGCTGTGTCAGTTCCTCGGAATTTAATGTTGCCTGTACCGGCCTCATCGCCGGCAAGCCAGCGCCCACAGGATTACCACAGCCTTGGGCATTGTGCGCAGCTGTGGGCGCTGGCTTGCCGGCGATCGGGCCGCAGCAGGTTTACTCCGCTATCTGCAACTTGCGCGCCTGGGTGTACACATACCGCACTTTCTCGTATTCGAAAGGCGAGTTCAGCTGGCCATAGCGGAAGTTGGTGGTGTAGCGCTTGTCCACCACGCGCAGCGCGAAGATTTCCGGGTGGTCGGTGCTGGCTTCGGCCACGTTCAGGTAATTGATCGCCTGCTCGCCGGCATAGTCCACCACCAGCCCGGTGGTATCGCGCAGGTTCGATGGCCCCAGCAGCGGCAGCATCAGGTACGGCCCCTCCGGTACGCCATAGAAGCCCAGGGTCTGGCCAAAGTCCTCGCTCTGGCGCGGCAGGCCCATGCTGGTCGCCGGGTCCCATAGCCCACCCACGCCGATGAGGGTGTTGAACATCAGCCGTGCCGTGATCTCGGCCGAGCGCTTGGGCTTGAGCTGCAACACGCTATTGAGCAGGTTTGGCACGTCGCCGAGGTTGTTGAAGAAGTTGCTCACCCCCGTGCGCACGAAGCGTGGCGTGACGTACTGGTACCCATTCACCAGTGGCAGCAGCACCCACTGGTCCAGCCGGTAGTTGAAGTGATACACGCGCCGGTTGATCGACTCCAGCGGGTCGTACACGTTCAGTGCTTCCAGGGTTGAACGCTCGAACTCGCGCTGGTCCAGCCCCGGGTTGAATTTCAGCTCGCGCAGCGGGTCGATGAAACCATCGGCTTCGGGCACCAGTGGAGCGGTACCGATCACCTGCGGGTCGGCCTCGACCACGCTGGCCCGGGGCGCGGTCTCGGCGGCCAGGGTGTGGCCAGCGGCAAGCAAGGCAGTGGCGAAGAGGAGTTTGTTAACCACGGAAGAACTCCAGCATGGCGTCACTGTTGACGCGATAGTTGAGGTTGCCGCAATGGCCGCCATGGGGGTAGAGGGTCAGCCGGTCACCGAACACCTTGCGCAGGAAACCGATGTCGCCCGGGCCGAGAATGACATCGTCGGCGTTGTGCATCACGGCGATCTTGTCACTGTCACGCAGGTAGTCTTCCAGGGCATACAGGCTGGTCTGGTTGACCAGTTGCAAGATGCTGTTGCCATCGGTGCGGGCGCGCCACATGGGGATTACCTGTTCGGTCATGTAGCAGTCAAAGTCGCATTGCAGGGCACGCTTGAAGAACGGCGTGAGGCTGCTGCCTTCGGTGATCGGGAACTTCGGCGGAATGATCAGGCCGCGGCGGTTGATCAGGTCGGAAGTGAAGGCAATGTCCGCTGCCGAGAACCGGAACGAAGTGCCGATCAGCATGGCCATCTGTTCGTTGGACAGGTGCTGTTTCGACTGCTGGAAGTCATAAAGCAGGGCGTCGTTCAGGTCGATGTAGCCTTTGTCCTGGAAGTAGCGCGTCAGTTTGGTCAGCATCAGCTCATAGAATGTGGTACTGCGATCGATGCCTTTGACCTGGGTCTGCACCAGTTTGTCCAGGTTGTTGATCGAGGTGTACAGGTTGACCGGCGGGTTCAGCAGCAGCACGCGCTTGAAGTTGAAACTGCGGCGGGTTTCGTCCAGGTGGCTGACGAACGCGGCGTCGAGCGCACCCAGGCTGTAGCCGGTGAGGTAGAAATCGCTGACCGGCAGGCGTGGATGCTGGGCGCGCACGGCCTGCATTACCCGGTACATGTCCTCGGCGTCTTCCCGGCTGACGCCGGGGGTGGCAAAGCGTGACGCGGCGCTCATGAAGTCGTAGCTGGTGGGCGACGACAGTTGCACCACGTGGAAGCCGGCCTGGTAGAACAGCTTTTTCAGGTATTCGTTGATGCTGCTGGTGTACGGTGCGCCGGTGCCGGCAATAATGAAGATAAGCGGCGCTTCGCGGTCTTGGCGGGCCAGGCGGTATTTGAGCTTTTTCACGGCCCAGAAATTGTCGGGCAACGTGAATTCACGCTCGGGGCGCAGGTTGAGGCTGTAGTCCGACTGGGTGATGTCCTCGTCGCTGGGCAGGGTAGGCCGCTGATCCGGCGGCGTGGTGGCGATAGTCGCCTCGAACGGGTTGGTCAAGGGGTAGCCGTAGCTGGCAGCGTCGATATCCCGCGCTGAAGCGGCCACCGCCATGAGCAGGCTACCCAGCAGGGCAGCGAGGCGCAAAGATCGATGCATGTAATCCCCCAAAAGAACGCAAGGTCGAGCAGTGTGCAGGCTAGGACCACAGCCAACCGGGCAAAGTTGCCAGTGGCGGTGGCCTTTGGTGTGCTTGTTATTTGCAACATAGCTGCAGGGTTGTGATTTTGCCTTACAACCGGGCATAAGCGATCATGGATGCTTTCGATTACCGCTATTGGAGAACAGGATGTCTCGTTCAGTGCCGGCTGCGCTGCTCTTGCTGTTTCTGGGGCTGTGGCTCGCTGCCAGTTATGGCGTGCGTTATGGGCTGATGGAGGATGGCCAGTGGGTAGGGCTGTGCACATTGCCTGCGGCGTACTGGCAGTGCGAGGTGCGCTCGCTGCTGGGGCTAGGCATTCACCACCAGGTGCTGGCCTGGGGCGGGCTGGGCCTGGCGCTGCTGTCGCAGTTCGTGCCTGCGCGGGCCGGCTGGTGGCTGGCGGTGTTGGCATTGGTATTCGCGGTGCCGGCGCTGGTGCTGTATACCGCCAGCATTGCCGTGTTTGCGCTGGTGTTGGCGGGGTTGCGCCTGGTCAGGAGACCGCAGCAAGGCTGACAGGGGCGCGAAGCGGCCCCCGGGCATCAAGCCTGGCGCACCCGCAAGCTGCGCCACAATGCGGCTGTCATCAGCACACTCACCACCGCCCAACCCCAGGCCTGCTGGTTTTCCAGCCCTTCCACGAACAACTGCGGCGCCACCCCGGCCCCGACAATGAACGCGAGCAACGCCACCTCCGCCCGCCGCGCGGGCACCGGCCACAGCACATACACCAGCGCCGGCAACGCCAGCGCGGCGCTGGGGAAGCTGCGGTAGCGCGGGTCGAACACCATTGCCAGCATGCTCACCGCCGCGGCAAAGCCCGCCGCCAGCAACAGCCAGCCGGCCCGCGCCTGCAGCCAGGCGAACAAGCGCATGCGCCAACCGGCACGCTGCGCCAACGCCAGCAGCGCATGGGCCAGCACCAGTAGGTTCAGCCCGGCCAGTGCAACGGCCCACAGCCACTCCCCGGCAAAGCGTGCATGGGTGCGCATCAGCTCGCCCCACAGCCCCAGGCAACCCGCGCCCAACGCCGCCAGCAATGGCAACAACAAGGCAGCCTGCGGGCTGGCGGGGCGCCCGGCAAGCAACAACATGCCCGCCATCAACAGTGCACTGGCCAGCAACCACTGCGGCCAGTCCTGCAGGTTGCTGACCGGCCCCTCCAGTATGCCCTTGTCCTGCCGGTCGGCATCGTAAAGCCCCCAGTAACCGCCTACCGCCCCTTCATTGGCACGCTTCCATGGCTGGTCGAACGCTTCGATCAGGTTGTAGTGCCAGCCGTTGCTTTCGGCCAAGGTTACAAAACCGCGGATGAAGCGCGCCTCGTTGACGCGGCTGGGTACGGCGGTCTCGCGCTGGCGGCCTTCGCTGGGCCAGCCGGTTTCGCCAATCAGGATGTCCTTGGGCGCAAAGCGCGTGCCGAATACCCGCCGCACATCGGCGACGTGGGCCAGTGCATCGTCAATGCCGCGCGGGTCGTCTTCCCAGTAGGGCAGCAGGTGTATGGTCAAAAAATCCACCGCTGGCGCCACCTGCGGGTGCTGCAGCCAGAACTCCCACACATCCGCGTAGGTCACGGGCACCTTGACCTGGCTTTTCACCCGGGCGATCAGCTTGGCCAGGTGCGCGCCGGTAACTTCTTTGCGCAGCAATGTCTCGTTGCCCACGATTACCGCGCTGACCACATCGGGGTTGGCGTTGGCGGTGGCGATCAGCAAGTCGATTTCCCGGTCGGTGTCGGCCGGGTGAGCGTTCACCCAGGCGCCCAGCATCACTTTCAGCCCATGCTTGCGGGCCAGCGCCGGGATGGCCTCAAGGCCGGTCATGGAATAGGTGCGGATGCACTGGAAACGCTCAGCCAGCAAGGCAAGGTCGGCGTCCATCCGTGCCGGGCGCAGGCGAAACGGCTGGTCATACGGCGACTGGTCCTTGTCGAACGGCGTGTACGACGCGCATTGCAACTTGTGCGTCGGGCTGGCCGCATCGGGCAGGTCCACCGGCTTGCCAAGCCCGTACCAGAGCCCGGCGAGCCCGGCCAGGGCCAGCAGGCAGGCAAGCAGGTAAAGCGGCAGCAACAGGCGGGCAGAACTGGGCATCGGGCGGTCCATCGTCAGGCGCAAAAGGGTAGATAGTAGCCCGGCGCCAAAGCTTTGGCATGCAAGGATCGCGCAGGCGGGTGTAGGCCAATGACGCTAATGGCACAGTGCTGTCGCATATGGGGCGGGTGCAGGTCGCTGCTGGATCAGGTCGACCTGTATTGCAGGCAGATGATGCAATCTCCAAGACCTGACGAGGGGATGCTTTGATGGCGACTTTGAAAAAAATGCGACGGTTCCTGGGTGTGGGCACCGCCCTGGTAATGGCCATGGGCGCTGCACAGGCAATGGCTAAAGAAGTAAGCATTGGTTACGTGGATGGTTGGGCCGACAGCGTGGCGACCACCAACGTGGCCGCCGAAGTGATCAAGCAAAAGCTCGGCTACGACGTGAAGTTGCAGGCTGTGGCCACAGGGATCATGTGGCAGGGTGTGGCAACCGGCAAGCTCGATGCCATGTTGTCCGCCTGGTTGCCGGTGACGCATGGTGAGTACTGGGCCAAGAACAAGGACAACGTGGTCGACTATGGCGCCAACTTCAAGGACGCCAAGATCGGCCTGATCGTCCCCGAGTACGTCAAGGCGGCGAGCATCGCCGACCTCAAGACCGATAGTAGCTTCAAGCAGAAGATTGTTGGCATCGACGCGGGCTCCGGCGTGATGCTCAAGACCGACCAGGCGATCAAGGACTACGACCTGACGGGTTACAAGCTGCAGGCCAGCTCGGGCGCGGCGATGACTGCGGAACTGGGCCGTGCCTATGCCAAGCAGCAGTCGATTGCAGTGACCGGCTGGGTCCCGCACTGGATGTTCGCCAAGTGGAAACTCAAGTTCCTCGAAGACCCGAAAGGCGTGTATGGCGCGGCAGAAACCGTGAACAGCATCGGCAGCAAGGAACTGGCTACCAAGGCACCAGAAGTGGCGGAGTTCCTGAAGAAGTTCAGTTGGAAGTCCAAGGACGAGATTGGCGAGGTGATGCTGGCGATTCAGGAAGGGGCCAAGCCTGAAGCGGCGGCCAAGGATTGGGTGGCCAAGCACCCTGATCGCGTGAAGGAGTGGACGGGTAAGTAGCGTTTGCCGTTGCTTTTTTAGCGCCAGTTAGATCGAGCGCCGCCCGCGCGGCGCTCGTTTTATGCCCGACCGCTAAACCGAAGCCGGTCCCATTCCAGCCCTGCCCCCATCTTTTCTTTGTTACGCAACCGGTAAAACACCGTTGCATCTAAGACTAAGGTCGTCTGGTTGCCGTCCAACAGCCGCATAAAGTAAGGGCGTGGGTTTCACCCCTACCTGTGCTGCTAGGACAAAAACAATGAACGACAGCATTTACCTCTCGATACAAAACAGCCCCCGTTTCAAGGAGCTGGTCACCAAACGCGAACGGTTCGCCTGGGTTCTCTCGGCGATCATGCTCGGCCTGTACTGCGGTTTCATCCTCCTGATCGCCTACGGTCCTCATCTGCTGGGCGCCAAGCTCAGCCCTGAGTCGTCGATCACCTGGGGCATTCCCCTGGGCGTCGGCCTGATCGTTTCGGCATTTGTCCTGACCGCCATCTACGTACGCCGCGCCAACGGCGAATTCGATGAGCTGAACAAGGCCATCCTCAAGGAGGCGCAACAATGATTCGTCACGCCAAAGCCCTGGCCGTACTGGCCTGCGGAGCCTTTGCACCCGCCGTGTGGGCAGCCGATGCCCTGACCGGCGAGGTGCAGAAACAGCCGCTGAACGTTGCCGCGATTGCCATGTTCGTGGCCTTCGTCGCCTTCACCCTCGGTATTACCTACTGGGCCTCCAAACGCAACAAGTCGGCGGCGGACTACTATGCTGCCGGTGGCAAGATCACCGGCTTCCAGAACGGCCTGGCGATTGCCGGCGACTACATGTCGGCTGCCTCCTTCCTGGGTATTTCCGCCCTGGTGTTCACCTCTGGCTACGATGGCCTGATCTACTCGATCGGCTTTTTGGTCGGCTGGCCCATCATTCTCTTCCTGATTGCCGAGCGCCTGCGTAACCTCGGCAAGTACACCTTTGCCGACGTGGCCTCGTACCGCCTTGGGCAGAAGGAAATCCGTACCCTGTCGGCCTCCGGTTCGCTGGTGGTGGTGGCGTTCTACCTGATCGCGCAGATGGTCGGTGCCGGCAAGCTGATCGAACTGTTGTTCGGCCTGGACTACCACGTGGCGGTGATCCTGGTGGGGATCCTGATGTGCCTGTATGTGCTGTTCGGCGGCATGCTGGCCACCACCTGGGTACAAATCATCAAGGCCGTGCTGCTGCTGTCCGGTGCCAGCTTCATGGCGCTGATGGTGATGAAGCACGTAGGCTTCGACTTCAACACCCTCTTCTCGGAAGCGATCAAGGTGCACAGCAAGGGTGAGGCGATCATGAGCCCGGGTGGCCTGGTCAAGGACCCGATCTCGGCCTTCTCGCTGGGCCTGGCGCTGATGTTCGGTACCGCCGGCCTGCCGCACATCCTGATGCGCTTCTTTACCGTCAGTGATGCCAAGGAAGCCCGCAAGAGCGTGCTTTACGCTACCGGCTTCATCGGTTACTTCTACATCCTCACCTTCATCATCGGCTTTGGCGCGATCCTGCTGGTCAGCACCAACCCGGACTTCAAGGACGCCGCCGGCGCCCTGTTGGGCGGCAACAACATGGCCGCGGTGCACCTGGCCGATGCCGTGGGTGGCAGCATCTTCCTCGGCTTCATTTCGGCAGTGGCCTTTGCCACCATCCTGGCAGTGGTTGCCGGCCTGACCCTGGCCGGTGCCTCGGCGGTGTCCCACGACCTGTACGCCAGCGTATGGCGCAAGGGCAAGGCCAACGACAAGGACGAAATCCGCGTGTCGAAGATCACCACCATCGCCCTGGGCGTGCTGGCGATCGGCTTGGGCATCCTGTTCGAGAAACAGAACATCGCCTTCATGGTTGGCCTGGCGTTCTCCATTGCCGCCAGCTGCAACTTCCCGGTACTGCTGCTTTCGATGTACTGGAAGAAGCTGACCACCCGCGGCGCCATGATCGGCGGCTGGCTGGGCCTGGTGAGTGCGGTGACGCTGATGATCCTCGGCCCGACCATCTGGGTGCAGATCCTCGGCCACGAAAAACCGATCTACCCGTACGAGTACCCGGCGCTGTTCTCGATGGCCATTGCCTTCGTCAGCATCTGGTTCTTCTCGGTCACCGACAAGTCCAAGGCGGCTGACGACGAGCGTGCGCTGTTCTACCCGCAGTTCGTGCGTTCGCAGACTGGCCTGGGTGCCAGCGGGGCGGTTTCCCACTGATGCTGTAGCAGCCCCCAAGTTCAGGCGGACAGGCTCATATCATGCCCAATAACAACAGCACCAGCAGAATCACCAGCACGGCGCCAACGATGCCAGACGGGCCATAGCCCCAGCTGCGCGAGTGCGGGAAGACCGGTAAGCCACCAATCAGCAACAGGATCAGGATGATGATGAGAATCGTGGTCATGACGGAGTCCTTGCGTAGTTGAGGGTAAAGGGCCTCGGATTGCTGGCCTCTTGTAAAGTCGGACTGTTGCCGCTTGGCAAAGATTCCATTTGAGTATTGCCGGTATGGGATTCTTCGCCGCGCCGGGCCGGTACTGACCACACAGTCATGCCCGCCCATTCACTAGCCTGATGAACCCTGCCTGCCCACTCGGCCTTGTTTAGACTCGTTGCACCCTCACCAGAACAAGGCCAGCCACCATGCAAAACCGCATCATGATCACTGGCGCCGGGTCCGGCCTCGGTCGCGAGATCGCCCTGCGCTGGGCGCGTGAGGGCTGGCGCGTGGCGCTGGCCGATGTCAACGAAGCCGGCCTGCGCGAAACCCTGGAGCTGGTCCGCGCTGCCGGCGGCGACGGCTTCTTCCAGCGCTGCGACGTCCGCGATTACAGCCAGCTGACGGCCATGGCCCAGGCCTGCACCGAGCAGCTCGGCGGCATCGATGTGATCGTCAACAACGCAGGTGTCGCTTCGGGCGGCTTCTTCGCTGAACTGTCGCTGGAAGACTGGGACTGGCAGATTGCGGTCAACCTGATGGGGGTGGTCAAAGGCTGCAAGGCCTTCCTGCCGCTGCTGGAGCGCAGCAAGGGGCGCATCATCAATATCGCCTCGATGGCCGCGTTGATGCAGGGCCCGGGCATGAGCAACTACAACGTGGCCAAGGCCGGTGTGCTGGCTTTGTCAGAGAGCCTGCTGGTGGAGTTGCGCCAACTGGAGGTGGCGGTGCACGTGGTGTGCCCGTCGTTCTTTCAGACCAACCTGCTGGACTCGTTCCGCGGGCCCAACCCGGCAATGAAAGCGCAAGTGGGCAAGCTGCTGGAAGGCTCGCCGATCAGTGCGTCGGACATAGCTGACTACATGCATCAGCAGGTGGCCGCTGGCGAGTTCCTGATCCTGCCCCACGAAGCCGGGCGCGAAGCTTGGGCGTTGAAGCGGCAGGCGCCTGAGCGGCTGTATGAAGAAATGGCGGAAATGGCGGTAAAAATGCGCGCCAGAGGGCATTCGAAGTGAATGGTCTGTAGGGGAAATTACCCGCGAATGTAGGGTGCTTCTGATTTGCTGTGGAGCTATTGAGTAGGTGAATGCCCGCGATGCACGCTCCGTTTTTCCCTTTCGCTGGAGGAGCGGAACATGCTGGTAATAGGACGCGAAGTGGGGGAGGTCATCGTGATTGGCGATGACATCCGGATCATGGTGGTAGAAACGCGTGACGGGGTGGTGCGCTTCGGGATCGACGCCCCGAAGGCGGTGTCAGTGCATCGTGCCGAGGTCTACAGGCGCATCAAGGAGGCAGGTCAGCGTAAGGCCCGCAGGGCTTGAGGTTGCCAGTGCTGAGCTCATCGCGGGCTTGGCGTGCTAATCGAGCAGCTCGCGGGGCACATCATGCTTGGCCAGCAATTGGCACTGCTGGCTTTCCGGGTCGAACAGGATGAACGCCTGGCCTTTGGCCAACGCCTGGCGTACCCGAAGCACACGGGTTTCCAGCGGGGTGTCGTCGCCATTGTCGGTGCCATCGCGGGTGACGAAGTCCTCAATCAGGCGGGTCAAGGTTTCGGCTTGCAGTTGCTCGTAGGGGATCAGCATGGTGGGCAGGTTCTGAAGTAAGTGTGGGCAATGCTACGCGAAACGTTCGGGCATTTGGGGCTGCAAAGCAGCCCCCAGGCCATCAGCCTTTATTGCCAACCAGGCTGTCCACCGCCGGCACCCGCGTGTCGCTCTCCATCTGCGCATCGTGCTCCAGCTGGTGGCTGAACCTTTCAAGCGAGGCATTGGCCGGCTGCGAGTCGCTGGCAAACACGGGCGGGCTCAACAGGTACGCCGACAGCAGCCGGCTCAACGCCGCAAGGCTGTCGATGTGCGTGCGTTCGTAGCCATGGGTGGCATCGCAACCAAACGCCACCAGCGCGGTACGAATGTCATGCCCCGCCGTTACCGCCGAATGGGCATCGCTGAAGTAATAGCGGAACAGGTCGCGCCGTACCGGCAGGTCGTGGTCGCCGGCCAGTTTCAGCAAATGCCGGGACAGGTGGTAGTCATAGGGCCCCGAAGAGTCTTGCATGGCCACGCTGACCGCATGCTCGCTGGAGGCCTGCCCAGGCGCCACCGGGGCGATGTCGATACCAACGAATTCGCTGACATCCCAGGGCAGGGCACCCGCGGCACCCGAGCCGGTCTCTTCGGTAATGGTGAACAGCGGGTGGCAATCGATCAACGGTTGTTGGCCGCTTTCCACCACCGCCTTCAGCGCCGCCAGCAACGCTGCTACGCCGGCCTTGTCATCCAGGTGGCGGGCGCTTATGTGGCCGCTTTCGGTGAACTCGGGCAGCGGGTCGAAGGCGACGAAGTCACCAATGCTCACGCCCAGCGCCTCGCAGTCGGCCCGGGTGGCGCAGTAGGCGTCCAGGCGCAGCTCCACGTGGTCCCAGCTGACCGGCATCTGGTCGATGGCGGTGTTGAAGGCATGCCCGCTGGCCATCAACGGCAGCACGCTGCCGCGCACGACCCCCGTGTCGGTGAACACGCTGACCCGGCTGCCTTCGGCGAAGCGGCTGGACCAGCAGCCGACCGGCGCCAGGGCCAGGCGCCCGTTGTCCTGCAGTTGGCGCACGCTGGCGCCGATGGTATCCAGATGGGCCGATACGGCCCGGTCGGGGGATGACTGCCGCCCCTTGAGGGTGGCGCGTATGGTGCCGCGACGGGTCAACTCGAAGGGTATACCCAGTTCGTCCAGGCGTTCGGCCACGTAGCGCACGATGGTGTCGGTGAAACCGGTGGGGCTGGGGATGGCGAGCATCTCCAGCAGCACTCGTTTGAGGTAGTCGAGATCGGGCTCGGGGTAGTGCTCAGACATATGTACTCCTTCATCGGCCTCTTCGCGGGGCAAGCCCGCTCCCACAGGTCAGTGCTGACTTGAGAGCCACCGTGGACCTGTGGGAGCGGGCTTGCCCCGCGAAAAGGCCGTCATTGATTCACGCCAAGGCCCGGCTATGCGGAAACAGCAGGTCGATAAAGCGCTCGGCGGTTGGCTGCGGTTCATGGTTGGCCAACCCGGCACGTTCGTTGGCCTCGATGATCACGTATTCAGGCTGCCCGGCATCACGCACCATGAAGTCCAGCCCAACCACCGGAATCTCCAGCGCCCGTGCAGCGCGCACGGCAGCGTCGGCCAGCACCGGGTGCAGGCGTTCGGTCACATCTTCCAGGGTGCCGCCGGTGTGCAGGTTGGCGGTGCGCCGTACCGCCAGGCGCTGCCCGGCTGGCAATACATCGTCATAGGCAAAGCCCGCTGCACGCACTGTGCGCTCGGTTTCGCCGTCCAGCGGAATGCGGCTTTCGCCACCGGTGGCGGCCTGGCGGCGACGGCTCTGGGCTTCGATCAGCTGGCGGATGCTGTGCTTGCCGTCACCCAGCACCTGGGCAGGGTGGCGAACGGCCGCGGCCACCACCTCGTAGCCGATTACCACGATGCGCAGGTCGAACCCGGCATGGAAGCTCTCCAGCAGTACGCGGCTGTCGAACTGGCGGGCGTGCTCAACGGCGCGGGTGATCTCGTCAATGCAGGTCAGGTTCACCGCCACGCCTTGGCCTTGCTCGCCATCGACCGGTTTGACCACCACCGCGCCATGCTCGTCGAGAAACGCCAGGTTGTCGTCTGCATTGCCGGCCAGCTGCTGCGCTGGCACCTGTAGCCCGGCGTTGTGCAGGGCATGCTGGGTCAGGCGTTTGTCCTGGCACAGGGTCATGGTCACGGCACTGGTCAGGTCGCTGAGCGATTCACGGCAGCGAATGCGGCGCCCGCCAAGGCTCAGGGTGAACAGGCCGCCAGCGGCGTCATCCACCTGCACGTCGATGCCCCGGCGCAGGGCCTCATCGACGATGATGCGGGCGTAGGGGTTCAGCTCGGCCTCAGGGCCCGGGCCCAGGAACAGCTGCTGGTTGATGCCGTTCTTGCGTTTGACCGCAAAGGTGGGCAGGTTGCGAAAACCCAGCTTCTGGTACAGGCGCTTGGCGTGGCGGTTGTCGTGCAAGACCGACAGGTCGAGGTAGGCCAGGCCACGGCTCATGAAGTGCTCGATCAGGTGGCGCACCAGCACCTCGCCTACGCCGGGGCGGGTGCAGTGCGGGTCTACAGCCAGGCACCACAGGCTGCTGCCGTGTTCCGGGTCGTCGAACGCCTTGGCATGGTTCAGGCCCATGACGCTGCCAATCACTGCGCCACTGTCTTCGTCCTCGGCCAGCCAGTACACCGGGCCGCCCAGGTGCCTGGGGGTAAGCAGGTCTGGGTCTACCGGCAGCATGCTGCGTGCCTGATACAGGGTGTTGATGGCCTGCCAGTCGGCCGGGTTTTGCGCCCGGCGCACGCGAAAGCCGCGGAACACCCGCTGCGCCGGCCGGTAGTCGGTAAACCACAGGCGCAGGGTGTCGGACGGGTCAAGGAACAGCTGCTGAGGGGCCTGGGCTAGCAACTGCTGCGGCGCGGCCACGTACAGGGCGATGTCGCGCTCGCCAGGGCGTTCGTCCAGCAGCTCTTCGGCCAGGCTGACCGGGTCGGGGTAGGTATGGCCGATCAGCAATCGACCCCAGCCACAGTGCACCGCGCGAGGCTGGTCATGGGGCTGGCTGCCATCGCCGGCCAGGCGCGCCTGCAGGCGCTCGTAGGACGGCGCCTGGCCGCGCAACAGACGCTGGCCGTAAGCGATTTCATGGGCTTTCATGGGTTAGATTCCTTGTTCGCTCAACCACAGGTTCAGCGCTGCCAGCTGCCACAGCTTGGAGCCGCGCAGTGGGGTGAGCTGGCCGTGTGGATTGCTCAGCAGGCGGTCGAGCATGGCCGGGTTGAACAGCCCACGGTCCTGGCTGGGGTCGGTCAGCAGCTCACGCACCCAGCCCAGGGTGGCGCCTTCCAGGTGCTTCAGGCCCGGTACCGGGAAGTAGCCCTTCTTGCGGTCAATCACCTCATGAGGAATTACCCGTCGTGCTGCCTGCTTGAGCACCTGCTTGCCGCCATCGGGCAGCTTGAAGCGCGCCGGGATACGTGCCGACAGTTCCACCAGGCGGTAGTCGAGGAACGGTGTGCGCGCCTCCAGGCCCCAGGCCATGGTCATGTTGTCCACACGCTTGACCGGGTCGTCCACCAGCATCACCGTGCTGTCCAGCCGCAGGGCCTTGTCCACTGCGTCGCGGGCACCGGGGCGGGCGAAGTGCTCGCGCACAAAGTCGCCGGCGGCGTCGGTGTCCAGCAGCCAGGGCGCCTGCACGGTGTCGCGGTACTCGGCATGGCTGCGGTCGAAGAACGCGTCGCGGTAAGCCGCAAAGGCGTCATCGGCGCCGTCCACCTGCGGGTACCAGTGATAACCGGCAAACAGCTCGTCGGCGCCCTGGCCGCTTTGCACGCCCTTGCAGTGCTTGGCCACTTCCCGCGACAGCAGGTAGAAGGCGATGCAGTCGTGGCTGACCATCGGCTCGCTCATGGCGCGGAATGCAGCCGGCAACTGGTCGATGATCTCGTGTTCGGCAATGCGCAACTGGTGGTGGCGGGTACCGTAGTGTTTGGCGATCAGGTCGGAATACTGGAACTCATCGCCACGTTCGCCACCGGCATCTTCGAACCCGATGGAGAATGTCGACAGGTCGTCCACGCCGACTTCGCGCAGCAGCCCGACCAGCAGGCTGGAGTCGACACCGCCGGACAGCAGCACGCCGACGTCCACTGCAGCACGTTGGCGAATGGCCACGGCGTCGCGGGTGGCGTCGAGCACGCGGGTGGTCCAGCCTTCCAGATCAAGCTCACGCTCATCCGGGTTGGCACCGTATTTCAGCTGCCACCAGGTCTGGCGTTCCACTTCGCCATGGCGGTCGACGCGCATCCAGGTGCCGGGTTCAAGCTTCTGCACGTTGGCCAGCAGCGTGCGCGGCGCGGGTACCACGGCGTGGAAGTTCAGGTAATGGTTGAGCGCCACCGGGTCGAGCATCGGGTCGATATCGCCACCCTTTAGCAGCGCTGGCAAGGTCGAGGCAAAACGCAGGCGCTCGCCGTTGCGCGACAGGTACAGGGGCTTGACGCCCAGGCGGTCGCGGGCCAGGAACAGGCGCTGGTTGTCGCGCTCCCAGATGGCCAGGGCGAACATGCCGTTGAGCTTGGGCAGCAAGGCTGCGCCCCAGGCGTGATAGCCCTTGAGCAGTACTTCGGTGTCGCCGTCGGACCAGAAGCTGTAGCCCAGGTCCTGCAGCTCCTGGCGCAGTTCGGGGAAGTTGTAGATGGCACCGTTGAAGGCCAGTGACAGGCCCAAGGTGTTGTCGACCATCGGTTGCGCCGAGCCGTCGGACAAGTCCATGATTTTCAGGCGTCGGTGGCCGAGGGCGATCGGGCCTTGGCTATGGAAGCCCCACGCATCCGGGCCGCGAGGCGCCAGGTGGTGCGTGATGCGCTCTACCGCAGCCAGGTCGGCTGGGCGAGGGGCTTGGTCGAGGGGGGTGAAACGCAACTCTCCTGCTAATCCGCACATAAGTCCTTACCGGTTTTTCCGTTGGGGAGGGGGCGCCCAGGATTAGGGCACCTTAAGGAACTGACCGGTGTGCTTTTTGAGAGTTTTAGAACGATTTGTTATATGGGGTTGGGCGAGGGTGCTTGTCTTGGGAGTTGTGGTGTTGCGCAAATCGAGCGCCGCCCGCGCGGCGCTCGATCTCAAAGGCGCAGCAAATCCATAGCCAAAGCCCCCCGATGCAATCATTTCCCCCGAATCAGCTTACGCAAGGCAAACCGGTTCGGATGACACGCCTCTGCCACTGCCCGGGGCAACGGCAGCGGCTCCCCACATACCCAGGCCGCCACCAGCTCGCCACTCAGTGGCGCCGTGATCAACCCGCGCGACCCATGCCCGCTATTAACATACAACCCATCCAGCCAAGGGCAGGCTACATCCGGTACCTGCCGCGCATCCCGGCCCAGCACTGCATAGGCCTCGGCAAACGCCTGTACATCAGCTACCGGCCCCACGATCGGCAGGTAATCGGGGCTAGTGCAACGGAACGCCGCGCGCCCCTGCAACTGCTCAGGGGCCAACCCGGCTGTGCCCAGGCGCTGCGCCAGGTCGAGGGAAATCTCGTTCAGCAACGCCAGGTTGCCCTGGTGCTCGGCCACCGTCGGCGCCAAGTCTTCGCTGTGGAAGTCAAAGCTCGCGCCCAGGGTATGTTCATCCTCGCGTGGCGGCGCCACGTAGCCCTCCGCGCACACCACGGTGCGCAGTGCCCGGCTGCTGGCGGTGGCCGGCAAGCGGGTGATCTGCCCCCGGATGCGCTTGAGCGGCAGCTGCGCGCAAGGCTCGAAGCGCTTTACCTCGGCGGCACTCGCCAGAATCACCACGGGCGCGCTGGCGATCAGGCGGTCACCCGCCCAAGCCTGCCACTGCTGGTCGACCTTGCGCAGCTCGAGCACTTCCTGATGGGTGACCAGCCGAATCCCTGGGTGCTGCAGTTGCTCCTGGCACAACGCAGGTGGGTGCACCCAGCCGCCTTCGGGGTAGAACAACCCCCCGGCCGGTAACGCCACCCCGGCGACGGCTTCGGCCTCCGTGCGCGGCAGTGCGTGCAGCAGGTTGTGGTCGAAGGCGGCGGCCAGCTTGCCCTGGCGCTCAGCTTCCTTGCTGTCGAAGGCCAGTTGCAGCACCCCGCAAGCATCCCAGTCGCGGCCACGCTGCAGGCGTTCAAGCTGGCGCCGGGTGTAGCCGAAACCGGACAGGATCACCTGCGACAGCGCAGTGCCATGGGCAGACAGCTTGAGGTACAGCACCCCTTGCGGGTTGCCTGAAGCTTCCTGTGCCGGGGCATCGTGGCGCTCCACCACGGTCACCTGCCAGCCGCGTCGGGCCAGGCTGGCGGCCGTTGTGCTGCCGGCGAGCCCGGCACCGATCACCAGCGCCTCGCGCGGTCCCTGTGTAACGGCGGGACGCGCGTACCAAGGTGCCCCTGGGCTGGGCTGGGGGCCGACGTAGGCGCCGCTCATCACTTCCCACTTCTTGCCGATGCCCGGCACCTTCTTCATGGCGAAACCGGCGTCGACCAGGCTGCGGCGGACCCAGCCGGTGGTGGTGAAGGTGCCCAGCACAGTGCCCGGGTGCGACAACCGCGCCAGTTGCCCGAACAGTTCCGGGGTCCACATGTCGGGGTTTTTGGCAGGGGCGAAGCCATCGAGGAACCACACATCGACCTGCGCATCGAGTTGCGGCAGTTGCTCAAGTACGTCGCCGATCAGCAAGGTCAGGGTGACCCGGCCATCGGCGAAGGTGAACTGCTGAAAGCCCGGGTGCACTGCCACATATTGCGCCAGCAATGGCTCTGTGTAGGCGGCAAGCTCCGGCCAAAGGCGCACTGCCCGGGCCATGTCTTCGTGCCCGAGAGGGTATTTCTCGACACTGACGAAGTGCAGGCGGGCGTCGCGGTGCGCGTGCTGGTCAAACAGCTGCCAGGCGCAGAAAAAATTCATGCCGGTGCCAAAACCGGTTTCGCCGATCACCTTGCAGGCATGCGGCGCCAGGTTGGCAAAGCGCTCGGCCAGGCGGGTCTGGCCCAGGAACACATGCTTGGTTTCTTCGATGCCTTCGTTGACCGCGAAATAGACGTCGTCATATTGCCGCGAGTGGGGGCGGCCCTGGTCGTCCCAGTCGATTTGTGCGTGCTGGAGGAGGGTGGACATGGTTGGCTCGGTTGCAGCGGATGGCGGGATTTTATGCCATACCCGCTACCTGTGGGAGCGCGTTCACTCGCGAAGAGGTCAGTACAGGCAGAAATGAAATCCGCTAGTCTTGCTTATCCATTGAAGGAGCCAGTGCATGTTCGAATCCGCCGAAATCGGCCACAGCATCGACAAGGAGGCTTACGACGCCGAGGTACCCGCTTTGCGCGAGGCCCTGCTCGAAGCCCAGTACGAACTCAAGCAGCAGGCGCGCTTCCCGGTGATCGTGCTGATCAACGGCATCGAAGGCGCCGGCAAGGGTGAGACGGTAAAACTGCTCAACGAGTGGATGGACCCGCGCATGATCGACGTGCTCACCTTCGACCAGCAGACCGACGAAGAGCTGGCCCGCCCGCCCGCCTGGCGCTACTGGCGGGCTTTGCCGCCCAAGGGGCGGATGGGCGTGTTCTTTGGCAACTGGTACAGCCAGATGCTGCAGGGGCGGGTGCACGGGGTGTTCAAGGATGCCGTGCTTGATCAGGCCATCATGGGCGCCGAGCGCCTGGAGCAGATGCTGTGCGATGAAGGTGCACTGATCATCAAGTTCTGGTTCCACCTGTCCAAGAAGCAGATGAAGGCCCGGTTGAAGTCGCTCAAGGACGACCCGCTGCACAGCTGGAAGATCAGCCCGCTGGACTGGCAGCAGTCGCAAACCTACGACCGCTTCGTGCGCTTTGGCGAGCGCGTACTGCGCCGCACCAGCCGCGACTATGCGCCGTGGCATATCGTTGAAGGCGTAGACCCGAACTACCGCAGCCTGGCGGTGGGGCGTATCTTGCTGGACAGCCTGCAAGCCGCGCTGGCCAACAACCCCAAGGGCAAGCACCAGGGCAACGTGGCACCGCTGGGCCGCAGTATCGACCAGCGCAGCCTGCTCGGCGCCCTGGACATGACGTTGCGCCTGGACAAGGCTGACTATCAGGAGCAGTTGGTCACCGAACAGGCCCGCCTGGCCGGCCTGCTGCGCGACAAGCGCATGCGCCGGCACGCCCTGGTGGCGGTGTTCGAAGGCAACGATGCTGCCGGCAAGGGCAGTGCCATCCGCCGCGTGGCGGCGGCGCTGGACCCGCGCCAGTATCGCATCGTGCCGATTGCCGCGCCCACCGAGGAAGAGCGCGCGCAGCCCTACCTGTGGCGGTTCTGGCGGCATATTCCGGCACGCGGCAAGTTCACCATCTTCGATCGCTCCTGGTATGGCCGGGTGCTGGTGGAACGGGTCGAAGGCTTTTGCAGCCCGGCGGACTGGATGCGCGCTTACAGTGAGATCAACGACTTTGAAGAACAGTTGGTGAATGCCGGCGTGGTGGTGGTGAAGTTCTGGCTGGCGATCGACCAGCAGACCCAGCTGGAGCGCTTTCAGGAGCGTGAGCAAATCCCGTTCAAGCGCTACAAGATCACCGAGGACGATTGGCGCAACCGCGACAAGTGGGACGACTACACCCAGGCGGTGGGCGATATGGTCGACCGGACCAGCAGCGAAATTGCGCCCTGGACGCTGGTGGAGGCCAACGACAAGCGCTGGGCGCGAGTGAAGGTGCTGCGCACTATCAATGAGGCGCTGGAGGCAGCGTTTGCCAAGCACAAGAAATAGGCCGGGTGCTGGTCTTGGGATTTTTTTGCGCCCGTGACATCGAGCGCCGCGCGGGCGGCGCTTGATGTCACGGGCGCAAAAGCTCGCAAGCCCCAGCCATGCCCCAAAAGAATGACCTGATGAATTCTTTTCTCGGCACCCACCCCCGTCACTGCCCTCCAAGCCCGTAGAATTCAATCACCCCCACCACGGGCTTGACCGAGGACACTATGCACACCACTTCCGGCCGCTGGAGCTATGGCCTGTTCCTGGCACTTCTGACCGCGCTGCTCTGGGGCATCTTGCCGATCAAGCTCAAGCAGGTACTGCAGGTGGTCGACCCGATCACCGTCACCTGGTACCGCCTGCTGGTTTCAGGTGGCCTGCTGTTTGCCTGGCTGGCAGCCCAACAGCGCTTGCCCTCGTTCACGCGCCTGGCCCCCAGGGGCAAAGGCCTGGTAGTGGTGGCTGTGCTTGGCCTGATGGGCAACTACGTGCTGTACCTGATCGGCCTCAACCTGCTCAGCCCCGGTACCGCGCAACTGGTGGTGCAGGTCGGCCCGGTGCTGTTGCTGGTGGCCAGCGTGTTTGTGTTCCGTGAGCGCTTCAGCCTGGGGCAGGGGGTGGGCCTGCTGATTCTGCTGGCGGGTTTTGGGCTGTTCTTCAACCAGCGCCTCGAAGAGCTGCTGACCTCACTGGGTACCTACACCACCGGCGTGCTGACCATTCTGCTGGCCACCAGCATCTGGGTGTTCTATGCCCTCAGCCAAAAGCAACTGTTGACCGTGTGGCATTCACAGCAGGTGATGATGGTGATTTACCTCAGTTGCGCTGCGCTGCTCACGCCTTGGGTACACCCACTGGAGGCGTTGCAGCTGACCCCGGTGCAGGGCTGGCTGTTGCTGGCCTGTTGCCTGAATACGCTGGTGGCCTACGGCGCGTTCGCCGAGGCGCTGGCGCACTGGGAGGCGTCGCGGGTCAGTGCCACCCTGGCGCTGACCCCGCTGGTGACGTTCGTTGCGGTGGCGGTGGCGGCAGGGGTGTGGCCGGAGTACGTGCAGGCCGAAGACATCAATGCCCTGGGCTATGTAGGGGCGGTGACCGTGGTGTGCGGCTCGGCGCTGGTGGCGCTGGGGCCATCGCTGGTGGCCAGTTGGCGTGCCCGCAAGGCGCGATTGGCCCAGTTTCACTGAGCGTTTTGTGGGAGCGGGCTTGCCCCGCGAACACCGGCGAAGCCGGTGCCTTGCACCGCGCGGTCCCTTTCGCGGGGCAAGCCCGCTCCCACAGGTTCACCACGGGGCTGAATGTTGTGCTACCCCTGTGGGAGCGGGTTTACCCGCGAAGGGGCCAGCACAGGCTATAGATGACTCAGCCCTTGCCACCCGGTGCCAGCATGTTCTCCGGCCGTACCCATTGGTCGAACTGCTCATTGGTCAGGTACTTCAGCTCCAGTGCAGCCTCGCGCAGGGTCTTGCCCTCGCTATAAGCCTTCTTGGCAATTTCCGCCGCCTTGTCGTAGCCAATATGCGGGTTCAATGCCGTTACCAGCATCAAGCCACGCTCCAGGTGCGCGGCCATCTGCTCGGCATCGGGCTCGATGCCCGCCACGCAGTGCAGCTGGAAGTTGCGGCAGCCATCGGCCAGCAGTTCGATCGACTGCAACAGGTTGTGGATGATCACCGGTTTGAACACGTTCAGCTGCAAATGCCCCTGGCTGGCGGCAAAACCGATGGCCGCGTCGTTGCCCAACACCTGGCAGGCCAGCATCGACAGCGCCTCGCACTGCGTCGGGTTGACCTTGCCTGGCATGATCGAGCTGCCCGGTTCGTTGGCTGGCAGGCGCACTTCGGCCAAACCGGCGCGCGGGCCGGAGCCCAGCAAACGCAGGTCGTTGGCGATTTTCATCAGCGCCACGGCCAGGGTTTTCAGGGCGCCCGCCAGGCTGGTGAGTGGTTCGTGGCCGGCGAGGGCGGCGAACTTGTTCGGCGCCGTGACAAAGGGTAGCCCGGACAGCGCCGCCAGCTCGGCGGCGATGGCTTCGGCAAAACCGTGCGGGGCATTCAGCCCGGTACCTACGGCGGTGCCGCCCTGGGCCAGTTCGCACACTGCCGGCAGGGTGGCGCGGATGGCGCGCTGGGCATAGTCGAGCTGGGCGACGAAGGCAGACACCTCCTGGCCGAAGGTAATCGGTGTGGCGTCCATCATGTGGGTGCGGCCAGTCTTTACCAGCTTTTGGTGGCGCCCCGACAGCTCGGCCAGCCCCGACGACAGTTCGGCGATGGCGGGCAACAGGTGCGCGTGCACCGCCTGCGCAGCAGCAATGTGCATGGCAGTCGGGAAGCAATCGTTGGAACTTTGCGAGCGATTGACATGATCGTTGGGGTGTACTGGCGCTTTGCCGCCGCGGCCTTTGCCGGCCAGTTCGTTGGCGCGCCCGGCGATCACTTCGTTGACGTTCATGTTGCTTTGCGTGCCGCTGCCGGTCTGCCAGACGACCAACGGGAACTGGTCGTCGTGCTGGCCACCCAGCACTTCGTCGGCGGCTTGTTCGATCAGCCGCGCGATGTCGGCCGGCAGGTCGCCGTTGCGGTCGTTGACGCGTGCCGCGGCCTTCTTGATCAGCGCCAGGGCGTGCAGCACCGCGATGGGCATGCGCTCCTTGCCAATGGCGAAGTTGATCAGCGAGCGCTGGGTTTGCGCACCCCAGTAGGCGCCTTCAGGAACTTCGACCGGGCCCAGGCTGTCTGTCTCGATACGGCTCATTCTGTACTCACTCCTGTGTAGTTCGAAATCGCAGTTTAGGCCTTGATTCGACCGAGCGGTTCCGTCGCTCGTCGTGCCACTTGAGCACATCGCCACCACGGCGCAGAATGCTCTACTCTGAGGTACCCGCCTCCCTCTCCTTGAAGGAAATGCAATGACCCGTCTCCGTGTCCTTTGTGCCGCCGTTGCCCTGGCTTGCGCCAGCGGCCAGGTGCTCGCTGCCACCGCCAGCCATAACGCTGCTGCCGAGAAATTCCTGACCCTGGCCAACGCCGACAAGCTGGGCACCCCGGTGTACGTGCAGGTCCAGCAGATGTTCGCCCAGCGCTTTGCCCAGACCAAGGCCCCGGCCGCCAAGCAGCCGGTGCTGGAAAGCTACCAGGCCAAGGCCAACGCCGCGCTGGACAACGCCATCGGCTGGAACAAGCTGAAGCCGAAGATGGTCGACCTGTACACCCAGACCTTCACCGAACAAGAGCTGAAAGACCTGGTCAAGTTCTACGAATCGCCGCTGGGCAAGAAAGTACTGCGTGAAATGCCCAAGGTTACCCAGCAGTCGGCCCAGTTGACCCAGCAGAGCCTGGAGCCAGCAGTGCCGGTGGTGAACAAGCTGCTGGAAGACATGACCAAGGAACTGGACCCTAACGCAGGCAAGGCCGCCGTTCCTGCCAAGAAGTGAGCACGCCGCGATGACCATGCAACAGCGCATTGAACAACAGCTGGGTGCCTTGGCGCCGCAGCACCTGCAAGTGCTCGACGAAAGCCACATGCACAGTCGTGGTCAGGAGACCCACTACAAGGCAGTGATCGTCAGCGAGCAGTTTGCCGGGTTGAACAGCGTCAAGCGCCACCAGAAGGTGTACGCCACCATGGGTGAGCTGATGCAGCAGATCCATGCCCTGGCCATCCATACCTACACCGCAGAAGAGTGGGCCAAAGTCGGCGCAGCGCCGGCCTCGCCGGTGTGTGCCGGCGGCGGGCACTGAAACCTTTCTGTTGTTCTGGTAGAATCCTGCAAAATCCGGGGGCCGCTTTGCGGCCCTTTCGCGGCACAAGGCCGCTCCCACAGGAACCGCACTCGCCATCGGGTTACGCGGTCCCTGTGGGAGCGGCCTTGTGCCGCGAAAGGGGCGCAAAGCGCCCCCATGCTTTTTTCAATACCTGTCAAACCCGGTCCGCCCCTTACGAGGGCACCCACCTGGAGAACCTGTTTCATGTCACAACCCATCGTCGTCGCGGCGCTGTACAAGTTCGTCACCCTGCAAGACTACGTAGAGCTGCGCGAACCGCTGCTCAAGGCCATGCTCGACAACGACGTCAAAGGCACCCTGCTGCTGGCCCACGAAGGCATCAACGGCACTGTGTCGGCCACCCGCGAAGGCATCGACGGGCTGCTGGCCTGGTTGCGCAACGACCCGCGCCTGGCCGATGTCGACCATAAAGAATCGTACTGCGACGAGCAGCCGTTCTACCGCACCAAGGTCAAGCTCAAGAAAGAAATCGTCACCCTCGGCGTACCAGGCGTGGACCCGAACCAGGCGGTCGGCACCTATGTCGAACCCAAGGACTGGAACGCGCTGATCAGCGACCCGGAAGTGCTGCTGATCGACACCCGCAATGACTACGAAGTGGCCATTGGCACCTTCAAGGGCGCGGTGGACCCCAAGACCGAAACCTTCCGCGAGTTCCCGGAGTACATCAAGGCCAACTTCGACCCCAGCAAGCACAAGAAAGTGGCCATGTTCTGCACCGGCGGCATTCGTTGCGAAAAAGCCTCCAGCTACATGCTCGGTGAAGGCTTCGAGGCGGTCTATCATCTTAAGGGCGGCATCCTGAAATACTTCGAAGAAGTGCCTCAGGAAGAAAGCCTGTGGGACGGCGACTGCTTCGTCTTCGACAACCGCGTCACGGTGCGCCATGACCTGACCGAAGGCGAGTACGACCAGTGCCACGCCTGCCGCCACCCGATCAATGCACAAGAGCGCGCGTCCGAGCACTATTCGCCAGGTGTCAGCTGCCCGCATTGCTGGGACACCCTGAGCGAGAAGACCCGGCGCAGCGCCATCGACCGGCAGAAGCAGATCGAGCTGGCCAAGGCCCGCAACCTGCCGCACCCGATCGGTTACAACTACAAAGCCGAGGCTTGATGCATGTCTGCCCGCCTGATCTATGTGATGGACCCGATGTGCTCCTGGTGCTGGGGGTTCGCGCCGGTAGCCGCCGCCCTGATCGCCCAGGCGCGTGAGGCGGGCGTTGCCACCCGCGTGGTGCCGGGCGGGTTGCGCACCGGCGGCAGCGCGCTGGACGGCTCCACCCGCAAGTACATCCTCGAACACTGGCAGGCGGTGGCTGACGCCACCGGCCAGCCTTTTCGTTTCGAGGGGGCCATGCCTGACGGCTTCGTCTATGACACCGAGCCGGCCTGTCGCGCCCTGGTCACCGCCCGCGAGCTTGACGCCGAGCGCGTCTGGCCGCTGCTGGCGCTGATCCAGCGTTCGTTCTACGAGCAGGGCGTGGACGTGACCACTGCGCCACAGCTGGTCGAGCTGGCCTCGCAGTGCGGCTTCGACCGCGCCGTGTTTGCCGACACCTTCGCCCGCGCCGATACCCGAGCCGCCACCGCAGCCGATTTCAGCTGGGCCCAGGACCTGGGTATCGCCGGCTTCCCGACCCTGCTGGCCGAACGCAATGGCCAGCTGGCGCTGCTGACCAACGGCTACCAGCCGCTGGAGCGCCTGCAACCCTTGCTCGGCCGCTGGCTGCAGCAGGCCGCCTGTGCTTGATGTGCCGGGGTCACCCGACCCGGTGCCGGGCAAGCCTCATGCTGCGGGCGATCGACTGAGCTGGGCGGAAATCCGCCGCCTGGCCCTGCATCACAAGAAAAACCTCTGGTCTGCCAACCTCATCGCCGTGCTGGCGGCTTGCTGCAGTGTGCCCATCCCGTTGCTGTTGCCCCTGCTGGTGGACGAAGTGCTGCTGGGCCATGGCGATGCCGCCCTGAAGTGGATGAACCACCTGCTGCCATCCAGCTGGCAGGTGGCAGCCGGTTATATCGGGCTGATGCTGGCGCTCACCTTGTGCCTGCGCCTGGCTGCCCTGGCATTCAACGTGCTCCAGGCCAAGTTGTTTGCCGGTTTGGCCAAGGATATCGTCTACCGCCTGCGCATCCGCCTGATCGAGCGCCTCAAGCGCATTTCGCTGAAGGAATACGAAAGCCTGGGCAGTGGCACGGTCACTACCCATCTGGTCACCGACCTGGACACCCTCGACAAGTTCGTTGGCGAAACACTCAGCCGTTTCCTGGTGGCCATGCTGACCTTGACCGGCACAGCGGCGATCCTGATCTGGATGCACTGGCAGCTGGCCTTGCTGATCTTGCTGTTCAACCCGCTGGTGATCTACTTCACCGTGCAGTTGGGCAAGCGCGTCAAACACCTTAAAAAGCTTGAGAACGACAGCACCGCGCGTTTTACCCAGGCGCTGACGGAAACCCTTGATGCCATCCAGGAAATCCGTGCAAGCAACCGCCAGGGCTACTTCCTTGGTCGCTTGGGCCTGCGCGCCCGCGAGGTGCGTGATTACGCCGTAGATTCCCAGTGGAAGAGCGATGCCAGTGGCCGAGCCAGTGGCTTGTTGTTCCAGTTCGGCATCGACATCTTCCGCGCCGCGGCCATGCTGACCGTACTGTTCTCCGACCTTTCCATCGGCCAGATGCTGGCGGTGTTCAGCTACCTGTGGTTCATGATCGGGCCGGTGGAGCAATTGCTCAACCTGCAATATGCCTACTACGCCGCGGGAGGTGCGCTGAGCCGCCTCAACGAGCTGCTGGCACGCGATGACGAGCCGCAGTACCCGGCCGCCAGCGACCCGTTCGCCGGCCGCGAGACGGTGGGCATCGAAGTGCGCGACTTGCGCTTTGCCTATGCTGACGAGCCGGTGCTGGAAAACCTCGACCTGTCCATCGCCCCGGGGGAAAAGGTGGCGATTGTCGGCGCCAGTGGTGGCGGCAAGAGCACCCTGGTGCAACTGCTGCTGGGCCTTTACAGCGCCCAGGCCGGGACCATCCGCTTTGGCGGTGCCAGCCTGCAGGAAATCGGCCTGGAAACCCTGCGCGAAAACGTCGCGGTGGTGTTGCAGCACCCGTCGCTGTTCAACGACACCGTACGCGCCAACCTGGCCATGGGCCGCGACTGCAGCGACGAGGCGTGCTGGCAGGCGCTGCGCATCGCCCAGCTGGATGCCACCATCGCCGCCTTGCCACAGGGCCTGGACAGTGTGGTGGGGCGTTCCGGCGTGCGCTTGTCTGGCGGGCAGCGCCAGCGCCTGGCCATTGCCCGCATGGTGCTGGCCGAGCCCAAGGTGGTCATTCTCGACGAAGCCACCTCGGCGCTGGACGCCGCCACCGAGTACAACCTGCACCAGGCCCTGGCGCGCTTCCTCAGCGGCCGCACCACGCTGATCATCGCCCACCGGCTGTCGGCGGTGAAGCAGGCCGACCGGGTGCTGGTGTTCGATGGCGGGCATGTGGCCGAAGATGGCGACCACCAGCAGCTGATTGCCGAGGGTGGGTTGTACGCCAAGCTTTATGGGCACTTGCAGCAAAGCTGAATTTCAGGTGCCTTGTGCCGTCGCTGTGGGAGCGGCCTTGCCGGCGATAGGGCCAGCGTAGGCTTATGCCGGTGCCGAAGTACGAATCAGGTGGTCGAAG
>NZ_JBWKXT010000072.1:0-27985 GCF_059423245.1 Pseudomonas sp. GW460-LB5
ACCATGACCACCACCGTGCCCCCCGCCACCACCTGGCGGCATGAACATCCAGCAACCCGACAGGCTGGATACCAGGACTGCAACCAGGGCTGCACGGAAAAGATGTTTCGACTTCATTGAACGCTCCACAGGGTTAGATCTGCTGCCTGCCAGTAGCAGTCTGGCAGCGAGCGGATTCTAGAACTGCAGGGTGATGGCACAGGGAAACTTTGCATATCTTTACAGTCGGGTGGAGTGACTGACGCTCTAAAGCGTCCTTGACCCACGCCCTTCCACCGCCGCATGCTCGAACGCTTCCACCCCACGCTCAAGGAACGATTGCATGAAGCTGGAAACACTCGCCCTCCACGCGGGCTTCAGCCCCGACCCGACCACCAAGGCCGTGGCCGTACCGATCTACCAGACCACCTCCTTCGCCTTCGACGACACCCAGCACGGCGCGGACCTGTTCGACCTGAAAGTGGCAGGCAACATCTACTCGCGCATCATGAACCCTACCAACGATGTGCTCGAGCAGCGCATGGCCGCCCTCGAAGGCGGGGTGGGCGCGCTGGCGGTGGCCTCGGGCATGGCGGCCATCACCTACGCCATCCAGACCGTCGCCGAGGCCGGCGACAACATTGTCTCGGTGGCCAAGCTGTACGGCGGCACCTATAACCTGCTGGCCCACACCCTGCCGCGCATGGGCATCCAGACCCGCTTCGCCGCTCATGACGACGTCGCCGCCCTCGAAGCGTTGATCGACGCGCGCACCAAGGCGGTGTTCTGCGAGTCTATCGGCAACCCCGCCGGCAATATCGTCGACATTGCCGCACTGGCCGAGGCCGCCCACCGCCACGGTGTGCCACTGATCGTCGACAACACCGTGGCCACCCCGGTGCTGTGCCGACCGTTCGAGCATGGCGCGGACATCGTCGTGCACTCGCTGACCAAGTACATCGGCGGCCACGGTACCAGCATCGGCGGTATCGTCATCGACGCCGGCACGTTCCCCTGGGCCGACAACAAGGAGCGTTTCGCCCTGCTCAACACCCCCGACCCGTCCTACCACGGTGTTACCTACACCGAAGCTTTCGGCCCCGCCGCCTTCATTGGCCGATGCCGTGTGGTGCCGCTGCGCAACACGGGCGCCGCGCTGTCACCGTTCAACGCCTTCCTGATCCTGCAAGGCCTGGAAACTCTGGCCCTGCGCATGGAGCGCCACACTGAAAACGCGCTGAAAGTTGCCCATTACCTGCAAGCCCACGACCAGGTGGCCTGGGTGAAGTACGCCGGGCTGCCCGACCATCCCGAGCATGAACTGGCACAGCGCTACACGGGCGGCAAGCCAGCGTCGATCCTGTCGTTTGGCATCAAGGGCGGCCAGGTTGCCGGGGCGCGCTTCATCGATGCGCTGCAGTTGGTAGTGCGCCTGGTGAACATCGGCGACGCCAAGTCACTGGCTTGCCACCCCGCCTCCACCACTCACCGCCAGCTCAACGACGAGGAGCTGGAAAAAGCCGGCGTGCCGCGCGACATGGTGCGCCTGTCGATTGGCATAGAGCACAGCGACGACATCATCGCCGACCTGGCCCAGGCCCTGGAGGCCAGCCGCGGGTGATGCATCCGCGCCCCACCCAATGCCGACGGCGGGCGCACCTTCATTTAGCCTGGATACACCCGCAATGACCCTGCTCTACCTGAAACTTATCGTCACGCCCCTGCTGATGTGGGCCATCTCCCTCGCCTCGCGGCGCTGGGGCGGTTTGCTGGGTGGCTTGCTGTCCGGCCTGCCGATCACCTCGGCACTGGTGATGACTTTCCTGTGCCTGGAACAGGGCAATGCCTTCGCCTTGGGTGCAATAACCGGTGCACTGGGCGGCCTGGCGGCAGTGCAGGCCACCTACACCTTCTATCTGTTGGCCACGCGCAGGCTCGGCGTTGCCTTGGCAGCCATGCTGGCGTTGCTTTTCTATGGTATGGCCGCCTATGCGTTTACCCACTGGGGCAACCTTTACCTGTCGATTGCCGTGGCACTGGTGCTGATCGGCGTGCTGATACGCGCCAGCGGCCGTGAACCAGAACCAGATACCTTGGCCCGCCCCAGGCACCGGTACTGGGAAATCCCGCTACGCATGGTGTCTGCCACATCCCTGCTGATGATCACCACCAGCCTGGCCAGCTGGCTGGGCCCGGCGACCAGCGGGATGCTCGCGCCGATACCGGTGATTGCCTGGCCGCTGGTGGTGTTCGCCCATGTGCAAGGGGGGCGCCCCGGGATGGTAGCAATGGTGCGGGGCAATGCGATCGGGGCGGTTGGGGTGATCGCATTTTATCTTGTATTGGCGGGGCTGCTCGAAACGTGGGGCGTTGGCGTTACCATCGGGCTGGCCATGGCTTGTGCTGTGCTGCTGACCGTTGGGCTCGCCACTGTGTTGCGGCGGCGTTGATGCGCCATTTGGGGCTGCTGCGCAGCCCATCGCGGCACAAGGCCGCTCCTACATGGACCGCGTAAATCCTGGGCTGTGCACCCTGTCTGTGGGAGCGGGCTTGCCTCGCGAACACCGGCGCAGCCGGTGCCATACCTGATGGAAAAGCGGCCGATGAAGCCAGGCTGGCAGGCCCAGGACGCCGCACTGATTTGGCATCGGCCCTGAAATGCAAACGCCATCAACGCGGTTGAGGATGCTCGGCAGACACCGAGTTATTGGCCTCCACGTCTTTCATTTCCTCTTCAATCGGGCCGTCATCATCTGCGGGTAATGGCACCTCTGCGTCACCTGCACCAGCCTGCTCATCGTTGGTTCTTGCGGTGCCGTTGTCCCGGTCAAGCTGCCCGTCCTGGTCTGAACCGGGATTGCCGGGAGGTGGGTCCCAGTCTACGGGGCGATTCTCGGACCAAGCCTCACCGACGCCTTGCTTAGGCTCGGACTCAGCCTGTTCAAGGCCCGAGCCATGGCCCGCGCCTGCGTCGGTGGTATTTTCGGTTGGTCCCGGGTACGGCGAGTCGGGGCCATTGTGGTCGATTGCCATGGGCGTTCTCCTGGTTGCAGCGCAGCAAGGGTGCGCCTGTTGTTCAGAGAGCAATCGGCTGGCGAGAGTGCCTTGTGTTCGACCGGTGGTGCAAAAGGCCGGGCTCGCGGCTTTTGCTGGCCAGGTTGCAGGCGTGTTGCACCGGTATCCGTCAAGCCAGGTGGATTTGCGATAAACCCAGTACCTGGGCCTGCGCGAGAACCTGCTGAGGGGTGGCGTCGGCGGGCGGCATGACCAAGCTGTTCTCCCCATCACCAAAGTGCAGCACCATCAGGTGAAGCGCCGCTTCGTGCAGGGCGAGCTTGGGCTGCTTAAGTTCGAAGGTATGAGTGGCCGATTGGCCGTTGATCAGATAGCGAACTGTGTACGCGTGCATGAGAACCTCAAAAGCAGATAAGGGGCTCATTACCTGACCAACCGGGCAGGAATTAATTCATAATGCCTCGATGATGACGCAGCAGGCGCTTCAGCGCACCGCCGCGTCATACGCCGATCATGGCTGCTGCAGCTTCATCGTCTTGCGGTGCAGTTCGATGAACGGCGCCTCCGCCGGATCGATGCGGTCCATGCCTGCCGCAATGCGGTGCCAGTACGGATACTGCGGTGCAATGCGCGTTACTTGCTCGAGCTGCTCCAGGTCGTCTGCCGTGAGCACCAGCTCCACCGCCTGCAGGTTGTCGTGCAACTGCTCGAAGGTACGCCCTGCGGTGATGGCGCTGGTTATCCCAGGCCGGTCTTTGAGCCAGGCCAAGCACACCCGTGCCGGTGAGCACGCGTGGCGCTGGGCGATTTCAATCAGTGCCTCGATGATGTCGTAGGCCCGCTCGCGGTCGTGCACGTAAGGCTCCGGCCAATCATTACCCTGGCGGGTACCCTCTGGGGTCGGCTGCCCGCGCCGCACCTTGCCGGTCAGCAAACCCTCCCCCAGCGGCCCCCACACCAGCGTCGCGAAACCCTGGTCGATGGCCATCGGCAGCAACTCGTACTCTGCCTCGCGGGCCTCAGGGGTGTAATAGATCTGCTGGGACACCGGCTGCTGCCAGCCGTTGAGGCGGGCGCAGCCGAGGGTTTTCATCATTTGCCAGGCGGTGTAGTTGGAGGTGCCGAAGTAACGGATCTTGCCGCTTTGCACCAGGTGGTCCAAGGCCGCCAAGGTTTCCTCGACCGGCGTGACACCGTCCCAGTTGTGGATCTGGTACAGGTCGATATGGTCGGTACCAAGGCGCTTGAGGCTGGCCTCGCAGGCGCGAATCAGGTGATAACGCGACGCCCCGCTGTCGTTGGGGTTGTCGCCCATCGGGCTGCGGGCCTTGGTGGCGAGGATGATGGAATGGCGTCGCTGCCCCAGCGCAGTGCCAACGATTTCTTCTGCCAGGCCGTGGGAGTACAGGTCGGCGGTATCCACCAGGTTAACCCCGGCATCGAAGGCCATGTCGAACATACGCCGCGCCTGGTCGACATCCACGCTACCCGTTTTTTCGAACGCGCCACGCCCGCCGAAGGGGACAGTGCCAACCACCAATTCTGAGACCAACAGGCCGGTGTTACCGAGTGCACGATACTTCATGGACAACCTCTTTTGCGCAAGACATGGAAGTACCGACGGTGCTGGGAGCTGAAACGTTCAATCTGATCAGCCGGCGAAGCTGCATGCACCTGAGTTGTGGGAGCGGGCTTGTCCCGCGAAGCAGGTGACGCCGTGCAGGCACCGGCTTTGCGGTGTTTGCGGGCGCGCCCCCCTACACGCCTGCGCCTGACTCGAGAGCCCGTCAGTGGAAAAAATGTCCAATGGTTGATTTAGAGACGTTTCCTACACGGTTTTAAGACGCCCATAAACCTCCGGCAAGCGATTCCTCGTTAGTGTTCAGGGACCATCACGGTCCTTTCAATGCGAGGTCGTTTTTGACAATCAGCCAACGTATCGCCATTGCGGCAGCCGAAGCCGGGCTGCCGCATGACCAGTGCATGTCTTGCGAACGCCAGGGCCTGCCGATCCTGCCGCTGCGCCGCGCCCTGGTACCGGATACCCGACAGGAGTGCATCACGACTGTGGCGGGTAGCCAACATATCTCGGGGAAGATGGGCCTGCGTACTTTGCGCATGGGTTACCTGTATGTACTGCTCGATCAGCAGGTCTGGCATGCCTACGAAGTCAGCGAACAGGGCCACCTGCGCCGCTTCAACCCCTACGAACCGTCTGACGGCCTACCCGCATCGCTGCCCGAAAAATGCGTGAATGAAAACCACGACATTCCTTCATCCTTCCTGAACATCGATACCGACCGGTATGGCACAGCCTGGCTGGCCTTCTCCAGCGATGCCTGGCCGGTCAGCGTGCTGAATGCCTACAAGAAGGGCCAGGCACCTGCACATTGCTTCGAGGGGATTGACCTGACCCAGGCGCGTAACAACCCAGAATTACTGGGCATTGCAATGACGCCGGATAACCTGCAGGTCGACAAGGATGTGTTCGAGTACGCCCAGCATGGGTGCTCGCCGTTTGACAGTGCGCATGGCTTTCACACTCGCAAGCTGCGCAGGTTTGCCTTGAAGGGATACCTGGTCAACGCGATGAACCGGCACACGCTGGAGAACGGCGTGCTGGCAGTGGTGCTCGACGATACCGTTGGCCTGATTCAGGAATTCAACCATCAGCGGTTGACCTGGGTGGTGAAGCGCCAGGTCTGGCGTGAGGACCCCATGCGTGCCTACCAGCTGCAGACCTCGCAGATCCTGCAAGTCATTCGTGCCACGCAGCGAGAGTGGGCGGCGCAGAAGGTACCGTCGCTGGAACCCATGACCGGCGATGGGCCGCCGGTGTTCGTCGACCCGGCAGTGGAGCGTCAACGATTGGTAGAACGAGCCCAGCTGGAAAGTGACGAGCGCCTCGAAGAGCGCTACCACGAACCGAAGCGAGCGGCGTTCCAGGCCGAGTATGACCAGCAGGAAGCCGAGTTCCAGCGCTACATCGACAAGGACGCCCGTGCTTACGCCGCGCTGTTCGACACGCCCATGTTCAAGGTGGCCGAGCAGTACGATTACGACGGCGATCATCGTGAGTCTGGCGTGGCGTATGCCAAGACCATGGCCTTATGCCTAGGTGGCAGTATTACCGAGGCGGTGGCGTCCGATGTGAGTCCCGCTGCCGGCACCAGCGAAACGCTCTGGCAGAAATGGCTACAGGATCCTGATAGCCCTCCCTATCGCGCGTTGTTGATGCGTGACCGTGCGTTGTTGGCCGGGCTGCTTCCCAGCTTTTCCGACGTCACCAACTGGAATGACAGCGACAAGCTCTACGGCATGTTGAGCAAGATCATTGCGAGCGACGACGCCGGCTTGCGCATGCGCAATACCTTGAAGCAGGCCATTGCCGAAACCCAGGGCGCGCTCAACGCTGCCAGCCAACGTTTGTCGCCCAATTTGCCACCTGGCATCCAGACCGCCGTGCGGCACCTGAACAGCGCGACGCAGTTTCTCTACAACGGCGTGCACCTCATCGAGCTGGAAGTGAAGATGAAGCTGGGCGAGTACTACGCCCTGCAGAGTGCCCATTTACGCGAATTGCAGCACAAGGCCAATGCCTCGATTGCCGAGGCCAGGGACCGGATGCATCGCAACATCGCTGACATCGACATTCATTCGACCAAGGCCTGGAACAAGGTGCGGCCGATCATCCAGCACGGGTTGATGAGCCTGGCCGTGCTGGACCCGCGGTTTACCAACACCATGATTCGTGTCTCGGTGTGGGTCGAGGGTACCGCGGCGGACGTGCATGGTCGGTTGTTTGAGGAAGCCAACATGAAGGTAACTCAGGCAAGCAGCTTGGCGCAGCGTACCTTGGTGGAGGTCTCGGTCGCGGCGGGGACGCTCGAGTCGAATGCGCGAAAGGTGTTGCAGGGCATGCGTATTACTTCGCAGCAGGCGGCGCAGTTGGTGCGAACCGCGTTTCGCGGCTTGCGGGGTGTGGCGGGAAGCTGGGAAGTACTGCTGGCGATTGGAGGGCTGTACTTGCAATCCGACAGCCTCGCCAGAAATCAGGAAAAAGCGGAAGTGGAGATTGGGTCCAAGGCGCATGAGGCCAAACTGGCGTTGCAGGGTTCGCTATTGGGGATATTGGGCGGGCAGATTGAGTTGATCGGACTCATAACGCGGTCCGGCGCCGGCAACATACATAGGCCATGGGCTAAGGGAGCTGCTGTCACTGGACAGGCAATAATAAAAATCGGTGCTGTACTGAGCACAGTCGCAGGGGTCTTTGACACGGCACAAGCGATTCTGGCAAGACAACGCACTTTGGCCACTGGCGACAGTACAGCTGCACGGCAATATAGAATTGCAGTTTCAGCGTACGGCTTGGGCACAGTGGCGTTTGCGTTTGCAGTTTTCAGGCCTTTAGTATTTGGACCGTTGGGGCTAGCAGTCACATTAACGCTAGTCGCCTACGAGTTTAGCAAGCGAGCAGAAAACAACGAATCAACTGCTCTCGAACGCTGGGCGCGTCGTTGCTATTTTGGGCTTGCTAATGAAACACCTTCCATACACTGGAATGCTCCGGAATTTTCAGACATAGCATTCGCTGAGCTCAATGCTGCGACGTTGGGTGTGCAGGCAAGGCTAAATTTTGAGTCAAGTATGGCTACGGATCCTACACTCCCAAGAATAGGAGGGTTGGTCAGCTTGAACACGGTGCAACAGCTCAAGTTTCTCGTTGCATTACCCAAGTTCAATAAAGCGAAATCCGCATATCGCTGGAAATTGATAGCACATCGTGTCGGTGATGGAGCGTTTCCAGATTATGTTGGCGGAGAAAGTATTGCTTCGGGTGATTACTTTTCGCACCCAATAAGGCCACTTTCCCCGTCATCCTCTTTTTCTAAGTTTACACCCCCGCGACATCCAGACTATGTGAGTGATTTTTCCACTGATGAATATCAAAGACCTTATCCCGGTGAAGATGGCGGTGTTTTTCAGCTTGAGATTTCAGGAGTTGTGCCGCTAGCACCTACGATTGGGAGCCACAGCTTAAGCGCCGCCACCCTGCTGGTTATGTATTGGCCTGACCGCAATTTGCCGGACGCCTATATTGAAGTTTGTTCTCGAGGAATGAATGAATGACATTTAAGCCCAAGGTGTTATGGGAGCGCGGGATAGGTTGGAGCCATGACCTGCCTCCAACGGGAGAGGCACCAGACAGCCACTATTGGGCAGAGACTGTAAACCCCTCACCCAACTATTTTAATGACGTATATCTAGAACTGCCGAGAAAAACAGTAAGTTTGCGAGGGTTTTCAGCGCTCGTCGGCATTCCTGGCTTGTGCTTTTGCGCCGGAATAATACTTTTATTATACTGGGATTTATTTGTCTACGGCTGGACGCGCGACTGGTTAACTAATGTATTGATAGTGCTCGGTCCACCAGCAGCTCTTTGGGCCCTTATCCCTTACATAAAGGAGGATCTTGTCTTGCCCAGAGATGAACCCATTCGCTTCAATCGCCTGCGTCGAAAAATCTACATCTACGAATACCGCTTCGACCGCGTCTTCATCTTCAGCCGCAAGCGCTGGGGTGTCCAACCCGTCGCCTACAACTGGGACGACGTCACCGCCGAGGTCTACCGAATCTACGCCCCTGGCCATGGTGGCCTGATCGAAAACGTCATGCTGTCAGTCCGTAATCCTGAGACTGACGAAGTCATAGATCGTGTCTTCTTCACTCATACCCTGAATGAGGGCGAGGCGTACTGGGCCATCGCCCGGCTCTTCATGCAACAAGGCCCTGAAACCCTGCCCAAGTTCGTGCACCCACCCCGCGACTGGAACGATGACGATGGCCTGAGCCACATGCATTGCTTGGCCCCGAAAGTCCAGTGGCCAACGGAAATCGACCTTGAGTCTCGCACTGCGCCAGCAACGGATGAGGTCTCCTGAAAGCCACCGCTCTCGGTGCTGGCGATTCGGCCAAGATCATGCCTGCAGGACGAGACAGCGCGCTGGATGGCACCGGCTTTGCCGGTGTTCGCGGGTGAACCCGCTCCCACAGGTACAGCACATGACGTGGATATTTCTGCAAGAGCAGCTGCCCAGACAACACCTCGCCATGCGGACGCGAACGCTTCAATGCTTCAATGCTTCAAGCACTCGCTGACACTGGTCGCGGTGTACGCAAGCCCCACAGCCAGTAGCCCAAAGACAGAAGGACCAACCAGCCAACCCCGACATACAGGGCTGTGCGGCTGGCCGGGAACCAACCGAGCACGCCAAAGATGAACACCATGAACGCAATCGCGCACGCTGGCCCTACCGGCCACAGCGGCACCCGATAATCCAGTGCCGCAACCTCCTCCTTGCTCATGCCCCGCCGCATGGCCACTTGCGACAGCAGGATCATCAACCAGACCCAGACAATAGAGAAAGTGACAACCGCGGCAAGCACCAGAAACAAGCCTTCTGGTACCAGGTAATTCAATACCACGCCCAACAGCAGAGCGACGCCCATCACCGCAACCGTCATCCACGGCACACCGAAACGCGACAATGATGCGAAGCCGGCAGGGGCTTGGCCGTTTTGAGCCATGCCGTACATCATTCGCCCGGCGCTGAAGATGTCGCTATTGATGGCTGATACCGCAGCGGAAATTACAACGATGTTCAACACAGTTGCCGCTGAGCTTATGCCAAGGCCACTGAATATCTGAACGAATGGGCTACCGTGGCTGCCAATGCCGGTCCAGGGGTAAATGGCCATGAGCACGAACAGGGTCAGGATATAGAACAGCAGAATACGCAGAGGCACCGAGTTGATCGCCTTCGGCAGCACGCGCTTCGGGTCCTTTGCCTCGCCTGCAGTGATGCCGATCATTTCCACCCCGCCAAAAGCGAACATCACAACGGTGAACGAAGCAATCATCCCACCGATGCCATTAGGGAAGAACCCGCCGTGGCTCCACAGGTTCGAGATGCCGGCAACGGTGCCTGCCCCGTCGTTCAGCTGGATGCCCAACAGCAGCACGGCCCCGCCTGCCACAATCATGGCAACGATAGCGGTCACCTTGAGCAACGACAGCCAGAACTCCATCTCGCCGAACACTTTCACGCTACACAGGTTCAGCGCCCCGATGAAGAGCACTATTCCAAGCACCCAGATCCAGGCGGGTGCCTCGGGGAACCACAGCCCCATGTAGACGCCAAACGCCGTCACGTCTGCCAGGCACACCACCAACATGGAGAACGCGTAGCTCCAACCAGTCAGAAAGCCAAAATAGCGGCCCAGGTATTGGCTGGCATAGTGGCCGAACGAGCCTGACACCGGGTTATGAACTGCCATTTCGCCAAGGGCGCGCATCATCATGTAAATGGCTGCACCCCCTATCAAATAGGCGAGCAACACTGATGGCCCTGCCAGTTTTATTGCCGATGCCGAGCCATAGAACAGCCCCGTACCGATAGCAGAACCTAATGCCATGAAGCGAATATGCCGGGTAGAGAGACCCCGCTTCAGCTGTTGTGAAGATTGAGCGCTCATAGATACCTTCTTGATCTTATTATCAGGTCCGCACAGCGCAGATGCTGTGCGTTTTAATCAGGCACGCATTTATTCAATCATCAAGCTCTTGGCCACAGCACCGGGAACAACTCATGGTTCATTTGGGCACCGCTGGCCAATTGTGTTTCGAGCCCGGGAAACTGGGGTGAAGTTTTCCACTGGCGCGGTGCGTGAGTGATGTCGTCGCCCAGGAAACGCACCGAGAAGGCACGGCGCCGGCGGTTGCCCCCGACCCCTCCAGAAGCGTGCAAGGTCAGCATGTGGAAGAACACCGCGTCGCCTGGGGAGAGTTCCCAGCCAAGGATATGCCAGGCACTGCGATCGGCCTCGATATCCGGCAAGTCAGCAAGGCTCCCCTCCGGGAACCATTGCGCCTGGCTGTCGAGGAAGCTGCGTGGCATCAGCCACGGTCCGAGGTGCGAGCCCGCTACAAATTCAAGGGTGGACTCCCTGGCGACGGGATCGATAGGCATCCACATGCTGCAGTTCTGGCGCCCATCGATGTTGTAGTACGGCTGGTCCTGGTGCCAAGGCGTGCGCTGGCGCGTGTTCGGCTCTTTGACCAGCAGGTGATCGTGATAAAGCCGGGCAGTCTCGCTGTTCATGAGTTGAGCAGCAACGCTACCCACCCGGCTTTCGAAGATGAACTGGCGATAGGCTGCGATATCGCCCCAGTTGCAAAAGTCCTCGAAGAACCAACCCGGGTCGTCGGGGCGGCTCGCCACTTTGGCGCGCTCGCTTGGGGTTTTCAGGTTCTGTTCGATACCCGTTTCGAGCAGTGCAACTTCTTCCGGCGTGAACAGATTACGTACGCAGACAGCCCCCTCACGCTGGAAAGCTTCGATGGTTTCTTCGCTGAGTTGAAATTCGGCGGACTGTTTCATAAAGCACCCTTTGGTCTTTTTATTGGGCAACAGCACCACTGCCAGATGTTAAGCGGACTCTGCAAGGTGCACGGCGAGTATTGCTTTTCGGCACCAATAGGAAAAGAATATATTTCCTAATCCTGAGTATAGGAAAAAATGATAGGGTTCTCATTCAGGCAACTCGAATATTTCGTCGCCGTGGCCGAACACGGCAGCATCAGCGCTGCGGCGAGAGCCCGCCACGTTTCACAGCCCTCGGTGTCAGTTGCCATTGCCCAACTTGAAGAGGCACTGAATGAGCGGCTTTTCCGCCGCCAGGTCAGCCGTGGCCTGGAGCTGACGTCAGCGGGCACGCGATTGCTCGCACAGGCCCGCGATATCATTGGCATGGCCATCGCCATGAATCAGAACGCCGATTCGGCGCAAGGCTTGCTGCGCGGCAATCTGTCGCTTATCTGCTTTCAAGACTTAGGCCCTTACTTCGCACCCCGGCTGCTATCGAGCTTTCGCAAGCAGTACCCCGGTGTCGAGGTAACGCTGTTCGAAACGGACCTGGCAGGCGTGCACCGCCACCTGAGCGCCGGTAAAGCAGAGCTTGCGCTTACTTACGACATAGGCCTTGATCCCTCGCTGCCGCGCCAGGTACTGGCTGAGTTGAAACCGTACGCGCTCATCGCTACGGACCATCGCCTGGCCCACCTGGCAGCGATACCGCTGCATGAACTGGCCCAGGAATGCCTTATTCTTGAGGACATCGCGCAAACGCGTGAGTATTTCCTTTCACTGTTTTGGGCGCACAACCTACAACCGCGCACTCAGCAATACACCCAGACCTTCGAGATGCAACGCGGCCTGGTCGCGCATGGCTACGGGGTTGCCTTGTCATGCACCCGCCCCGCCGGGGACCACTGTTATGACGGTACACCGCTGCTGTGCCGGCCATTACTGGAAGAGGTGTCACCCCAAAAAGTGGTGCTGGCCCAGTCAGGCGCCATGCACCCGTCGCCGGTCGCGGAGGCGTTCAAGGGTTGGGTGACTCAGGAGATAGCAGGCTCCGTTACCGGCGAGCCCGCCCCCTGATCAAAACACCGACCACCCGATCCGTGAACTCAGCAACTCCAGCGCCGCCATGCCCGCGAGGGAGTTGCCCGCAGCATTCAACCCGGGGGACCAAACGCATACGGTAAATTGCCCCGGCACGATTGCCACAATGCCGCCACCCACGCCACTCTTGCCTGGCAACCCCACTCGATAGGCGAAATTACCGGCTTCGTCATACAGCCCGCTGGTGGCCATGATCGAGTTCACCTGCTGGGCCTGGCGCCGGGTGAGGATTTGCTCTTCGCTGTGCTTGCAGAACCCGTCGTTGGCCAGGAAGCAGAATGCCCGGGCCAGGTCCAGGCAGTTCATTTGCAGCGCGCAGTAACTGAAGTAACTGCGCAGCACCGGCTCGACCTCGTTATGGAAGTTACCAAAAGACTGCATCAGGTAAGCCATGGCAGCGTTGCGCGCACGGAACTGATATTCCGAATCGGCGACACGGGCATCGATTGAAATGTGAGGGTTGCCCGAAAGCCGTCGAACAAAATCACGCATCGACAACGTGGGTGCTGCGAAGCGTGACTGGTTGATATCGCAGATCACCAACGCCCCCGCATTGATAAACGGGTTGCGCGGGCGCCCGCGCTCGAACTCCAGCTGCACCAGCGAGTTGAACGGCTGGCCTGAAGGCTCATGGCCAAGCCGCTCCCAAATGGCTTCACCTGAGTGGCCTATTGCCTGGACCAGGCTGAACACCTTGGAAATACTCTGGACCGAAAAAGGCACCCTTGCGTCGCCTGCGCAGTAATGGCTGCCATCGTTGCTATAGACCGCGATGCCCAACTGCTGCGCCGGTACGTCGGCCAGCGCAGGGATGTAATCAGCCACTTTGCCCTTGCCGATCAAGTGGCGTACTTCTTCAAGAATCTCGTTCAACAGCGTTTGCATGAAAGGCCCTGGCTCAATCCCCTTCAGAGGTAGGTAAGGGGTCGCATGCTTGACGAAGACTGAGCGGCTTAGATCACACATTCGGCAAGCGCATGCCGACGACCGCGATGCCAAAGGCCACAGCGACTACTACCACCTGGGCCTGTGCACCGGCGCCCAACGCGATGCCCTGCGCCTGAGCGCAGACTGTGGCTACACCCGGCACAAGCTTGGCATCAAACGGTATGCTCACGGTCTTTGTACAGAGGTATTACGAAGACGCTTCATCTACCGGGCGTATTTCTTGGCCCCGGCAACACAGACGACAGCGCCGAGCGTCACCACAAGCATCATCCAGCTGACGTGTTCATGCAGCAGCAATGCAGCCAGGCCAAGCCCCATGAACGGCTGGAAGAGTTGCAGTTGGCCCACTGCTGCAATGCCACCCTGGACGAGCCCTCGGTACCAGAACACAAAGCCGATCAGCATGCTGAACAGTGAAACGTAGCCGAAGCTGAACCATGCTGGGGCGCTTACCTTGGCGAAGGCATCTAGCGCTGGGAAATTGGCGATTGTCAGCAGCAGCATGAATGGCAATGCCACAATCAATGCCCAACTGATCACCTGCCACCCCCCCAGTGTTCTCGACAGCCGCGCCCCTTCCGCATAACCCAACCCACACACAACCACCGCCGCCATCATCAGCAGATCGCCCACCGCCGACGCCTCTCCCCCATTCATCAACGCGTAGCCAACGACCAGCCCGGCACCTGCGATCGAGAACAACCAGAAACCTGGCCGAGGTCGCTCACCGCCCCGTAAAACGGCAAACCCTGCCGTGCAGAGCGGCAGGAGCCCGACAAAAACAATGGAATGAGCAGAGGTGACGTGCTGCAGCGCCAGTGCAGTCAGTAGCGGGAAACCGATGACAACGCCGAGCGCTGTTATAGCCAATGACGACAAATCTGCACGTTCAGGTCTCGGCTGCCGAAGCACGAGCAGAAAAAGCGCCCCCAACAGGGCGGCAATGGTTGCCCTGGCACAGGTCAGAAACGTGGGCTCGAAGGCCCCCACTGCCACACGGGTTGCCGGCAACGAGCCCGCAAAGATTGCAACGCCTATAAAGCCGTTGATCCACCCGCTTGTTGATTTTTCCATCGTAACCCCTCGATAAACGAGGGTTGAGTACATCACTGACAGGCTCACCAGGGCCACGTACAATCCAATACAGTTAAACCGAACTGTTATGCATGTTAATCCAGCACAGTTGAGGGTGCGATGAAACGTAACGGCACGCGTATTCAAACTGTCATGGGTCAGATCCAGTCCAGGATCGCCGCTCGCACCTACACGCCAGGTGCGAGAATCCCCTCGGTCCGCGCCATGGCCCAGACCATGCAGGTATCGGTATCCACCGTGCTTGAAGCCTATGAGCGATTGATGGCACAGGGTGTACTCAGCTCCCGCCCTGGTTCAGGCTTTTACGTAGCCGGGCCAGTGGCGCCATTGGCACTGACCGACCTTGGCCCCAAGCTTGATCGGGAGGTAGACCCGCTGTGGATCTCGCGCCAGGCCCTTGAAACCTCCAGCGATGCATTGAAGCCAGGGTGCGGGTGGCTACCTCCCTCCTGGATGTACGAAGCTGGCATGCGAAAAGCCCTTCGAACGGTTGCCCGCTCTGATACTGCAAAGTTGACTGAGTACGCTTCCCCCCTTGGGCATCCGCCCCTCAGGCAATTCTTGTCGCGACGACTGGCAGCCGCCGGGATCGAAGCCCCTCTGGAACAGATCATGCTCACGGAGTCCGGCACTCACGCCATTGACCTGGTGTGCCGTTTTCTGCTGGAACCGGGCGACACTGTGCTGGTGGACGACCCCTGCTATTTCAACTTTCACGCATTATTGAAAGCGCACAGGGTGAAGATTGTTGGCGTCCCCTACACAGCCACGGGCCCGGACATCGATGCGTTCGGCGCCGCCCTGCTCGCGCACGCGCCCCGGCTGTACATAACAAATTCCGGCATCCACAACCCCAGCGGAGCCACCCTGTCGCCGGTCACCGCGCACAGGCTGCTAAAACTGGCCGATACCTCTAGCCTCGTGATTGTCGAGGACGACATCTTCGGGGATTTCGAGACCAATCCCGCGCCACGGCTGTCTGCCTTCGATGGCCTCTCTCGTGTCATCCAGATAGGCAGCTTTTCCAAGACCATCTCCGCTTCGGTTCGATGCGGCTACATTGCTGCGCGTGGTGAATGGATCGAGAGCCTGGTCGACCTCAAGATTGCGACTACATTCGGAGGAGGACGGTTGGCCGCGGACATCATCCATCACGCTATTACCGATAGCGGCTACCGAAAACACATGGAGAGTGTGCGCCTTCGGTTGGCCGAGGCAATGGACAAGACAGTAGCGAGGCTTCAGGCCATTGGTATCAAACCCTGGATAATTCCCAAGGCAGGCCTGTACGTCTGGTGCCAACTGCCTCAAGGCAAGGATGCAGCAACCCTGGCCAGAACCTGTCTGAATGACGGGGTAGTGCTAGCGCCCGGAAATGCTTTTAGCCAGTCCATGACTGCGGGTGATTTTCTCCGCTTTAACGTTGCTCAATCGGGTGATGCCAGAATCTACGACGTGTTGAAACGGGCCCTGAGTGGTTAGTCGCCGGCCCCATTCCGTGCCCCAGGCCAGATAACAGCCTGCGCCACGATCACATTTTTGCCATTGAACGTGAGTGCAGGCGAGCCCTGAAGTTGATACCCCAGCTTCAAGGCATCACTGACCCTATGGCAGAAGGAAGCGTCATCGGGGCCAGTCAGCACTCGGTAAATCGGCAGCCCATCCGGTGGTTGAGTCATCTGTTCGGTCCATGCAGAAGTGGTGTGTTTTTCAAGAGTACTGCCAACTGCCAGGCCACCGCTACGCGCCGGTTCACTTCCAACCTGTCCAGACCTTTACAGGCTAGGACGCGGCTAAAGATGCAGACAATAAAGCTGACGTACGCCTTAACGCTACGACGCCCGCGATAAAAAAATTAGATATCTCATTAAAGAAATCCCGCAGGCGCTGCCTGGGCCATGGGATTAGAGTCGCCCTCACGCCGTAGTCCGGCGGGGTGATTGCTGCTGGGCCGTAGCGCTCTGGAAGCCCTACCGCAACCCGGCGCAATTCACACCAATACAAGAACAAAGGTGACCACGCATGCCCAAGCCGCCTGTCGATGCCCCTATCGATGTCAAAGACTGGATCGATAACCGCCCCCTTGCTGCCTACCAGTGGCTGCTCCTGTCGCTGTGCTTCCTGATCGTGCTGTTCGATGGCTTCGACGTCGCCGTCATGGGTTTTATCGCGCCTTCGCTGATGCAGGACTGGGGCCTGTCACGCGCCGCCTTTGGCCCGGTGATGAGTGCCGGCATGGTCGGCCTTGCCATCGGCGCACTGACCGCCGGCCCGTACGCCGACCGGTTGGGCCGCAAGAAAGTGCTGCTGGTTGCGGTCAGCGGTTTCAGCCTGTTGAGCCTGGCCTGCGCCTTCGCCCGCAACCCGTATGAGCTGGCCGTGCTGCGGCTGCTGACCGGCATTGCCCTGGGTGCGGCCATGCCCAACTGCACTACCCTGCTCGCCGAATACCTGCCCACACGCAACCGCTCGCTGATGATCACCATCATGTTCACCGGCTTCAACATGGGCTCGGGCCTGGGCGGTTTTTTGTCCGCCTGGCTGATCCCTCATCACGGCTGGAAATCGGTACTGCTGGCCGGCGGCCTGCTGCCACTGGCCTTGCTGCCCTTGCTGTGGTGGCTGCTGCCAGAGTCCGCCCGCTTCCTTGCTGCACGCCAGGCACCGGCCAGCCAGATTGCGGCAGCCTTGGCCAAACTCGGCGGCCGCTTCGCTGCCGGCACCCGCTTTATCGTCAGTGAGCCAACCACGCAGCACAAGGCGCCGGCCCGGCAGCTGTTCAGCGAGCGCTACCGGTTTGGCACCCTGGCCCTGTGGCTGACCTACTTCATGGGCCTGCTGGTGATCTACCTGACCATGGGCTGGTTGCCGACCCTGCTGCGTGATGGCGGGCTGTCCATCGAGCGCGCCGCCACCATCACCGGCCTGTTCCAGATCGGCGGTGCAGTGGGCGCAATCGTGGTCGGCTGGATCATGGACCGACACAACCCCAACCGCGTCATCGCCATCGCCTACGCCTTGGGCGGCCTTTGCATCGTCTCACTGGGCGCCCTGAGCCTGGAGTCGAGCCTGCTGGTGGTGGGCGTGGCGGCTGCCGGGTTCTGCATGAGCGGCGCGCAGACCGGCCTTAACGCCTTCGCCCCTGGCTACTACCCGACCGAGTTCCGCGCCACAGGTGTAAGCTGGATGCTCGGTATCGGGCGCTTCGGGGCCATTTTCGGCTCCCTCATCGGTGGTGCCGTGCTCAGCCTGGGGCTGGGCCTGCCGCTGCTGTTCACCCTCCTCGGCCTGCCGGCATTCGCCGCCGCCCTGGCGATCCTGGCCAACGGCCACGCCCGGCTGCGCGCGACACCCGCAGTAACCGCGCCGTAACCTGTAAAAGAGGACCTTCACATGGCTCGTATCATTGGTGGCCTGGCCGTCTCCCATACCCCAACCATCGGCTTCGCAGTCGACCACGACAAACAGGAAGAAGCCGCCTGGGCGCCGATCTTCGAAAGCTTCGAGCCGATTCGCACGTGGTTGCAGCAGCGCCAGCCGGACGTACTCTTCTACATCTTCAACGACCACGTCACCTCGTTCTTCTTTGATCATTACAGTGCCTTCACCCTGGGTGTAGACGAGCAATATGGCGTGGCCGATGAAGGGGGCAACCCACGGGACCTGCCGCCAGTAGGCGGCCATGCGGCGCTATCACGGCACATCGGCCAGAGCCTGATGGCCGATGAGTTCGACATGAGCTTTTTCCGCGACAAGCCGCTGGACCACGGATTCTTCTCGCCCATGTCGGCGCTACTGCCCTGTGATGAAAGCTGGCCCGTACAGATCGTGCCGCTGCAGGTCGGCGTACTCCAACTGCCGATACCCACGGCGCGGCGCTGCTACAAACTGGGCCAGGCGCTGCGCCGCGCCATCGAGAGCTACCCCGAGGACCTCAAGGTGGCGATCGTCGCCACCGGCGGGGTGTCGCACCAGGTGCATGGCGAGCGTTGCGGCTTCAACAACCCGGAGTGGGACGCGCAGTTCCTTGACCTGCTGGTAAATGACCCGCAGCGCCTTACCGAGATGACGCTGGCCGAGTACGCCACGCTCGGGGGCATGGAAGGCGCCGAGGTGATCACCTGGCTGATCATGCGCGGCGCGTTGTCTGCCAATGTTGAGCGCAAGCACCAAAGCTACTACCTGCCGTCGATGACCGGCATCGCCACCCTGCTGCTGGAAAACCGCGACCAGGCGCTGCCGGCGCCGGTCAACGAACGCCACCGCCAGCACATGCAGCATCAGCTGGCTGGGGCGCAGCAGCTTGAAGGCACCTACCCCTACACCCTGGAGCGCAGTGCCAAAGGCTACCGCCTGAACAAGTTCTTGCATCGCATGATCGAGCCGCACTGGCGCCAGCGCTTCCTCAGCGAGCCCGAAGCGCTGTACAGCGAGGCAGGCCTGAGCGAAGAAGAAAGCGACTTGCTGCGCCGCCGCGACTGGCGTGGGCTGATCCACTACGGGGTGATCTTCTTCGTGCTGGAGAAGCTGGGCGCCGTGCTGGGTGTGTCCAACCTGGATATTTACGCCGCCATGCGCGGGCAGAGCATCGAAGACTTCATGAAAACCCGTAACCAGCAGGTTCGCTACTCGGTGGCCGGCAAAGCGCCCAACTGACCGATGCAGCCCGCTGAGCCTGCTACAAGGCACCCTCCTGGGCTTACGCCTGCTCAGTGATGACCTGGCGGATACAAGCCATTAGCGCAACCGCCGCCGGCGATTGCAGGCAGCCGCTGCGCTGAATCAGGCCGATGGCGCGGGCGGTACCGGGCAGGGCCAGCGGCAGGCGTTGCAGTTCGCCGCTGGCAATCTCGTAGGCCAGCTGGTGCGCAGACACCGCTGCCAGCATGTCCGAACGCACCAACAGGCCACGGATAACCGCCAGATCAGCGCTTTCCACCACCGGCCACGGCGCTGCCAGGCCGGCGGCGGCAAAGCAGTTGTCCAGCAGCTGGCGCGCAGGCGAGCCGGCCCGCGGCAACACCCAGCGCGCCTGGTGCACGCCCTGGAGCGTCAGGTGGGTGTGCAACAGCGGGTGCCCCCGACGCGCCAGCAGCACCATTTCCTCGTTGATGAGCGGCTCGCCCACCAGGTCGCTGGCATAGTCGTAAGGCCGCAAGGCGCCCAGCACAAAATCCACATCCCCTACCCGCAGCTCGGTTGCCAGCAGGTCGAACGGGCTTTCGTTGGTCACCACCCGAACCTGGGGATGGTGGGCAGTGAAGCGTAAAATGGCATCCGGCAGAATGCGCGAGCGGCCCAATGGTAACGCGCCCACGTGCACCACCCCACGCAGGGTGCCTTGCATCGCGCTGAGGTCACTGTCCAACAGGCGCAACTCGTTCAGCGCCCGGCGTATGGGGAACAGAATGTCCCGGCTGGCCACAGTGGGCTGCAGGCCGCGCGACGTACGCACGAACAAGGGCTGCCCGCACCCGCCTTCGAGCACCTTCAAAGCAGCACTGACGGCCGGCTGGCTAAGGCCGAAGTGCCTCGCCACGGTTTGCATGTGCCGTGTTTCACAAAGTTTCACGAACACCTGCAGGCGCCGCGCCTGAAACAGGTAGAGGGGCTCGCCCTGCGCGGTGCCCAGCAAACTCGGCACGCCGTCCAGTTCCGCCAACACCCGCTGTGCACGCGGCAGCAGGCACTCGCCGTAGTCGGTCAGGCGCATGCCATTGGCATGGCGCTCGAACAGGGGCACGGCAAAGCGCGCCTCCAACTCGGCAATGGCGCGGGTGACCACGGACTGAGCACGGAACAACACCTGCGTCGCCCGCGACACGCTGCCCAGCTCGGCTACCCGGATGAACGCGCGTACTTGCATCAGGTTGGGCAGTTCGACGTCGATCATGAAGGTTCCCCGGCGCTCGGCTCGTGACTGCGGCGACTATGCCTCTACCCCGCTTGCCCGGCAATAAATAAAACGCATAGCCGTTGCAAATGAATGCATTAGTGCCCTGCACAGGCCAATGACATCCTGCGCCAACCCCCACTGCAGGAGCCAACAAGCAATGAATACCCCACAAAAATCCGCCCTGGTGGTCAGCGCACATTCGGCCGACTTTGTCTGGCGTGCCGGTGGCGCCATTGCGCTGCACGCCGAGCAAGGCTATGCCATGCACGTGGTTTGCCTGTCTTTCGGTGAGCGTGGTGAGTCTGCCAAGCTGTGGCGCAAGGGTGAAATGAACGAAGCCAAGGTCAAGGACGCCCGCCGTGAAGAGGCCATGGCGGCGGCCGAAATCCTCGGTGCCAGCGTGGAGTTCTTTGACATCGGCGACTACCCGATGCGCGCCGACAAGGACACCCTGTTCCGCCTGGCCGATGTGTATCGCCGGGTCCAACCGGAGTTCGTGCTCAGCCACTCCCTTAAAGACCCCTACAACTACGACCACCCGCTGGCCATGCACCTGGCCCAGGAAGCCCGCATTATCGCGCAGGCTGAAGGCTACAAGCCGGGCGAGAAGATCGTGGGCGCACCGCCGGTGTACGCCTTTGAGCCGCACCAGCCCGAACAGTGTGAATGGCGCCCGGACACCTTCCTGGACATCACCTCGGTGTGGGACAAAAAGTATGCCGCCATCCAGTGCATGGCCGGCCAGGAACACCTCTGGGAGTACTACACCCGCGTGGCCCTGCAGCGCGGCGTGCAGGCCAAGCGCAACGTGGGCATCGCCAGTGCACGCAACATCGTCTACGCCGAAGGCCTGCAGAGCGTGTTCCCGCGTGTGACGGAGAACCTGGCATGAGCGGGCTGATCGGCAAGACCGGCATCGTGGTGCGTAATATCCCGCGCGTTGAGCCACACATGATTGATGCCCTGGGCCGGCTGGGTGTCGCCACGGTGCATGAGGCCCAAGGTCGCAAGGGGCTGCTCAACACTGCCGTGCGCCCCATCCAGCAGGGTGTGACCGTGGCCGGCAGCGCGGTAACCGTGCTGGTGGCCCCTGGCGACAACTGGATGTTCCATGTTGCCGTGGAGCAGTGCCGCCCGGGCGACGTGCTGGTGGTGGCGCCCAGTTCGCCGTGCAGCGATGGCTATTTCGGCGACCTGCTGGCGACCTCGCTCCAGGCCCGCGGCGTGCGCGGCCTGGTGATCGATGCGGGCGTGCGCGACAGCCAGACACTGCGCGACATGGGCTTTGCCGTGTGGTCCCGCGCCATCAACGCCCAGGGCACCGTGAAGGAAGTGCTGGGCTCGGTGAACCTGCCACTGCTGTGTGCCGGGCAGCTGGTAAAGGCCGGTGACATCGTGGTGGCCGATGACGACGGTGTCGTGGTGGTGCGCCATGGCGAAGCCCAGGCGGTACTCGATGCCGCCACCCAGCGCGCCGACCTGGAAGAACGCAAACGCCAGCGCCTGGCCGCCGGCGAGCTTGGCCTGGATATTTATGAGATGCGACCGCGCCTGGCGGCGAAGGGTTTGCATTATGTCGACCACCTCACAGACCTGGAAGGCTGAACATGGGCCAGACCCGCCTCCCCTGCCTGCTGATGCGCGGCGGCACCTCCAAGGGCGCCTATTTTCTGTATGACGATCTACCCGCCCCTGGCCCGCTGCGTGACCGGGTGCTGCTGGCGGTGATGGGCTCGCCCAATGCCCGGCAGATTGACGGCATCGGCGGCGCCGACTCGCTCACCAGCAAAGTCGCCATCATCCGCGCCTCGCAGCGCGATGACGCCGACGTCGACTACCTGTTCGCTCAGGTGGTGGTGGACGAGGCACGGGTGGACTATGGGCAGAACTGCGGCAACATCCTGGCCGGCGTAGGGCCGTTCGCCCTCGAGCGCGGCCTGGTGACCGCCAGCGGCGCGAGCACACCGGTGCGCATCTTCATGGAAAACACCGGGCAGATCGCCATCGCCCAGGTGCCGACCACCGATGGCCAAGTGGAGTACGCCGGCGATACCCACATTGATGGGGTGCCGGGCCGGGCGGCGGCGCTGGTGGTGACGTTTGCCGACGTGGCCGGCGCCAGCTGCGGAGCCCTGCTGCCCACCGGCAACAGCCGCGACCGTGTCGATGGCCTGGAAGTCACCTGCATCGACAACGGCATGCCGGTAGTGCTGCTGCGTGCCGAAGACATCGGCGTGACGGGCTACGAGCCTTGCGAAACGCTGGAGGCCGACAGCGCCCTGAAAACACGCCTGGAGGCTATCCGCCTGCAACTGGGCCCACGCATGAACCTGGGTGATGTGAGCCAGCGTAATGTGCCGAAAATGTGCCTGCTGTCGGCACCGCGCAACGGCGGCACGGTCAATACGCGCTCGTTCATCCCGCACCGTTGCCATGCGTCCATCGGGGTGTTTGGTGCGGTGAGTGTCGCTACGGCCTGCTTGATTGAAGGGTCGGTTGCACAGGGCCTTGCCCGCACGCCAGGCGGTGATCGTCAGCGTTTGGCGGTGGAGCATCCGAGTGGGGAATTTACGGTGGAAATCAGCCTGGAACATGGCGTGATCAAGGGGTGCGGGTTGGTGAGAACGGCGCGTTTGTTATTTGACGGGGTTGTGTGCATCGGGACAGATATTTGGGGTGGGCCGGAGAAGTGACTCATCAAGGGTGGCTTGGGGTTTCAAAAATGAAGGGATACCGCAAGTCCACTGATCAGCAAACAGAGGCTCGCTACAGCAGTGAGCTGCACGCGCATCGGCAGATACCACCCAGGCACCGCTTGCGCCAGTTTGTGGTCCTGCCAAAGATGGCCGATAAAACCAAAGGTCAACACCAGACACCCCAATGGCACAGGCAGCAACGTGCCAACCCAACCGATCAGGGCCGGTATGACACTCCACACCAGTCGCTCTTGACGCTGCTTCGCGGGCAACCCCTGCAACGTCATGGCGAACCCCCAGTGCAGGGCACCGACGAAGCTCAATATCACCGCGCCATAGCCCACCAGCATCATCGAGAAAAACGGTCGATATTCAGCCCCAAAAAAGATGAGCAACGTCAAACCAATAAACGGCAGCAGACCGCCGTACCCCAGGACAGCGAAGCGGCTTGGAGATAAAGCAGTAGCATCGGTATTCATCTGGGCGCCCCTTCGCAGCGGTTCAGGACCGGGTGTCAATTGTGTCGTCCAATGAGGTTAAGGAATTCGTGCCGCGTCGACGGGGCGTCGCGAAATTCACCTAACATCACGGATGTCATCATCACCGAGTTCTGCTTCTCTACACCGCGCATCATCATGCACATATGCTTGGCTTCGATCACGACCGCTACCCCTGCGGCATCTGTGACCTCCTGCACGGCATACGCAATTTGCCGCGTGAGATTTTCCTGTATCTGTAAACGACGGGCGAACATGTCCACAACGCGTGCAACCTTGGAAAGCCCTAACACGCGCCCTGTTGGCAGGTACGCGACATGCGCCTTGCCAATGAATGGCAACAGGTGGTGTTCGCACAAGGAGTAGAGTTCGATGTCCCGCACCACAATCATTTCATCGTTTTCACTCTCGAACAAAGCACCGTTCACGACCTCGTGAAGATTCTGCGCATACCCGTTGCACAGGTACTGCATCGCTTTAGCCGCACGCTGGGGTGTGTCCAGGAGCCCTTCGCGCTGGGGGTTTTCACCAATACCGACCAGGATTTCATGATAGTGCTCGGCTAACGAATGTGACATTTGGACTCCTCACCGCTACAGCGGTGCCCGCCAGCGGGATGTGGTAGCCAGGCCAAGTGTGGCCTCAAACGGCAGAACAGTCTGTAAAGCACCGAAAACAGGGGACGTAGCGGACGCCAGGCCAGTGGCGCGACCCACATGCCCACATCGGCAGCACGCCAACTCCACAAGGTGGCGTCCAAGCCTGTAACCCAGTGCCCGCTCGCGAACCTTCCATGCAGGCACGACCTCAGTTGCTCAACCGTCAAGCCCAATGCTGACGGATCGAAATCGTCATCACTGATGTCCACCAGGATGAGCTTTGCCCCGGTCGATTGCCTGCGCAGAAAGGCTATCTCCCGAGCGCACAATGGGCAGGCGCCGTCAAAGTACAGCGTGAAGGGCCACTTGCAAGACATGTACAACCTCTCATGCTTGTACAGGTTTTTGTACAAGTTAGCCGAAACCAGGAATTTCGCAATGGCCGTGACAACTTTCGGTGACGGCAGCCAAGCGGAACGGCTTTTGATGGGTGCATGCCCCTCCCCCGCAGCCGTGTTGAGCGGTAGTAAGCCAGGTGCAGTTCGGCCACAATCGCTCACTCAGTCAAGCTGGGACGCACCGCATGCTCACCACCCTCGCCATCGGCAACTACCGCTCGATCAACCACCTTGTGTTGCCGTTAGGCCAACTCAACCTGGTGACCGGTGCCAACGGCAGCGGCAAATCCAACCTGTACAAAGCCCTGCGCCTGCTGGCCGAAACCGCCCAGGGCGGCGTGATCGAAGCCCTGGCCCGTGAAGGCGGGCTGGATTCGACCTGGTGGGCTGGCCCGGAAACCAGCGCACGGATGAGGCGCGGCGAAGTGCCCATCCAAGGCCAGCACCCGAGCGAAGCCAGGCGCCTGCGCCTGGGCTTTGCCACCGAGCATTTCGGTTTTGCCATCTCCCTCGGCCTGCCGATTCCCCTGCCGTATCCAACCGCGTTCATGCTCGACCCTGAGATAAAGTGCGAGGCCATCTGGGGCGCTGGCGCCTACCGGCCCGCTTCATTGCTGGTCGAGCGCAAGAACGCCCTGGTGCGCGCCCGCGAGGGCCGCAGCTGGGCGGTGCTCGATCAGCATGCCGACAGCGGCGAAAGCTTCTTCAACATCGTCGGCCGGCCCCGCCAGGCGCCAGAGATTGGTGAGCTGCGCGCGTTCATCAACAGCTGGCGGTTCTACGACCACTTTCGCATCGACCGCGACGCGCCTTGCCGACAGCCACAGCTGGGTACCCGGTCGCCAGTGTTGCATCACGACGGCCGCAACCTCGCTTCGGCGCTGCAGACCATTATCGAGATAGGTGATGTCGAAGACCTGGTAGCGGCGCTGGACGACGCGTTTCCCGGCAGCCGCCTGGCGATCGATGCACCGCCGGGCGGGCTGTTCAGCGTGCGGCTACACCAGCATGGGCTGCTGCGCCCGTTAGGGGCTGCTGAATTATCGGATGGCACCTTGAGGTACCTGTTGCTGATGGCGGCGCTGCTGACACCACGCCCGCCGTCACTGATGGTGCTGAACGAACCGGAAACCAGCCTGCATGCCGACCTGCTCCCTGCGCTTGCCCGCCTGATCATCCGCGCTTCGCAACGTAGCCAGGTGTGGGTGGTGTCGCACAGCAAGCCGCTGATCGACGCATTGACCGCGTGCGACGGGTGCAATGTGCTGGAGCTTGAGAAGCACCACGGGCAAACGCAGTTGCGAGGGGTGGGTTTGCTGGACGAGCCCCTGTGGCGGTGGGTTGACTGACCACGGCTGCCCAAGCCTCAAGCCCCAAAAGCAAGCCATGCACCGCACCTGTAGGAGCTGGCTTGCCTGCGATGGGCCGCAAAGCGGCCCCATTGGCCATAGCTGGCCGACCTCAGGCCCGGCCCCACCCCGGCCCATTTCGGAAATACCCTTAAGGCCTCATCAGCGGCTCAATCCCAATCCATTTCTTCACCGGGTGATAGCAGAGCTTCAGCGGCGGAATCTGCACCTTACGGCCCTGCACATCCAGTGCCCCCAGATGAATCGTCCATTTGGAATCCGCATCAAACTTGTCCGTCTGGAAGATCACATACGCCGAGCCATAGCGCTTGTTGTTGGTCATCCTGGGAATCATCCGATGCACTTCATCGCTGTTGATGTCGTACGGCGATCGCCGGGCGGTCTTCTCATTTACCAACGGAAAGTCGTAGGTCTCGTTAACGCCCACGTACACCTCGGGCCGTGCATTCAGGCGCGAACCGTCTTCGAAGGTGATGTAAGCCTGGCGGCTGTCGTACAACACCGGTATCGGGGGCTCGCCACGCTTGGAATCAGTCGACGGGCGCTGACGGTCTTTGTTGTAGGCGACCATTTGCACATAAAATTCCTGCCGCGAGTACTTCTCGCCCGGGTACTGCACGTACAAGGCTTGCTTGTAGGGCTTTTCGCCCCATAGGGCGGCGTGGTCGTAGAGGTAGGTTTCCAGGTAAAGCGTGGTCTCACCCTGCGGCCCTGGCACCTTGAACTGGAACTGGGATTCGCAGAGGTCCGCGTAGGCGGCACGCTCGCGTTTCCAAGGGACGCAAGCGGTTAACGAAGCCACTGCCAGCAGTAGGATGAGAGAGGTGGTCCGTTTCAGGTTATTCATGACCTGCCCTGGTCGAGATGAGAGTGGATCAGTTTCGAGCGCCGAACGGCGGAAGTCCATGCTGCCCCTTTGCTATTATCGCGCTACAGACAGCAGACCTTGCAGCCGCTGGGGATGTGACCACAAAGCCGGTAGCAGATTTGCTAAGATCGCGGCATTTCCGCTGGGTGACCGCATCCTCACCCAAGCCATTTGCAGCCTGCTGGAAGACCCGATGAACAAATTGATCCTGCCTTTCGCCATCTTCGTTAGCGTCCTACTCACTGGAAAAATCGCCGAGCATTACGGCCTGGAGGGCAGCTGGAAAATCGGCCTGCTGTGCCTCGTGGCAGCTGCCGTCCAGATCGCTGTTACCCGTTTTCAGCGCTACCAGCGGCACAAAGCCCAGCTATAAAGGGCGCGGGGCCCCGCTAACGTCGCTGGTTGCTCACATTCTGGGGACTTTTCTTTCACCCAATTTTCACAGTGGCTTGGGCAGTATCAAGCTATCCCTACGTGATAGTACTTAGCCCGCCTCGGCGGGCTTTCTTTTGCCCGCCTGTTTCCTGTCGACGTCTTGAGGAACGGCAGCGGGTCGAAAAATCAGAAATAACCCCTTCCTTGTAGGCCATTTCCCAAAGATACTCCTCGCGCCTGTTTTTCGTTGCACATGGAAATAGTCAGCCCTAGTCTCGACCGGTCGCTGCCAATTCAGCGACCGGTTTTGACAGACCGTCGATTGTTGTCCGTGTGCAAACGCTTATGGCGGCTGTACGTGCGGGCACCCTCGTGTGCGCCGAGTGCCAACAATCTCGGTCTGTCAACCCGCGTACAGCTGCCACCCTCCCGTTTGACAGCGAAGTGGATAGCAGCTCAACCATTGTTGGAGCGTAAGCATGCTGAAGATAGTCCCAGATCCACCCCAAAATACTCTCTGCCTTGAAGACACCCTCATCCAAGCCACGGACTACGCGCTATGCGCGGCGACCGTTGTGCATCAGGCAATGCTGCTACAGCCCAAGTCACCAGCGTCGATTCTGATGATGGCCTCGATGCATGGTAAGGGATCCATCATCCCCACATTCCAACCGTCCACCTGATTCCCGATGCTGTGCTCCCGATTTCTTTCTGGAGCC
>NZ_JBWKXT010000073.1:0-26841 GCF_059423245.1 Pseudomonas sp. GW460-LB5
CTGTAGGCGCGGCCTTGTGTCGCGAAAGGGGCGCACAGCGCCCCCGGCGATCTCAGTTTGTTACGCCGCAACCTGCCCCCCCGCTGCCACCACCCGCCCACGCCAGGCAAACAGCAACACCATCACCAACCCCAGTGCCGCCATCGCGGCGCCCGCCAGGGAAATCGCCGGGTAGCCCAGCCCTGCGTTGATCACTGCGCCACCCAGCGCGGCGCCAATCGCATTGCCCAGGTTGAACGCACCGATGTTCACCGCCGAGGCCAGGTTGGGTGCATCCTTGGCTGCCTCCATCACGCGCATCTGCAACGGCGGCACCAAGGCAAAACTGGCCGCGCCCCAGAGCAGAATCGCCACGGCTGTCGGCAGCGGCCAGTCGAGCACCAGCGGGAACACCAGCAGCACGGCAATCAACAGCGCCAACGACAGGATAAGGGTACGGTCGATCGAGCGGTCTGCCGCCTTGCCCCCCCACACATTGCCCAAGGTCAGGCCAACACCGAACAACACCAGCATGGCTGTCACGAACGTGGTGGATGCGGCCGCCTCACTCTGCAGGATCGGCGCAATGTAGGTGAACACCGTAAACATCGCACTGGAACCCACCACCGTCAGCAGCAAAGCTGCCAGCACCGGGCCGCGGCCCAGCACACGGATTTCAGCCATGGCCCCGTCGCCTTTGGGCGACGGCACATTGGGCAGCGCGTACCAGAGGGTGGTCATCGCCACCAGGCCAAGCCCGGCGATACCCCAGAAGGCTGTGCGCCAGCCCAGCATTTCACCGAACCAGGTCGCCAGCGGCACGCCGCCGATGGTGGCCAGGGTCAAGCCCATGAACATCGCCGCCACCGCCCCGGCACGCTTCTCGGGTGGTACCACGCTGGCTGCGACAATCGAGCCGATGCCGAAGAAAGCACCGTGGTTCAGTGAGGTGACAACGCGGGCCACCAACAGGCTGGCGTAGTCGCTGGCCAGGGCCGACATCAGGTTGCCCAGTGTGAAAATGGCCATCAGCCCGATCAGCAGATAACGCCGCGGGATCTTCACCGTGGCCAGGGTCATCAGCGGTGCGCCGATCAGCACGCCGATGGCATAGGCGCTGACCAGCAGCCCGGCAGCAGGGATGGAAACGCCAAGGTCAGTGGCGATACTGGGCAACATGCCCATGGGGGCGAACTCGGTGACACCGATGCCAAAGGCACCGATGGCGAGTGCAACAAGAGGTGGATTGATACGCATGGCAAGCTCCTTATCTATGCCGCAAATGCTACGATCTGTTTCAAAAGCGCACTAGACTGCTTTTTTGCTAACCACCTTTGCGCACGAGGCACAAATGGACTTCAGTGGAAGATCCGGCGAGATGGAGATATTTGCCAGGGTGGCGCAAGAAGGCAGCTTGTCGGCTGCCGCGCGGGCACTGAACCTGACGCCTTCTGCGGTCAGCCGTATCCTCGCCCGCACCGAACAGCGCCTGGGCACCCGCCTGCTGCTGCGCACCACACGGGCAATCACCCTCACTCCCGAGGGTGAGGCGTACCTGCGCGGTGCACGGCGGGTGCTGGCCGACATGCTCGAAGTGGAAGAAGCCATCACCGACCAGGGGGTGCCGCGCGGGCGCTTGCGGGTGAGCGCCGCACTGGGCCACGCCCGGTTGACCGTAGTGCCGCTGCTGGCGGCCTTCAGCGCCCGCTATCCGCAAGTGCTGGTTGACCTTACCCTCAGTGACGAAGTGGCCGACATTCTCGGTGGCCAGGCCGACGTGGCATTACGCTTCGGGCACCTGCCGGACAGCTCGTTGAGCGCCCGCGCCATTGGCGAAACCGGCCAGGTGGTGGTCGCCTCACCCGAATACCTGCAACGCTGCGGTACCCCGCTTGAGCCTGAAGACTTGGCCCGGCACAACTGCCTGCGCTTCAATTTCCGCCGCGCGGCGCCCGACTGGCCGTTCCGCCGCGACGGGCAGGCGTTCTCGTTGAAGGTGACGGGGAATATCGAATGCAGCAGCGGCGAAGCCTTGGCGCAACTGGCCAGGCTCGGTGCCGGCGTGGCACGCATCGGTACCTTCACGGTGGTCGATGACTTGGCCAGCGGGCGGCTGGTGCCATTGCTGGAGGCGTACAACCCTGACGACCGCGAGCCGATCCATGCGGTGTTCGTTGGCGGGCCGGCCATGCCGGCGCGGGTCCGGGTGTTCGTGGATTTTCTGATAGAGCACTTGTCGGGCGGCCTGCGCACCCGCTTGTAGAAAGTCTTCCGGGCTACGCGTTGGGAGCGGCCTGGTGTCACGACAGGGTGCATGAGCCGGTCGTGGTGCGCTGCGACCACAGTCTGACCTGACGTTGATATCTAGAGTTGGGTTATCTTGGACGCTTCACTGTACGGCCAGGGCCAGACCACCATGCGCATTGTCATTCCCGACGACTACCAGGATGTGATCCGCACGCTCGACTGCTTCGCCAAACTGAGCGGGCACGCTGTCAGCGTGCTTCATGAATGCCAACCCGCCACGCCAGAGCAACTTGCAGCACGCTTTGCCGACGCCGACGCACTGGTACTCACCCGCGAACGTACCCGCATCGACGCCGCCTTGCTCGACCACCTGCCTGACCTCAAGCTGATCAGCCAGACCGGCAAGGTGTCCAGCCACCTGGACCTGGCAGCGTGCACGGCGCGGGGCATAGCCGTAACCGAGGGGCGTGGCTCGCCGGTGGCGCCTGCGGAACTTGCCTGGGCGCTTATCCTGAATGCCCGTCGGCAGCTGGTACCGGCCATCGATGCCTTGCGCCAAGGCCATTGGCAGGTCAACCTGGGGCAGGCGCTGGCCGGCCAGCTGCTGGGCATTTGGGGTTACGGCAAGATCGGCCAGCGCCTGGCGCGTTACGCACAGGCATTCGACATGCACGTGCTGGTGTGGGGCAGCGACAGCAGCCGCGCCGCAGCCCAGGCTGATGGCCACCGCGCAGCCGCCTCGCGTGAGGCATTTTTTGCTGAAGCGGACATTGTCAGCCTGAACCTGCGCCTGTCGGCACAGTCGCGCCACGGGGTCACCTTCCGCGACTTGTCCAGCATGAAGCCCGATGCCCTGCTGGTAAACGTCAGCCGGGCAGAACTGATTGCCCCAGGGGCATTGCTGCAGGCACTGGATGCCGGGCGGCCGGGTTACGCGGCAGTGGATGTTTTCGAAGAGGAGCCGGTGCTCGACCCCGCCCATCCGCTGCTGCGCCACCCTCGTGTACTCAGTACACCGCACCTGGGGTATGTGGAGAAGAACGGTTACGAGCTGTACTTTGGCGACGCCTTCGACAATGTGCTGGCGTTTTTCGAAGGAACGCCAAAGAACGTTGCCAACCCCGAGGTGCTGGCGGCTCGGCGCTGAGCCCTGTGGGCGCGGGCATGCCCGCGATGGGCCGCATAGCAGCCCCAGTCATTACGTATGGACTGCACGCGCCCATTGGGCATGTGCCTTCAAGTTGCGTTCAACCGAACAGGTTCAGCCCCAGCGCAAAAACGGCCACCGCCAGCGCTACCAATGGCACAGCATTGCGCTCCAGGTACGCCGCCCAGCCAGGGCCGGCCAGCTGCTGCAATTGCAGCTCGCATTCACGCTGGCGCTCAGCCAGGCTGGCCAGACGCGCCTCGACGCTGTCAACGCGCTGAGCCTGGGTGCTGGTGGCCAGCGCTAGCCGCTTCAACGCCGTAGTCACAGTGGTGGACAACGCGTCCCGTGCCAGGTTGCTCGCGGCCAGTTGCTCCTGGTACTGCTCAAGGCTCTTGCGAATCGCCCCTTCCTTCTGCACGCGGGCCAGGGTACTTGCCACCAGCTTCCGGTTCTGCGCCTCGCCACTGGCCTGCAGCTCAGCCAGTTCGAGTGCATGCTGGGCCTGCACACTTTCAAGGCGCTCCACCTCTTGCCTGCAGAAAGCATGGCCCTCGGCCGGCGCCGGCAGGTCGTCTAGCTGTTGCTTGGGTTCGTATGGCTGGTTCATCAATTTCTGTCCGGATACAGCGGTAAAGGGCGGAAAGCTATCAAATTGGCATCACTGAATCCACCGGCCAACGAGAGAATTGAGCAGTTGATCAGGTAACGGCGGCACCGCAGGCCTGGGGGCTTTCGTCGCTGCGCAGGCGTACACTTCCCTTCAGCACAGGTTCAGGAGTTGCTCAATGCCCTACCCCATCGAACAGAAACTGGTCATTGGCGTTGCCTCGAGTGCGCTGTTCGACCTCACCGTCTCGGACGACATCTACAAGACCCAGGGGGTCGAGGCATACCGCCATCACCAGCAGCAGAACCTGGACGAGCCATTCCCCAAAGGCGTGGCGTTCCCGTTCATCCGCCGCTTCCTGAGCATCAACCAGGCCTTTCCCGATCAACTGCCGGTAGAAGTGGTGCTGCTTTCGCGCAACTCCCCGGAAACCGGCCTGCGGGTGTTTCGTTCGATCAACCACTATCAGCTGGACATCACTCGCGCAGCGTTCATGTCGGGTCGCTCGCCCTACGAGTACATCCCGGCATTCAATGCCTCGCTGTTTCTCAGTGCCAACGAGGAAGACGTGCAGAAAGCCATCGATGCCAACTACCCGGCCGGGCGGGTGCTGCCGACGCGCATCTACGATGACGAGATCGACACTGAATTGCGGGTGGCCTTCGACTTCGATGGTGTGATTGCCGACGACGAGGCGGAAAGCGTGTACAAGCGCAACGACAACCTGGACGATTTTCAAGAGCACGAGCGCGTGCACAAGGGCATTCCACATTCGCCCGGGCCGTTGGCGGACTTGTACCGCAAGCTGTCGCTGATACGCATGCTGGAGGACCGCAAGCTGGCCGAGGACCCGGCGTACAAGCGGATCTTGCGGATTGCCATTGTGACAGCGCGCAATGCGCCCTCACATGAGCGGGTGGTGACGACGTTGAAGGATTGGGGGGTGTCGCCGGATGAGTGCTTCTTTCTCGGCGGGATGGAGAAACCCAGGGTGCTGTCGATTCTCAAGCCGCATGTCTTCTTTGACGACCAGCGCAGTCACCTCCAGTCGCCGGCAGGTGATTTGCCGATGGTGCATGTGCCGTTCGGGGTGGCGAACAGGGAGCGTTCAACGACGCGCTCCCCGCTCGACACGCCTGTGCAGGAGCAGGACGACACCGGCGTTGCCGGTGCCATCCAGCCTGTCTAGCGAGCAACTTCCTCGACCGGGGTATTGACGGCCGGGCGGCTACGCTGCCCCAGCAACGCACGCGCCGCCAATGCCGCTACTACAAGGCCAGGTGACGCTGCCAGCAGCAGACCACCTACACCGGCCCCGGCCGCCAAAATCTGCCCTGCAGCCAATGGCCCGGCCATCGACCCCAGGCGCCCTACAGCCACCGAAGCCCCCACGCCGGTCGCACGCACGTGGGTCGAATACAACGTCGGCGCAAGTGCATACAGCACCAGCTGGCCACCGATGGCGCAATAGCCTGCGGTAAATCCTGCCAGCAGCATCAGGCCGAAGCTGGTCGACAACCCAAGGCCTGCCAACGAAGCGAGCATGCCAGCATACGCAATGAAAACGGCCCGCCCCGCCAAGCCTCGGTCCATCATTCGCCCGGTGAGGAACGAGCCTGCTGCGCCCCCCAGGTTGAACAGTATCTGCACCGCACCTGCCTGAGGACGGCTGTAGCCCTGCCCGATCAGTAGCGACGGCAACCAGTTGAGCAGCATGTACAGCACGGTTAGCGTGAAAAAGCACGCCACCCACAGCAACAGGGTACGGCTTACCTGCCCCGGGCCGAACAGCTGGGCCAGCATGCCGTTGCCGCCGGTGCTGGCAGCAGGCTGGGCACGGAACGCCTGGGACTCCTTCAGCCACACCATCAGCACAAAGGCAATCGCAATGGGGGCGATACCGCCCACGTAGAACACCGCCCTCCAGTCCTCGCCCAGGCCGGCCATGCCGATGACCGACGCGATCGCCCCTCCCAAGGGCACGCCGCAATAGGTGACGCTCACCGCCGTGCTGCGCAGGCGCTGCGGCGCGGCCTCGCTGGCCAGGGCAATCAGGATCGGCAAGGCTGCCCCCAATCCCAACCCGGTCATCAGGCGCACGATCAGCAACGAGGTGTATGTATCAGCGTGGGCGGTACCCAGCGAGAAGCCGCCGAACAGCAGCACCGCCACGATCAGGATTGCCTTGCGGCCCAGGCGGTCGGCCAGCCAGCCGCCAATGAACGCCCCCGGCAACAGCCCCAGCAGCCCGGCACTGAATACCCAGCCAAGCATGGCGGGCGTCAGCGCGAATGCCTTGGCCATGTGCGGTGCAGCAACCCCGGTGGCCTGAAGGTCCAGCCCTTCCAGCAGCGCCACCAGAAAACACAGGCCGATGGTAAGCACCGGCTTGCTTGAAGATGAGGATGAATCACTCATGTATGGCCCCTTTTGTTGTTATGGGTCGGGAAGTCAAAGCCTGAACGTGGCACGCAAGGAAACGAACGACGAGTCTTCGCCACCGGCTTCCTTGATGGCGGAACCTACGTCGTAGTACTTCATGTCGAGATCCAGCGTGAGGTTGGGCGTCGCCAGCCATCGGGTGTTGGCGCGGTAGATGGTGCCCACATGCCGGCCGGTGCCGCGGGTGTTGGCCAGCATGCTCATGCCAGGCATGTACACGCCATCCTCTTCGCGCTGCTTCCAGACTTCGAGCACGCCTTGTTCGAAGCGCACCGTGCGCCAGGGCGAGAAGCCGAACGTAGGCCCGACCACGATCACGTTGCTCAAGGTGGTCAGGCTGGCCTCACCGTAAACGCCGTTTCGCGGGAACAGCGGGTCGAAGGTGCCGACCTTGCCGTCGCCTGGGTCGCTATCACCGCTGGCGGCGTCGGCACGCATGCCCAGGCGCGGCTGCCAGGGGTGGTCGAAGGTGTAACCACTGTCGCTCGACACTGCCCAGGCACGGATCGAGGCGCCGCCCAGGTGGCCGCCCTGCCCGGCCAGGTTCCAGCTCCAGTCCAAGGCCTGATAGCGGCCAAACAGGCGCGTGCCGTAGGTGTAGCGCTGTTCGTCCCCAGCCTCGCCGGCCAGGCTGCGGTCATCGGTTTGCAGGCCGAACGCGAACAAATCCATGTTCCATACGGCCGTCAGCGGCAGGGTGCCGTACAGACCGTAAAACTTCACCGCGTTGTTACTGCCATCGTCCCAGCTGTCTTCACCTGTTTTCAACGGCCTGACGGCAAAGGCATCGAGCTTGCGCCCGTCCTTGAGGTTGAGGCTGGCACGCACGCCATCGAAGCTCAAGCGCAGGTTGGGCACATCACGGTAGGTGACGAACACCTGGTCGCCGAAGGCCATCTCCTGGCGCCCGACCCGCGTCGTATAGCGCCCCGCAGCAAAATCGTGATTGAAGTCGATGAATGCCTGGCGGATTTCATTTCGACCTTCGTCATTAGGTGAGTACAGGTCTTTGCCGAATGCACGGGTGTTCTCGACCTGCACGAAGGTGCGCAGGGCGTCATCAAACAGGTGCAGGTCAGCATGCGCTTGCAAGCGCTGCAACAAATAGGAATCGTCGTTCAGGCCACGCAAGCCGAAGAAGGGCTTGTTCAGTACGTCGGCGCGATAACGCGCCTCAGCCCCCAGTTGCAGCCAGGCCGACTCGGACAAACGATGGTAGCGCAGCCCATCGAACGGGTCGCCGGCCTTGGCGGGGTCATCCAGAAAACGGTAGTCCTCGACCCAGCGCGGGGCGCCAGGCCTGCCTGGCCGGCTGTCTTCAAGCGGACTGGCCGCTTGCACGCACTGGCACAGCGAAAGCAGCACAACGGGCACCAACGCCCGGTTCAACGGCCTCGTCATCAGAATTTCCCTTTACTTGTTTTTATAAAATTGGATAACTCTGTTAACGATTATTTTTGTTAATCATCTTGCCGTCAATAGCCAATCGACTGCCCGCAAGAGGCAGGCGGCATTGAGCGTTCGCTGATCGAACGCTTATGCACGCAGGTGCTGCGATATGGCGCCATTGGTGGCTACTATTGGCCTTGCGCGCTGTCTGCTACGCGGTCATACGCGTCTAAACACTCATTAAAACAACAAGAGCACCTACATGAACTGCCTCAAACCCCTTGCTGCCCTCGGCCTGCTGATGCTTGGCGCAAGCCAAAGCCTGGCTGCGCCAACCGTTAAGCAACCAAACATTCTGCTTATTGTTGCCGATGACCTCGGCTTTTCCGACTTGTCTGCGCTTGGAAGCGAAATCCAGACCCCGCATCTGGACCAGCTACTGGCCGACGGCCGCCTGATGCTGGACTTTCATGCCGCGCCCAGTTGCTCCCCCACCCGCGCAATGCTGATGTCGGGCAACGACCCGCACATTGCCGGGCTGGGCATGATGGCCGAAGCACGCAAACGGCTGCCCCCAGGTTCCGAAGTGCGCGCAGGCTACGAAGGCGTGCTCGGGGCCAACGTCGCCACCTTGGCCGAACTGCTGCACGATGCCGGGTACCGCACCTACATATCTGGCAAATGGCACCTGGGCATGCAGCCCGCTCAGCAGCCGCAAAATCGTGGTTTCGACCAGGCCTACGTGCTGCTGGAAGGGGGCGCTGCGCACTTCAAGCAAGCCAACATGGACTTGCAGTCGAACTACAGCGCAACGTTCCAGCACAACGGCAAACCCATCGAACTGCCCGACGACTTCTACTCAAGCACCTGGTTCACTGACCGCCTGATTTCCGCCATCGACGAAGGCAAGGCCAGCCAAAAACCCTTCTTCGCCTTCGCCGCCTACACCGCGCCACACTGGCCCTTGCAGGCGCCAGACAAATACCTGGCGCAGTACCGCGGCCGCTACGATCAGGGTTACGAGGCCATTGCCCACGAACGCCTGGAGCGCCAGCGCAAAGCCGGGCTGGTGCCGGCGGACTTCCCGCGCCAAGCGCAACTGGAGGGCGTGCCGAGCTGGGCATCACTGACCGTTGAGCAGCAACGCCAGTCAGCGCGCACCATGGAGGTGTACGCAGCCATGGTCGCCGCACTGGATGCCGAAGTCGGTCGGCTGGTAGATCACCTGCGCAAGGCCGGCGAGCTGGATAACACGCTGATCCTGTTCATGTCCGACAACGGGCCGGAAAACGCTACCCGCGTCGACCCGAACTGGATCAAGCAGCATTTTGACAACAACCTGGACAACTACGGCAAACCTGACTCGTTCCTGATGATCGGCCCGGCCTGGGCCCAGGTCAGCGCCCTGCCCAGCCGTCGCTACAAGATGACGACCTACCAGGGCGGCATCCGCGTGCCCGCCTTTGTCTATTACCCGGCAACGATCAAGCCCGGGCGCAGCGAAGAACTGGCCAGCGTCAGGGACATCATGCCCACCCTGCTGCAACTGGCGGGTGCGCCCATGCCCGGCATCAAATACCGGGAACGCGATATCGTGCCGCCGCAAGGCACCTCGGCGTTGGCCTACCTGCAGGGCCAGGACGCGCGAATTCATGCCGAGGACGAAGCCCTGGGCTGGGAAATCAACGGCAGCGCCTCGTTGCGCAAAGGCCCGATGAAACTGCTGTGGGACGCCACCGATGGCAAGCCGGCCTGGCACCTGTACGACCTGGGCAAAGACCCCGGTGAGCACCACGACATCGCTGCCGATCACCCCGAGCAGGTCGCCAGCATGCTGCGCGACTGGAAAGCGTATGCGCAGCGCAGCAATATCGCTATCGACGCCGATGGCCACCCCGCAAGCCCTGCCAAACCGGCCACCCCGACCGTGGCCAGCAAGCCATGATTGCCCGAGTAGCCGGCTGCGCACTGGTCGCCGCCGGCCTGCTCGCCGTGGGCTACAGCGCCTGGCCAGAAGCCCCGGCGCCGGTGCTGCTGTGCAACGGCTACAGTGGCCTGCCCGCAGCACGCCAGGGCGCCTGGCGTGACGGCCTGGTGCGCGTGCCAGGCGGCACGTTCAGCTTTGGCTCGGACCGCTTCTACGACGAAGAAGGCCCGCCCCATACGGCTAGCGTGGCGGATTTCTGGATCGATGTGCATCCGGTCACCAACGCCCAGTTTGAACGCTTCGTAGCCGCTACCGGTTACCTCACCCATGCCGAGCGGGGCATCAGCTTCAAGGACGACCCCACCCTGCCCGAGCACCTGCGGGTGCCTGGCGCGATGGTATTCCAGCAAGGGCCGGACGTGCTCAGCCCTGGCTGGCAATTCATGCCTGGGGCGAGCTGGCGTCACCCGCAAGGCCCGGGCAGCAGCTTGGCGGGGCTGGAAAACCACCCGGTGGTGCAGGTGGCGCTTGAAGATGCCCAGGCGTATGCCCACTGGGCCGGGCGCACGCTTCCCACCGAGGCCCAGCTGGAATACGCCATGCGCGGAGGCTTGCAGGATGCCGACTTCAGCTGGGGCAAAACGGAACTGCCCAAAGGCCGGATCATGGCCAATACCTGGCAGGGCCAGTTTCCATATCACAACGCGGCAGCCGACGGCTTCACCGGTACTTCACCGGTGGGCTGCTTTCCGGCCAACCGCTTTGGCCTGTTCGATGCCGGGGGCAATGTGTGGGAACTGACCCGAACGGGCTATCGTCCTGGCCACGACCCACAGCGTGACGCCGCCCTCGACCCGCCAGGCCCCACCCTGGACCAAAGCTTCGACCCCGCCGAACCTGGGGTGAAAGTGGCCGTGATCAAGGGCGGTTCGCACCTGTGCTCGGCAGACCGGTGCATGCGCTACCGGCCCTCGGCGCGGCAACCGCAGCCGGTGTTCATGGCGACCTCACACGTAGGGTTCAGAACGGTTGGTGAATAAACGGCAAAGGTGCTGCGGCCGCGTCGATGGCCGCCACCTGCCGGTCGAAATCGGGCAACAGGTAGTCGAAGAAGTAACGGGCACTTTCCTGCTTTTCCAGGCGCTGCGGCGCGTCGACAGGCAGCGCCTGGATGCAGCGGCACGTGCGGGCCCAGGCATAGGCCTGCAAGGCTGTACCGCAAAGTTGCAGAAAGTCGCCCGCAGCCCGGTACGGGTACTCGGGGTCGTCTGCTGCGCTGAGCTGCACCTTGGCAAGCACCATTTCCAGCGTGTCGCAAACCCTGCGCAACGCATCGCCCTCCTCGCCCGCACCCGTTTCCTGCCGCAGCTCGACCAGCAGCAGCGCAAAGCCTTCGCCCCCATCCCCCAGCACCTTTCGCAGCAGCAAGTCGTTGGCCTGCACTTCATTGGTGCCTTCGTAGATCATCGCAATGCGGCTGTCGCGCAGCGTTTGCTCGATGGCGAACTCGCAGGTGTAGCCATAGCCGCCGAACACCTGCAGCGCCTTGCTGGCCAGGTTGAAACCGAGGTCGGTGAACACGGCCTTGATGATGGGCGTCAACAGCGCTGCCAGCTTCGAGGCCTTCGCCCGTTGTGCGAGGTCAGCTGATGCATCGGCAATATCCAGCCAGTGCGCTGCCCAGTAGCCCAGGGCCCGCATGCCTTCGGTGCGCACACGCAGCTCCAGCAAGATGCGGCGCATGGCAGGGTGCAGGTGAATGGGGTCGGCAGCGCCCTTGGCCTGCCCCGGTGCATTCATCTGCCGGCGCTCCCAGGCGTACGCGCTGGCGTACTGCCAAGCCGCCTGGGCATGCGCCAGCCCCTGCAGGCCGACATGCAGCCTGGCCGAGTTCATCATCACGAACATGGCGGCCAGGCCACCGTGCGCCTGCCCCACCAGCCAGCCGCTGGCCCCTTCGAAACGCAGCGCGCAGGTGGCGCTGCCGCGAATGCCCAGCTTGTGCTCAAGGCCATCGCAGTACACGGCATTGCGCTGGCCATCGTCCAGCCATTTCGGCACCAGCAGCAGCGACAAACCACGGCTGCCCGCTGGCGCATCCGTTAGCCGCGCCAGCACCAGATGCACGATGTCGTGTGTCAGGTCGTGGTCGCCGCCAGAAATGAACAACTTGTTGCCGGTGACGGCGTAGCGGCCGTCGCCCATGGGTTCAGCGCGACAACGTAGCAAGCCGAGGTCACTGCCGGCCTGAGGCTCGGTCAGGCACATGGTCGGCAGGGTCTCGCCGCTGACGATGCCCGGCAGATAGCGCGCCTGCAGTTCGTCAGACGCATGGGTTTTCAGGCACAGGTAGGCGCCATGGGCGATGCCGGTGTACATGGCCCAGGCGTGATTGCTGGCGAACAGCATCTCCTGCAAGGCAGCATCCAGCACCTGGGGCAGCCCTTGCCCGCCGAGTTCCGGGGCACAGGCCAGCGCCGGCCAACCACCCTCGACATAGGCTCGATAGGCCGCCGCAAAACCCTCCGGCGTGCGTACATCACCGTCGTCCAGGCGGCAGCCTTGGCGATCGCCCGGTGCATTCAGCGGGGCCAGCACCTGTTCACTGAAGCGGGCGGCCTCTTCCAGCACCTGAGTGGCCAGGTCGAGATCGATATCTGCATAGGGAGGCATTGCCTGCCAGGCCAGCTCGGCCCGCAGCCAGTGTTGCAGCACGAATTGCATGTCCGCCAATGGCGCCTTCCAGGGCATGGGCTACCTCGCGTTCAAGCCGTGAATTGGGGGTTTTCGATCAGCAGCGCCATGCCTTGGCCGCCACCGATGCAGGCGGCTGCGATCCCGTAGCGCAGGCCGTCCCGGCGCAGTTGCCGAGCCAGGGTGTGCACCAGCCGCAGGCCGGTGGCGGCCAAAGGGTGGCCCAGGGCGATGGCACCACCATGAACGTTGAGCTTTTCCACATCGAGCTGCAGCGCCCGGGCCACGGCCAGCACCTGGGCAGCCTGGGCCTCGTTGATTTCGAAACGGTCGATCTGCGCCAGGCGCAGGCCGCTGCGTTCCAGCAGCAGCGCGATGGCTGGGGCAGGCCCGATGCCCATGGTGTGCGGCGACACACCGACCGCCGTGGCCATCAGCAAGCGCGCCAACGGCAGCCGGGTACAGGCTGAGTAGCGCGCCACCACAGCTGCGGCAGCGCCATCGACTACTGCACAACTGTTGCCCGCCGTTTGTACGCCGTCACGGTGCACCGCACGCAGCCGGGCCAACGCTGCAGCATCCGTCGTGCGTGGGTGGCTGTCCCGGCTGATTTCGCTTACCCCACGGGGCAGCTCGATCCCGCGTGGCAAGCAGCCTTCAATATCGAATGCCTCAGCCGTGACACCGACGATCTCCTCATCGAACCAGCCCTGCTGCTGGGCGCGCAAGGCGCGCTGGTGGCTGCGCAAGGCCCAGGCATCCACGCATTCACGGTGCAAGCCGTACTCACGCGCCAGGTTGTCAGCAGTACCGATCATATCCACCCCGGCAGCGGGGTCGTACAGCGCTTCCCAGAGGAAGTCCTTGAAGCCGACCGGCGCACCCAGCCGAAAACCGTTTCGATGTTCGTAGGCCGCAACCGGGTTGCGCGACATCGACTCGGCGCCCACGCACAGCACCTGCTGCGCGCCACTGCGCAGCTGCTCGCCAGCCTGGCGCAACAGTTCAAGGCCGGTGCCGCAGATACGTTGCACCGCCAGCGCCGGGACGGCCTGAGGCACGCCGCAGTACAAGCCCACATGGCGCGGCAGGAAGTAGGCATCGAAACTGGCCTGGGCCATGCTGCCGGCGAGCACGCTGTCCACCGCCTGCGGGGCAATACCTGCCCGAGCCAGCAGCGCACGCCCGGCCTTGATCCCCAGGTCGATGGGCGACACAGCGGACAGTGCGCCGCCCAGGTCTACCCAGGGGGTACGCACCATGCCCACAATGGCTGCGTCATCGAACGCTGTACACAGGCCGGCACTGCTCATGACCGACCCTGTGCGTGCAGCTGGGTCGGGCCTTCACCGCGGTACAACGCATCTACCTGCACGGCCCGCCGCTGCAGCACCGCACGCTGGTTGATCGAACCCTTGTCGGTGATTTCGCCCGCGTCGATCGACGGCGGCTCTTCGAGCAGCGCCAGCCACTCGATGCGGCTGGCGTTGCCCTGGGCATCACGGTTCAGGCGCGCCAGCCAGGCGGCAAACCAGTGGCGTACCGTTTCGCAGCCCAACACCTCGGCATCACTGGCATCGGCCGCCAGGCCAGCAAGTGCCCGGCACTCGGGCAAACGCGGGAACACCAGCAACCCCAGGCACTCGCGGTCCGGCGCGGTTACCACGATGTCCTGCACATAGGGCGAGCCTTCCAGTACCGCTCGGTTACGCAGCGGGCCGACACTGACGAATACCCCGGACGACAACTTGAAGTCCTCGGCGATACGGCCATCGAACATCAGCCCCTGCTCGGGCTGCTGCAGGTCGGCCAGTTTCAGCGCATCGCCAGAGCAGTAGAAGCCCTCCTCGTCAAAGGCCTCGGCGGTTTGCTGCGGCGAACGCCAGTACCCCGGCATGATGTGCGGGCCACGGAAGCGCGCCTCCAGCTTGTCGGCCTGGGGTACGAGCTTCACTTCGCAACCCGGCGCCGGCAGCCCCACATAACCGGCCATCGATAACGGCCCGGTGGTGAAGGTGCAGGACGGCGCCGCCTCGGTCATGCCCAGGCCAGCCATCATGCGGATGCGCTCGCCACAGTGCTGCTCGGCGATGCGGTCCAGGCGGTCCCATACGCTTTGCGACAGGCCCGCGGCGGCGAAGAAGAACAGCTTGATGCGCGCGAAGAACACGTCACGCAACTGGGCGTCCTGTTCCAGTGCCTTGGCCAGCTCTTCCCAGCCCTTGGGTACGGTCAGGTAGGCTGTTGGCGAGATTTCGCGCAGGTTGCGCAAGGTTTCGCCGAAGCCTTGCGGGGTGGGTTTGCCCGCGTCCAGGTAAAAACTGCCACCGTTGTACAGCACGATGCCAAGGTTGTGGCTGCCGCCAAAGGTGTGGTTCCAGGGTAGCCAGTCCACCAGCACCGGCGGCTCTTCAGCAAACACCGGAAAGGTCTGCAGCAACATCTGCTGATTGGCGCAGAGCATGCGCTGGGTGGTGATCACTGCCTTGGGCAGTTTGGTGGAGCCCGACGTGAAGAGGAACTTGGCGATGGTGTCGGGCCCGGTGGCGGCAAACGCTGCATCGCCAGCAGCGGTGTCGCACGGTTGCAGCAGGCTGTCGAAGCTCAAGTGCACACGCCCCGGCGCTTCGCCGCGCATGCTGACCACGGGTACCGACGCATCAAGCACGGCATCGAAGGCGCGCAAAAACGGCTGAGTATCGGTGGTGAACACCAGGCCGGGGGTCAACACCTGGCACACATGCCGCAGCTTGGCAAAGTCCTGCGACAGCAGCGCATAGGCCGGCGACACCGGGCAATACGGGATGCCGGCATACATGGCGCCCAGCGCAATCTGCAGATGCTCGATGTCATTGCCGGAAAACAGCGCCAACGGCCGCTCGGCGCTCAGGCCAAAGCCCAGCAGGTGGGTGGCGATGGTGCGCACCTGGCTGAGCATTTGCGCATAGGTGATCTCGCGCCAGGCGCCGTCAGGCTCACGCGCGGCAATAAAAACTGTATCGGGGCGCATCTGCGCCCAGTGCAGCAGCCGGTCGAGCAAGCGCGCAGGCAGCGGCGCCAGCGGCTCGACCGGCTGCATGCGCAGGATGCCGTCGGCTTCACTGACCTGCACCTGAGGGTGCCCGATGGACACCTGCCTGTAGGGCGTGCATTGGCCAGGGTCGGACGACCGTAAGCGGGCTTCGGTATTCACGCAGGTTGCTCCTTGTTCTTGTTGTACATCCTGCCGCCGCCCGGCGCTGCCGGTGGCGGCCAATCGCGTGTTGCTCAGATGGGATAATGCCGCGGGCCATGCTGCAGGGTGACCCAGCGCAGCTGGGTGAACTGGTCGATGGCCGTGCGGCTGCCGAAGCTGCCGTAGCCACTCGACTTGACCCCGCCAAACGGCATCTGCGCCTCGTCGTGCACGGTCGGGCCATTGATGTGGCAAATGCCCGACTCCACCCGCTGGGCCAAGGCCAGCGCACGGCTGGTGTCGCGGCTGAAGATGGCTGACGACAGGCCGAACTCGGAGTCGTTGGCCAGCTTCAGCAGGGCCTCGTCACCCTCACCGCGCAACACCACCGCCACCGGCCCGAAGGACTCCTCGCGGTACAGGCGCATGCTGTTGTCGACGTGATCGAGCAGGGTCGGCTGCAGGATGCTGCCCTGCAGCTGGCCGCCGCATACCAAGCGTGCGCCCTTGGCCACGGCATCGTCGATCAAGGCCTTGATGCGCTCACCAGCCGCACCGCTGACCAATGAGCCGAGCACTGACGTACTGGCCTGCGGGTCGCCGGCGCGCAGCCCGGTCACCTTCGCCGCCAGCTTCTCGACGAAGGCATCGGCGATGCGACTGTCCACCACCAGCCGCTCCGTGGACATGCAGATCTGCCCTTGGTTGAAGTAGGCACCAAACGCCGCGGCTTCGACTGTGGCGTCCAGGTCGGCGTCGTCCAGTACCAGCAACGGGGCTTTGCCGCCCAGCTCCAGCAAGGCTGGCTTGAGGTGCCGAGCGGCCAGCTCACCGACAATGCGCCCAACGTGGGTAGAACCGGTAAAATTCACGCGGCGCACGGCCGGGTTGGCGATCAGCCGTTCGACGATGGCCGGGGCGTCTTGCGGGGCATTGCTGATCACGTTGACAACGCCGTCACCCAGGCCTGCATCGTGCAACACCTGGCCGATCAGCCGATGCACTGCCGGGCTCAGCTCCGATGCCTTGAGCACCACCGTGTTGCCGCACGCCAGCGGCATGGCGATGGCCCGGGTGGCAAGGATGACCGGCGCGTTCCAGGGCGCGATGCCCAGCACCACGCCACAGGGTGCGCGCAAGGCCATGGCGAAACTGCCGGGTACATCCGATGGGATGACTTCGCCGGTTATCTGCGTGGTCATGCCTGCAGCTTCGCGCAGCATGTTGGCGGCCAGTTTCACGTTGAAGCCATACCAGTTGGCCATGGCCCCGGTTTCACCCGCCAGCGCGATGAACTCGTTTGCCCGCGCCTGCAGCAAGTCTGCACCGGCCAACAACCGGCTGCGGCGCTCGCCGGGCGCCAAGGCGGCCCAGGCCGGGAACGCAGCACTGGCAGCGGCTACCGCCGCATCAGCATCGGCCAGCGTGGCGGCGGCGGCTTGCGACACCCCTTCGCCGGTGACCGGATTGCAGCGTTCGAAAGTACGTCCGTCACTGGCGGGGCACGCCCGCCCGCCGATCAGCAAAGGCACCTGCAACATGCTTATTCCTCTTTTTGTACTTGTCGGGAATATCTGCAGGCTGTGACCGGTAATGGCCCAGCCCGCTTGAACTCAGCGCTTGTAGGCCTGCAGGCCTGGCTTGATGCTCTTGTCGTCCAGGAACTGCTTCATGCCCTGCTCGCGCCCGCCTTCGGTGTCCAGCAGGCGGGACTGGTCGAGCTTGGCGTACAGGTAGTCTTCGTTCTGCTCCCAGGTCAGTTCGCGGCAGCGCTTGAAGCCGTGCTTGGCCGCACGCAGCACCACCGGGTTCTTTTCCAGCAGGTTGAGCGCCAGTTCGCGGGTGACGTCGCGCAATTGCGCCAGCGGCACGCTTTCGTTAACCAGCCCCATCTCGGCGGCTTTAGGCCCGCCGAACGTCTTGCCGGTCATGATGTAGTACAGCGACTGACGGTGGCCAACGGTATCGGCCATGGCTTTGCTGACCAGGTTGCCCGGCGGGATGCCCCAGTTGATTTCCGACAGGCCAAAGGTGGCCTCGTCGGCACAGATGGCCAGGTCGCAGGCCACCAGCGGGCTGAAGCCGCCGCCAAAGCACCAGCCGTTGACCATGGCGATAGTCGGCTTGGCGTACATGCGCAACAGCTTCCATTGCCATTGCGAGGCTTCGCGGCGGATTTTTTCCTGGAGGATTTCCGGGCCGGCGTCCACTTCACGGAAGTATTCCTTCAGGTCCATGCCTGCGGTCCACGACTCACCTGCCCCAGTCAGCACCAGCACCCCGGCGTCGCTGTCCTGCTCCAGGGTTTCCAGCACGTCGACCATTTCCCGGTTCAGCGTGGGGCTCATGGCATTGCGCTTTTCCGGGCGGTTGAGGGTGACCCAGGCAATGCCCGACTCCAGTTCGACCTTCACGGTAGCCCAGCGGCCTTCGTATTTGCTCATGGTTCTGCACTCTTGTTGTTCGAGGTGGTGAACACCAAGCTAAGCGAGCTAATTAGTTATGTCAATTAACTATTATGAAAATTATCTTTCCTGCACTGCCTGTTGGACGGTGATTTCCCAGACACTCCTCTAGCCGGATTACGCCAAGGCAGGCAGACTGGGTAACTTTCTTATCCATGAGCCAGGAGCCTGTACCCCCATGGCAAGGTCTGCCCGCACTACCGAAACCGCTTCCATGCCCGCTGCAGCTGCGGATGGAGTGCTTGAAGACTTGATCGGTTACGCCCTGCGCCGCGCCCAATTGAAGCTGTTTCAGAACCTTATTGGCCGGCTCTCGGCACACGACCTGCGCCCGGCGCAGTTCTCGGCGCTGGCGGTGATCGAGCAGAACCCTGGGTTGATGCAGGCGGACCTGGCGCGGTCGCTGGCGATCGAGCCACCGCAGGTGGTGCCCCTGCTGAACAAGCTGGAGGAACGAGCCCTGGCCGTGCGCGTGCGGTGCAAGCCCGACAAGCGCTCTTATGGGATTTTTCTGAGCAAAGCGGGTGAAGCGCTGTTGAAGGAACTGAAGCAAATTGCCCATGACAGTGACCGCGAGGCGACCTCGGCGCTGGATGATGAGGAACGCGGGCAGTTGTTGCGGTTGCTGACGAAGATCTACCAGGCGTAAGGAGAACACCCGCCTGGGCATCACAAAAAATGCATTTTTTCGATTTTACAAATTTGATTTAATCATTTTTGAGAATATTAGCTTAGGTTGAAAAAGTATTTCAAAAGCGTTTTTCATAGAGATATGTTCTCACCAGACCGACCCCTGACTGGCGGAGGCAAAGGAACCTAATACCTCCTTCAGCCTCAGGTCACCTCACCCGGCTCCGGTATCCAGGTATCCGAAATCCCATTCGATGCTGGTTATCTGGAAGCTGCAGCATGAAGCCCTTGCCCTACCCTGTTCGCCATCACCTGTCCGCCGCCGTTGCGTTCGCCCTGTTCACGCCCACAGCCTTCGCCGAGCCTGTCGAAAAGCCTGGCGACAAGCTGCCAACCGTCACCGTCACGGCGGAGCACCGGGAAGAAAACCTGCAGAAAACCCCGCTGGCGATCAGCGCCTTCGACGAGCGCACCCTGCAGGACGCGCAGATCAACAACATCCGCGACCTGTCTGGCTGGGTGCCCAACCTGACGCTTAACCGCCAATCCATTTCCTACAGCGCACAAACCTACGGCATACGCGGCATTGGCGAGACCGACCCAATCCAGGAAGCGGCTGTTGCGGTCTACGCCGACGACCTATACATCCCGCGGGCGATTTCTTCGATGCTGGACTTCAACGACGTGGAGCGCGTTGAGGTGCTGCGCGGCCCACAAGGCACCCTGTACGGGCGCAACAGTGCAGCCGGCGCGATACGGGTAATCACCCGCGACCCGACCCAGCAGGCCCGCGCCTTCGTCGAGCTGGGTGCCGGCAACTTCAATGCACAGAACGGGCGCCTGCTGGTCAGCGGGCCATTGGTGGACAACACCCTGTTCGGCAGCTTTTCAGCGATCCGCCTGACCCGCGACGGCACCGTCTACAACCGCACCCGTGACAAGGATGTCAACAACATCGACATCCAGTCCTACCGCGGCAAGCTGCGCCTGGCCCCGCAGGATTCGCCCTGGGACGTGCAACTGACCCTGGCCGGCACCTTCGACCGTGGCGATACCACCAGCTATACGCCCTTCAACCCGGCCAACGGCCATTTCGACAAATTCAAGACCTACAGTAGCCTCGACCCCAAGAACCAGCTGGATCAGGGCAGCGCGGTGCTGCGCGCGATCTACAGCATCGATGACCACCTGAATTTCAAGTCGGTCACGGCCTGGTCGGAATTCGACCAGCCGGTGGACTACGACAACTCCGGCCAGGCCAACAGCGGCACCGCGTCACCGATCCAGAACAACCTGATCACCTACAAGCAGCGCTACGCCACCCAGGAATTCCAGCTCAACGGCGAATACGACAGGTTCAGCTACACCCTCGGCGTGTACCTGTACAAGGAGCGCTTCCGCGCCGAGCGCGACAGCCTGACCTTTTCGGTGGCGCAGAACCGGGTCAACGCCAGCGGCCAATACAGCACCACCGATACCGAAAGCTACGCGTTGTACGGGCAGAGCAATTACAAGCTCACCCCACGCCTGTCGCTGACCACCGGCCTGCGCTTTACCCACGAGCACAAGCACTTCGATTACACCAACTACGCCATCACCACCGACAGAGCAATTACTGGCACCAACTTCGCTGCCGAAACCAGCGACTCCTGGGCATCACTCAGCCCCAAGATCGGCCTGGAGTACGCCTGGAGCGACAACCTGGTGCAGTACGGCTATGTGGCCCGGGGCTTCAAGGCCGGCGGCTTCGACAACCGCGCGCCAACCCGCGCCGCTGCCGAGCAGGGCTTTGAGCCGGAAAACGTCACCACCTATGAGGTGGGCTTCAAGGGCGACTTTGCCGATGGCCGCCTGCGCAGCAACATCGCCTTCTTCTATAACGACTACGACGACCTGCAGACCAATGCCTGGGACCCAGCCATCAGCGCCAACCTGCGCACCAACGTAGGCAGTGCCCACACCTACGGCGTGGAACTGGAAAACACCGTGCTGCTGGCGCGCGACCTGCGCCTGACCGCCAACCTGGGCTACCTGAAAAGCCAGTACGACGACTTCCAGAACGCCAGTGGCCCAGGCGTGAGTGCCGACGGCAAGGAAATGATCTTTGCACCGCAATGGAACGCCAGCCTTGGCCTGAACTGGACGCTGCCCGTCAACCTGCCGGGTGAGCTGGTGGCCAACACCGACTACCAGTACCAGACCCGCTCCTACGCCAACCCGCTGAACGCCGACATCTACGAAGTACCTGCCCAGGGCTTCTGGAATGCCAGCACCAGCTATGCCAGCGCGGACGGCCACTGGACCACCACCCTGTCGGTCAAGAACCTGCTCGACCGCGCCTACCCGCAAAGCATCGCCTACTCGGCCGCCAGCCGCACCGCCTACTACTCGGTCAACGATCCACGCAGCGTGCTGCTGAGTGTGCGCTACGAGCTGTAGCGCCGCGCTGAACGGACTCACTTTCCACTTGCAAGGAGAACACACCATGGGCTTGACCCGTAGAGACCTTATTGCCCACCTGATGGCCGCTGGCAGCTACGGCGCCGCGCTTGGCAGCCTGTCCGCGCTGGGCCTGTTGCCCGCAGCAGCCACGGCCAGCACCTTCCAGCCGCTGGGCCTGCCGACCACGTCCGGCAACGGCAAGCGCGTGCTGGTGGTGGGGGCTGGCATCAGCGGCCTGGTGGCAGCCTATGAACTTGGCAAAGCCGGTTTTGACGTGCGCGTGCTGGAAGCCCGCGAGCGAATCGGCGGCCGCGCCTGGACGCTGCGCAACGGTGACGAGGTCCTGCACAATGACGGCAGCCGCCAGCAGGTGCGGTTCGACAACGGCCACTATTTCAATGCAGGGCCCGCACGCCTGCCCAGCCATCACCTGACCATCCTCGGCTACTGCCGCGAGCTGGGCGTGCCGCTGGAAGTGCTGGTCAACAGCAGCCGCAACGCCCTCGCCCAACCGGACCTTGCGCAGCCACCGTTACTGCTGCGCCAGGCGGTGAATGACACCCGTGGACACCTCAGCGAACTGCTGTCGCGCAGCATCAGCGGCAAAGCGCTGGACAAGGAGCTGGACACGGGCGATCAGAAGGCCTTGCTGGACTTTCTCAAGGTGTACGGTGACCTCGACGAGCAGCGTCATTACAAGGGCTCGGTTCGTGCCGGCTACACCCGCTTCGCCGGGGCGGGCGACCAGACACCGATCCAGCGCCAGCCAGTGGCACTCAAGCAGCTGCTCAACCCTAACCTGATGCTGCCGCTGGTGTTCGACGAGATCCCGGAGTTTTCCGCCACCATGTTCCAGCCGGTCGGCGGCATGGACCAGATTGCCAAGGCCCTGTACGCCAAGGTGCAGGACAAGGTGCAACTGCATGCCGAAGTGCAGGCGATCCGCACCGGAGACAACGGTAGCCAGGTTACCTGGCGTGACCGGCGCAGCGGCAAGTCCCAAGTGGAAACCGCCGACTACGCCATCGTCACCATCCCCCTGCCACTGCTGGCCCGGGTTGACCACAACTTTGGCAAAACCACCCAGGCGGCCATCGCCCAGGCCAAGCCGGACCTGGCCAACAAGGTGGCCTGGCAGGCACCCCGGTTTTGGGAAAGCGAGTTCCAGATCTATGGCGGGCTCTCCTATATCAACCACGAAGCGCGGCTGCTGTGGTACCCCAGCGATCACCTGAACAGTGCCCAGGGCATCCTGGTGGGCACCTACAACACCGGCGAAGTGGCGCGCACATTTGCCACGCGCTCGACAGAGCAGCAACTGGCAGCGTCGCGCCAGGCCGTGGAGTCGCTGCACCCGGGCCACGCCGGCAAGTTGCAGCGTGGGGTGGCGGTCAACTGGTCCAAGGTACCGTTCAGCGAAAGCCCGTGGATTGTCCATGACGTGCTTGCCGAGCCCGGTTATTCGCACCTCAACCAGCCCCAAGGCCGCACCTGGCTGGCCAGCGATGCACTGGCCCATGGCGGGGTGGGTATCTGGCAGAACAGTGCTGCGGACTCGGCCCGCCATGTGGTCGGGCAGATCGCCCGGCACGCCCTGCAACAGCAACGCGGCGTCGCCGCCTGAACAAGGAAGCCCTTTGATGAACACAACTGCCCTGCTGCTTGGAGCCTTCATGTCACTGTCCGCACTGACCGCCCAGGCCGACACCATCAAGCGTGTCGACCCGCCAGGCTCGAAGTTCCCCATTTCGCAACTGGTCACCGTACCCGCCGGCACCTCGCTGACCTTCGTCAGCGGCACCTTGCCCGACGTTGCCGACCCCAAGGCGCCACCACAGACCATTGCCGCCTATGGCAACACCGAAACCCAGACCCGCTCAGTGCTGAACAAGATCCAGGCTGCGCTGCAAAGCCAGGGTCTGGGCCTGGGTGACGTAGTACAGCTGAGGGTGTTTCTGGTAGGCGACCCGGCCACTGAGGGCAAGCTGGATTTTGCCGGGCTGCAAGCCGCCTACACCGAGTTTTTCGCCACTGCCGAGCAACCGAGAAAGCCAACCCGCACCGCCTTGCAAGTGGTGGCCCTGCCCCTGCCGGGCGCCCTGGTCGAAATCGAAGCGGTCGCTGCAAAAGCGCCCTGAAACGCCGCTAACCCACCCCTATTGCTTGCCTGCCGGGACCACCCGGCGGGCGGCCCCTGTGCACCCGCTGTTCAACAGCGCTCATGGAGAGCGAACATGCTTCACGCCCTGAAACTGCCCAGCCCGCGCCTGCAACCCGCACTGCTGACCATGGCCCTTGGCACCACCGGCCTGGCCACGCCTGCTGCATTTGCCGAAACCACTGCCCAGGCCAACGACCCGGCACAGCTGGGCACCGTGATCGTCACAGGTAACCGCGGCTCGGAAAAACGCACGGTCACCACAAGCCCGGTGCCGATCGATGTGATCAGCGCCAAGCAGCTGCAGCAAACCGGCAAACCCGGCCTGATGGAAGCCCTCAGTGCCAGCGTGCCGTCTTTCACCCTGCCGGAGAAAACCGGCTGGGACGCCAGCGGCATGGCCCGTGCGCCCAGCTTGCGCGGGTTAAATGCGGCCCAGGTGCTGGTGCTGGTGAACGGCAAACGCCGCCATACCAGCGCCACCCTGAACATCAGCGGCATCCATGCGGGCGCAGCGCCCACCGACCTTGACCTGATCCCCATCAGCCTCATCGACCACGTCGAGGTGCTGCGCGATGGCGCAGCCGCCCAGTACGGCTCCGACGCCATCGCCGGGGTGATCAACGTGATCCTCAAGGCCGACGCTTCCGGCACCTCGGTGACCAACGCAGGCCAGGGTTACGACGGCAAAAAGCAGACCGTGCAGCAAGGCTTGAACAAGGGCTTCGAGATCGGCGACAGCGGCATCGTGCAGCTGGCCCTGGATGCGCGCAGCCAGAACGACGACAACAAGGCCAGTGCTAACGGCTACAGCTATGCCGAAGCCTTCGACAAGGCTGGCAAGTCAACCTACGGCGGCTACGGCACACCGAAGATCAACCTGCTGACCTTGGGCTACAACGCCGAGCTGCCGCTAAGCGACGACCTGGCCCTGTATTCGTTCACCACCTATTCACACCGCAAGGCCGAGCAGGGGCAGAACTTCCGCCTGCCGACCATCACCAACACCATCACCACCGGGCCTAACGGTTACCCCAGCGGTTACACACCCACCTGGTACATCGAGGAAGAGGATGTGCAGGGCGCCTTCGGCGCCAAGGGCAATGTCGGGGAATGGGCCTGGGGCCTGTCCAGCACCTACGGGCGCAACGAGGCGCTGCAAGGCACCACGCACAACCAGAACGCCTCGCTGGGCGAGGCCACGCCCAACCATTTCGAATCGGGCACCTGGGTCGCCACACAGCTGACCAGCAACCTGGACCTGCAGCGCAGCTTCGACATTGGCCTGGGCAAGCCGCTTGACCTGTCCTGGGGCCTGGAGCACCGCCGTGACACCTACCAGGTGCGCGATGGCGACTGGGCCTCGTGGGCCAACGGCGGCTACTGCCGTGCGCCCGGGGACTGCGCAGCCTCCGGTGCACAGGTCACCAACGGTATCTCACCGGAAGAAGCCACCAGCACCAGCCGCAACAGCGTGGCCAGCTACATCGACGTCGGCTTCAACCCGCTGCCGCAGTGGTACCTGGGCAGCGCGCTGCGCTACGAACACTACAACCGCGGGGTGGGCGCCACCCGCAGCGGCAAACTGACCACCGCTATGACTTCACCCCCGCGCTGGCCGTGCGCGCCACGGTCAGCAACGGCTTTCGCGCACCGTCGCTGGCCAACAGCCTGTTCAGCGCCCGCTCGACCACCTACGGTGTGGTCAATGGCGTGTACCAATCGATCAACTACGGCGTACTGCCTGTGGACTCGGCGGCAGCCAAGGCATTGGGCGCCACCGCACTCAAGCCCGAGCGCTCGACCAACTACAGCCTGGGCCTGACCTACCAGCCTGCACCGCAGCTGTCGTTCACCGCAGATGCTTACGTGATCAACGTGCGCGACCGCATCACCCTCACCGGTACCCTGCTGGGCGACGAAGTGACCCAGACGCTGCTGGACAACGGTATCGATTCCACCTCTGGCGGGCGCTATTTCACCAACGGCGCCAATACCCGCACCAAGGGCCTGGACCTGGTGGGCAATTTCGACCAGAACCTGGGCAACTGGGGGCAACTGAAATGGACCGCCGCCTTCAACTGGAACCAGACGCAGATCCTGAGCTACAAGGAGAACGTCAATATCCAGGGCACGGACTACAGCCTGATGGACCGCCAGGCGCGCAACTTCCTGACCGAGGTGCAGCCGCACACCAAGTTGATTCTGGGCGCCAACTGGCAGCGCGACCGCTGGACCAGCAACCTGACCCTGACCCGCTATGGTTCATGGCGTGAAGTGAACTCGGCGACTGACCGCAGCCTCGACCGTGAATACAAGGCGCGCTGGATCACCGATATCGACGTGGGGTACCAGCTGAGCAAAGACCTCAACCTGGCGGTGGGAGCGCAGAACCTGTTTGATGTTTACCCCGAGCGGCAGAACCCCAGCAGCAAGACCATGACCAAGGGGTATGGGGCCTATTCGCCTTATGGCTTTACCGGGGGTTACTACTTCACGCGGCTGACCTACAACTTCTGATGTGCATCGCTCGCATACTGGGGCCGCAAAGCGGCCCCAAAAATCCAAGCTAGCACGCATATTTAAAACCAAAAACCATGCCGGTGGGCTAGATTCATTCGAAAGACGAGGCGCACCCTATGAGCCTGATCCCCGGATTATCTGACAATGCTCGCGTGCTGATATGCGGTGCAAGCCGAGGTATCGGCCTGGCATTGTGTAAGGCGATGCTGGCCCGCGATGATGTAAGCCGCGTCTGCGCTGTGTCGCGGCACGCCCGCACCGCTGAGGGACTGCTTGCACTTGCCCAGGCACATGGCGAACGCTTGGTACTGCTCAATTGCGATGCTCGCGACGAGCTGGCGCTGGCTGCGCTTGCATCCGAGGTGGGCCATGCCTGCCCACACCTTCACCTGGTTATCAGCACACTCGGTATCCTCCACCAGGAGGGCAGCAAAGCCGAGAAATCGCTGGCCCAACTGGACCTCTCCAGCCTGCAGGCCAGCTTCGCCACCAACGCATTCGCACCGATCCTGCTGCTCAAGCATCTGTTGCCGCTGCTGCGCAACCAGCCCGCCACCTTTGCGGCGCTGTCGGCCAGGGTAGGCTCGATCGGTGACAACCGACTGGGCGGCTGGTACAGCTATCGCGCGAGCAAAGCGGCGCTGAACCAGCTGCTGCACACGGCAAGCATCGAACTGAAACGCCTGAACCCGAACGCCACGGTGCTGGCGCTGCATCCGGGCACTACCGATACCGGGCTGTCGCGGCCGTTTCAAGGGAATGTGCCGGAGGGGAAGCTGTTTGAACCGGCGTTTGCGGCACAGTGCGTGATGGAGCAGGTGGGGCGGCTTGGGCCATCGGAGAGTGGCAGTTTTTGGGGGTGGGATGGCGAGCGGATAGCGTGGTGAGTGCGCTCGCGCCGGGTAGCGGTTGCAGCCCGGCCGAGGCAATGCGTTCCATCGCGAGATCAGCTCAGCGAGGGCCACCACCCTGATGACCGCCGAAGCCACCCCCACCGCCACCATGACCACCAC
>NZ_JBWKXT010000074.1:0-26834 GCF_059423245.1 Pseudomonas sp. GW460-LB5
ATCGAGCGCCGCGCGGGCGGCGCTCGATCTCCCAGGCGCTAAAAATCCCCCGACAAGCATCTGCCCAAAAAGCCAGAGTTAACCTTCCTTTAATCAACCCCAGCCAGCATGGCCCCATTCCTAGATCTGCCAAGGCGAAGACATGCGCGTCCTCCTGCTCTTCCTCACACTGCTTCTGGCCGGGCCGTTGCAGGCCAACCCGTTCGATGTAAAACCGGACTTCCTGCCGGTCGACCAGGCCTTCGTGCTCACCCACGACCGCCAGGCCGATGGCCAGATGCGCCTGTATTTCCAGATCAAGCCGGGCTACTACCTGTACCAGAAGCGCTTGAAATTCGACGGCCTGCCTGCCGAGCAGCACCCGCAGTTGCCGCCGGCGCTCAACCACCATGACGAATTCTTTGGTGACAGCGCGGTGTACCGCGACCAGCTCGAACTGCTGCTGCCGGCCAATGCCCAAGGCCAGTTGCGCCTGGGCTGGCAAGGCTGCGCCGACGCCGGCCTGTGCTATCCACCGCAGACCACCCTGATCGAGCTGGGCGGCAGTGTGGCCCCAGCCGCCGAGCAAGCCAGCGACCAGGCCCTGGCCAGTGGCCTGCAACAGGGCCACCTGGCCTGGAGCCTGCTGGCGTTCTTCGGCCTGGGCCTGTTGCTGGCGTTTACCCCCTGCTCGCTCCCGATGCTGCCGATCCTTGCCGGGCTGGTACTGGGCAATGGCGCCAGCGCCCGACGCGGCTGGCTGCTGGCCGGGGTGTATGTGCTGAGCATGGCACTGGTGTACGCCGCCCTGGGCGTGGTTGCCGCGCTGCTGGGTGCCAGCCTGCAGGCCTGGCTGCAGCAACCCTGGCTGCTGGGCAGCCTCGCGGGGCTGTTCGTGCTGCTGGCCCTGCCCATGTTTGGCGCCTTCGAGCTGCAACTGCCCGCCGCCGTGCGGGACCGCCTTGACCGCGCCGGGCAAGGCACCCGTGGCGGCAACCTGTATGGCGCGGCGCTGCTCGGGGCGTTGTCCGGCCTGCTGCTGGGCCCGTGCATGACCGCGCCATTGGCCGGCGCGCTGCTGTACATCGCCCAGAGCGGCGACGTGCTGCAGGGCGCGCTGGTGCTGTTCAGCCTCGGCCTGGGCATGGGCGTACCACTGCTGTTGCTGGTAACCCTGGGCAACCGTTACCTGCCGCGCCCAGGCGCCTGGATGGACCGGGTCAAGGGCGTGTTCGGCTTCGTGTTCCTGGCCATGGCGCTGTATACCGTGCGCAGCCTGTTGCCCGCCACACTGCTGCTGGCCCTGAGCGGCGCCTGGCTGATCGCCCTGGCCTGGGCCACCTGGCCGGTCCTGCAGCGCCTGCCAGCGTTGCGCGCCGTACCGTTGCTGGGCGCCCTGTGGGGCGGCCTGTTGCTGGTAGGCGCCGCAGCCGGTGGCGATGACCTGTGGCAGCCGCTGCGCCCGTTCACCGGTGGTGGTGGCGCGCCAGTCGCTGGCCAGCATGCCGAAGACAGCTTCGTCACGGTCAGCCGCCCCGAAGACCTGCAACGTGAACTGGATGCGGCCAAGGCTCGTGGCCAGTGGGTGATGCTCGACTACTATGCCGACTGGTGCGTGTCGTGCAAGGTCATGGAAAAACAGGTGTTCGCCCGCAGCGACGTGCAGGCCGGCCTGGCCGGGGTGCACCTGCTGCGCCTGGACGTGACCGCCGACAGCACAGCCAGCAAAGCCTTGCTGCAGCGCTACCAGGTACCCGGCCCGCCCAGCATCATCTGGATCGGCCCGGAAGGCGACGAACGCCGCGCGCGGCGCATTACCGGTGAGGTGGATGCCGCCGCGTTCCAGCAACACTGGGCCCAGACCAGGAGCCAAGGCTGATGCTGACCGTAACCCTCGGGCCACTGACGATGGCCCTCAACCACCTGTTGATGCTCACCGCCCTGGTGATCGCCAGCGTGGTCGGCTGGTGGGTCGCCCGGCGTGGTGGCGAAAGCCCGGAATCGGCGCTGTTCAACCTGTTCCTGATCGGCCTGCTGTGCGCCCGTGCCGGCTTCGTGCTGGCCTACTGGCCGATGTACCGCGATGAGCCGTTGCAAATGATCGACATCCGCGACGGCGGGTTCCTGCTCTGGACGGGCCTTGTCGGCATCGTCTTTGGTGCCCTGTGGCAGGGCTGGCGCCACCCAGGCCTGCGCCGCCCGCTGGGCTGGGCGCTGTTCAGCGGCGCGCTGTTCTGGGGCCTGGCCAGCTTCGGCGGACATTTGTACAGCAAAGGTACCGAGCTGCCCGAACTTAGCCTGCGCAACGCTGGCGGCCAGCCGGTGGCGCTGCACAGCTACCGCGGCAAGCCATTGGTAATCAACATCTGGGCCACCTGGTGCCCGCCTTGCCGGCGCGAGATGCCGGTGCTGCAACAGGCGCAAGGCGAATACCCGCATGTGACCTTCCTGTTCGTCAATCAGGGCGAGACCCCGGAAAACGTCAGCACCTTCCTCGCCACTACCGGCCTGAGCCTGACCCACGTGCTGTTCGACGGCACCGGCCTGCTGGCCCAACGGGTCGGTTCCATGGCCCTGCCCACGACCTTGTTCTATGACGCCGACGGGCGGCTGATCGGCAGCCACCTGGGCGAGCTGTCCCGGGCCAGCCTGCGCCACGCCCTGGAACCTTTCGACCGGGCCACTGCGCCCGCCCCTGCCGCACAAGGAAACTGACATGCGACTGACTGCACTGCTGCCCCTGTCCCTGGCCCTGCTGGCCGCCCCGCCCCTGCAGGCCGAAGAGCTGCCCAAGGCGGTTCAGCAACTGCAAGCCAAGGGCGCCGTGATCAAAGGCAGCTTCAACGCGCCTGACGGCCTGCGCGGCTACGCCGCCGAGTACCAGAACAACGCCCTGGCCCTGTACCTGACCCCTGACGGCAAGCACGTAGTGGTCGGCAGCCTGTTCGACGAACAAGGCAAGGACCTTAGCGCCGAGCCGTTGGAAAAGCTGGTGTATGCACCGATGAGCAAAGCAATCTGGGCGAAGCTGGAGAAAACCGCCTGGATCGCCGACGGCAAGGCCGATGCACCGCGCAAGGTGTACCTGTTCAGCGACCCGAACTGCCCTTATTGCAACATGTTCTGGGAACAGGCGCGGCCGTGGGTGGAGTCGGGCAAGGTGCAGTTGCGCCATATCATGGTCGGCATCATCCGCGAGGACAGCCCGGGTAAATCGGCGGCGCTGCTGGCTGCGAAAGACCCGGCCAAGGCACTGCAACAGCATGAAAAAGCCGGCAAGGCCAGCACGCTGAAGGCACTGGAGCAGGTGCCTGAGGCGGTGCAGCAGAAGCTGGCAGCCAACATGGCATTGATGGAAGAGATGGGGTTGCAGGCGACTCCGGCGATTTTCTATCAGGATGAACAGGGCAATCTGCAAAGCCAGCAAGGGGCACCGCGGCCAGAAATGCTTGGGAAGATTCTTGGCAAGCGCTAGTGCATGTCTTGAGTTTTGAGGTGCGGCATAGATCGTGGGCCGCCCTCTAAAGCTCAAGGTGAGCACCAACCCTACACCTGCCGTTGAGCACATCGGCCTAGCCCACCGCCGGCACGACTCCGCTGGCCGCCTAGGTCGATGGTCCAACGGCGCCGTCACACTCTATTTTTACATCTCGAAACAATGAATTCAGTGTCTCATCCAATAAACACCGCCCATCGTAAACAGCACATTCCCCACTGAATCACCTTTCTACCCTACGAAAAACACGGGCGAATCCTATACAAGAACAGGAAGTTTCCTAAAACTTCATTCAGTCATTGGACTCTCATCAGAAACATCCCGCAGAAAAACCTCACAGGTCCAGCCTCACTTCAAACAGCGGATACCGCGCTCAGCCAGCGGCCATTCACGCCAAACTTGACGCAACGCAAATATAAATCTAAACAGAGAGCACTCCGGCGACAGCAACTGCGAGGCAGACGTCAGCAGAGGCTCAATTGGCCATCGCCTCGACCAAGAATAAAAAGCACTTCATGACATAAATGAAGGCAATCAACAGAAGGGCCCTTCCCATGACCAGCAGCAGCCCACGCGCGCCTTCTAATACAGGAAGGCTCTATAACATCTCAAACATCTTGATAAAGGAGCACCTCCGAGAGCCTTCCAGTTTATTGTGGACTGCTTTCGCGCCGTGCATGCTGTTCTTTATCATGACCCCGAGTTTTCTGAATACAGACAAGAACACCCAACCCTATTTATTCTACGCCGGCTGGTTCTACGCCTACATTTCAGCAAACGTCGCTTTTTTTGGATTCAGCTTTTACCTGATTGGCAGAAGGGAAAGCGGCTTTATCCGTTCATTCATCTACCAGAAAGAATCCATTCGCCTTTTTCTTGCATCCCACATGATCAGCTATTCGATTCTAAGCGTCGCGTACGCCTCCTTCTTCTACCTGGTCACCAAGCCCATGCATGGAGCTTATTCAGGCCATGAATATTTGTACATCATGGCGTGTTTCTTTACCAGTTACCTGGGGTTTTCCTGTATTGGTTTCGCTATAGCCGCTCTGCCTATAACATTTGGAACAGCCGGCACTCTATTCTCACTGCTGTCATTCCTCATGCTGATGTCCAGCTACTTGGGCGCCATCACCAGTGAAACGCACGAACAATTGATCTCTCTGGTCAATCCCCTGTACGTGAGCACCCGCATTTTTCGTGGCGAACTTTCATTACTGGCAGTTTTCCCAGTGGCGTTCACCCTCACACTGGTCGGCTTTTGTGTGACGGCGAATCATTTCAGAATACAGCCCATCTGGAGTCGTTACTGAATGAGCATCCTTACCCTTGACAACCTGACTTTCTCGTACGAAGGCAACCCGCTGCTGCACAACCTCAACCTGCATCTTTCGCCAGGTGAAGTAGCAGGTATATTGGGGAGCAATGGCGCAGGAAAAACGACGCTCTTCGACCTGATTTGTAAACTTAGACAGCCCGACCGGGGGAACATCATCAACCGCGCCAAAAACCTGGCTTATCTTACACAAATTTTGACACCTCCCCCCCAGCTACGGATGATTGAAATTTACCAGCTCATCAACAACTTGAATGCGTCGCCCAAACCCTGCCTTTCTGAGGCACTGGGTCGGCTTGACGCATGGTCGCCTGCGCTCTGCAAACGATATGCGGATATTTCAAAAAAGAAAGCGTCGACTTGTAGCTATGGCGAGATACGAAGTTTTTTCACGTTGACACTGTTGCTCATGGGCAGCGATCTGATAATACTTGACGAACCCACGGCTGGAGTGGATCCGGAATTCCGGCACTTCATCTGGCTTGGGATCAAACACGCCTGCAACGAAGGGGCCAGTGTTTTGGTTTCATCACACTATACGCCGGAAATCGCGACACACTGCGATCGGTTTTACATGCTTGCCCATCGTCAACTCGAAGCGTTCAATAGTTCAGACCAATTTCTGACTCGCTATCATGCGACTTCTTTCGATGAAGCCTTCATTAATGCTTCCACCCTGCTGGAGCAATCTGGGGCTGCCTAGCAACGCTGACACCTTAACCGCTTTGCAGTCTAAAGTTCTCAAGGGTCACCACAAATTACCGGTACTGAAACGCAGCCCATCGCAGGGGTTCGTCGCCAAGACACACCCGTCCCACAGGAATGGCGAAATTCCTGTGGGAACGAGCAACCCCGCGAGGAGGCAGGCGCAGGCTGCGCCGATCTAGTTACAGCCCCTCAAGCTCGGCCATCAGGTCACTAAGCCGGTCAACCTTGTCGTCATCCAGCGCACTGCCCTGCAACCCCTGCACATACTCGGCCAGCTCCTCCACCGTGCTGCACTCGAACATCGCCCTCAATGGCACGTTCAACTGCAATTGCTTCTGCACCCGCGAAGCGATCTGCGTGGCCAGCAGCGAATGCCCGCCCAGCTCGAAGAAGTTGTCGTGTACCCCCACCCGCTCGGCCTTGAGCACATCGGCCCAAATGCCCGCCAGCACTTCCTCCAGCTCGTTGCGCGGCGCCTGATAGGCCTGGCTGTGCTGGCCGCCGATGTCGATGGCCGGCAGGGCCTTGCGGTCGAGTTTGCCGTTGGCGTTGTGCGGCAGGCTGTCGAACCAACCCCAGTGCAGCGGCACCATGTACTCTGGCAACCCAGCCCGCAGGCGCTGCTTGATCTGCTCCAGCAATGCGCCATCGGCGGCGATACCCTGGTGTGCCACCAGGTAACCGACCAGATGTTTGCCGTTGACGCCTTCCTGCACGCCCACTGCAGCATCGCGAATCTCGGCCTGTTCGTGCAGGCGGGCTTCGATCTCGCCAAGCTCGATGCGGTAACCACGGATCTTCACCTGGTGGTCGATGCGCCCGACGTACTCCAGCACACCGTCCGGGCGCTGCCGTGCGAGGTCACCGGTCCGGTACAGCCGCTCTCCAGGTAGCCCGTAAGGGTGAGGCATGAACGCCATTGCCGTGCGCGCCGGGTCACCGACATAGCCACGACCAACACCCGTGCCAGCCACGCACAGCTCGCCCACCGCGCCCAGCGGCACCAGTGCCTGCTCTTCGCCGAACAGGTACAGGCGGTTGTTGTCGGTCGGAGTGCCGATCGGCAAGTAGCTGCCTTGGGTCGACGCGGCATCGACGCGGAAGAACGCCACGTCATCCGAGCACTCTGCCGGCCCGTAGGCGTTGACCAGCCCGATCTGCGGGTAACGCTGCAGCCACTGCGCCGCCAGTTCCGGTGGCATGGCCTCGCCGGTCGGCAGCATCCAGCGCAGGCCGTCGAGGGCCTGATGGTCGTTGGCCAGCATACCCTGGATCAGCGACGGCACGCTTTCCAGCACGGTGATGCCGGTGGCCTGCACATGCGCCAGCAGGCCCTGCGGATCATGGGCGATGGCGTTCGGCACGACCTCGACCTTGGCGCCGAACAGCGGCGCGGCAAGGAACTGCCACACCGAAATATCGAAGCTTTGCGATGCGGTCTGGGCGATCACGTCATGCTCGCTCAGGGCCAGGTACGGCACCTTGCTCAGTTGGTTGTTGAGCATGCCGCGCTGCTCGACCATCACCCCTTTCGGCAGGCCGGTCGACCCTGAGGTGTAGATCACATAGGCGAGGTTGTCCGGGCCACTGTGGATGCCCGGGTTGTGGCTTGCGATCTGGCTGGCCTGGATGTCTTCCCAGACCAGCAATTGCGGCCGCAGTGCAACCGCCAGCTCGCCCAGCAACTGCCGCCCCTGCTCGGCGCAGGCGGCGCTGCACACCAGCACTGGCGTACGGCTGAGCTGGATGATGCTTTGCAGGCGCGCCGCCGGCAGGCCCGGGTCCAGCGGCAGGTAGCCCGCGCCGGCCTTGAAGCTGCCAACGATCATGCCCAGCAGCGGCAACCCGCGCTCGGCCAGCAGCGCCACCGGCTGATCCACGCCGACCCCGGCAGCCACCAGGGCATGGCCCAGGCGGTTGGCTGCCAGGTTCAGCCCGGCGTAGTCATAGGACGCCTCCAGGCAGCGGGCCACAGTGCGCTGCGGATGTGCGGCCACTTGTGCTTCGAACTGTGCGATGTAGCTCTGCTCCAGCGGATAGGACCGCTCGGTCCGGTTGCAGTCGTCCAGCAGGAAACGCTGCTCCTCGGCACCCAACAACGGTAGCTCGCTCACCTCCCCTTCAAAGCCTTGTACCAGCGCCAGTAGCAGGCGCTTGAACTCGGCCAACAGGCGCTCGACGGTCGGGTAGTCGAAGTACCGTTGGTCGAACGACAGGTGCAGGCCCAAGTCGTCGCCCGGGTAGCACACCGCCGTCAACGGGAAATTGGTATGGGTACGGCCCGAGTCGGAGCTGGCGTTCAGGTGCTGGGCGTGGTCGAGCACGGCGGTTTCCACCGGCGCGTTCTCGAACACGAACAGGCTGTCGAACAGCGGCTGGCCCTTGGGCAGGTCGCTGCACTCCTGGATCGCCACCAGCGGCAGGTATTCGTACTCGCGCAGTTCCATGTTGCTTTGCAGCAGGCCCTGCAACCACTGGCGCACACTGCAACGCTCAGCGGATGCGGGCAACTGCACACGCAAGGCAACGCTGTTGATGAACAGGCCGACGGTGCGCTGCATCTGCGGCATGCTGACCGGGCGCCCGGCCACGGTCACGCCAAAGGCGACGTCGCGGTCGCCGCTGTAGCGTGCCAGCACCAAGGCCCAGGCCGCCTGGGCGAAGGTGTTGACGGTAAGCTGGTGGGCCTGGGCCAGTTCGCGCAGGCGCACGCCGTCACTCACCGCCAGGCGGGTGTAGCAGTCGCCGACGACCATGCCGCTGCCAGCGTGGTCATGCCGCAGCGGGCGGTCGCTGGGGATGGCGGTGGCGCGTTCGAAGCCGGCCAGGTTGGCCTGCCACCAGGCGCGCGCATCCTCCAGGCCCTGGCGCTGCAACCAGCCGATGTAATCGCGGTAACGCGGCGGCACCGGCAACTGGGCCTGGCGGCCTTCGCCGAGGGCCTGGTAAACCTCAAAGAAGTCGTTCATCAGCAGCGAGCGGCACCAGGCATCGATAAGGATGTGGTGGTTGCTCATCATGAACCAGTAGCGCTCGTCGGCCACACGCACCAGGCGCAAGTGGAACGGTGCTTCGCTGAGCAGGGCAAAACCGGCCTCGCGCTCCTGCTTGTGCAGGGCCTGCAGGCGCTGCTCCTGGGCCTCGTCAGCAAGGCCGCGCCAGTCCTGGTAGTCCACCGCCAGGTTGCCCGGTTTGTGGATGATCTGCAGCATCGCCTCGCCGCTGTTCCAGCTGAACGATGCCCGCAACGCTTCGTGACGTGCCACCACGGCATGCCAGGCCTGGGCAAAACGTTCAGGGTCCAGCGCGCTGTTGATGCGGTAGCGGTCCTGCATGTAGTAGAGGCCGGTGCCTGGCTCCAGCAGGGTGTGCAGCAGCATGCCTTCCTGCATCGGCGTCAGTGGGTAGACGTCCTCGATCTGCGCAGCGGGTACCGGCAACGCGTCGATCTGCTCCTGAGTGAGATGCGCCAGCGGGAAGTCCGACGGGGTGAAGCTGGTGTTGCCATCGGCCAGGCAATGCGCGACCAGCGCCAGCAGTTCCTGGCGATAGGCCTCGGCCAGGCGGGCGATGGTTTGCGGGTCATAGCGCTCGGCGCTGAAGGTCCAGCGCAGCTGCAAGGCCCCCCCATATACCTGGCCATCGACGCTCAGCCAGTTAGGCAGTGGTGCATCGAGGTCATGCGCCAGGCCGGCCGGTGCTTCCAGGGGCTGGAACAGCGCCGCGCTGTCGAACTGCTGGTCGAACTGGCCCAGGTAGTTGAAGGTGATACGCGCCTGCGGCAAGGCCGCCATCTGCTCGCGCCCGGCCGTGTCGGCCAGGTAGCGCAGTACGCCATAGCCCAGCCCCTTGTGCGGCACCTGGCGCAGTTGCTCCTTGATACGCTTGATCGAGCCGGCCAGCGCCACGTCGCCTTCGCCTGCCAGCGGGCGCAAGCTGAGGGGATAGGCGTTGGTGAACCAGCCAACGCTGCGGGTCAGGTCCATGTCTTCGAACAACCCGTCACGGCCATGGCCTTCAAGCTGTACCAGCACTTCTTCATCGCCGCTCCACCGGCTCAACGCACGCGCCAGTGCAGTCAGCAGCAGGTCGTTGACCTGGGTGTGGTAAGCCGCCGGGGCCTGTTGCAGCAGTTGCCGGGTCTGCTCCACGTCCAGGCCGATGGCCAGGGTCTGCGCATGGCGGTGCAGGTTGCCGCCCTGCGGGTGATCACACGGTAGCTCGCGACGCACGCCGCCCAGCTGGCCTTGCCACCAGCTCAGCTCGTCACGCAACGAATCGCTGCCGGCGTAGCTGGCCAGACGCGCAGCCCAATCGCCCATGGCATGGGTCTTGGCCGGCAGTGGCTGGCCGCGGTACAGCGCCTGCAGGTCCTCCAGCAGCACCCGCCAGGACACGCCATCGACCACCAGGTGATGGATCGCCAGCAACAGGCGCTGGCTGCCCTGCCCGTCACCCACCAGCAAGGCGCGCAGCAGTGGGCCCTGTTGCAGGTCGAGGCTGCGCTGCAGGTCGGTGTACAGCGCCTGACAATCAGCGACATCGGCAACGGTGGCGGTCCACAGCAATGGCCTGGTATCAGGCTGGGCGTATTCGGCCTGCCAGCGGCCATGGGCCTGGCTGAAGCGCAGGCGCAGGCTGTCGTGGTGCTGCACCAGCAGCGCCAAGGCCTGCGCCAGTACCGCCTCATCCAGCGGTTGGCGCGCCTCCAGCAACACGCCTTGGTTCCAGTGCTGTGGCTGGGGTACTTCACTGTCGAAGAACCAATGCTGAATCGGTGTCAGCCCGGCCTGGCCCTGGCGCAGCCCCTGTTCCACCGTGCTCGCGGTTTCGCTGTGCTGAACGACAGCCGCCAGGGTCTGGATGGTCTGGTGCTGGAACAGGTCGCGCGGGGTGAATTGCAACCCGGCCTGACGGGCCCGGCTGACCACCTGGATGGACAGGATCGAATCGCCGCCCAGTTCGAAGAAGTTGTCCTGTACACCGACCTGGGCAACGTTGAGCACATCGCGCCAGATCTGCGCCAACTGCCTTTCCACCTCGTTGCCAGGTGCCTGGTAGTGCTGACGCGCTTGTTCCAGGTCCGGCAGCGGCAGCGCACGGCGGTCGAGCTTGCCGTTACCCATCAGCGGCAGGCTGTCGAGCAGTACCAGGTGCGCAGGCACCATGTAGTCCGGCAGGTGCTGGCGGGCATCGGCTTTCACCGCTTCACGCAGCAGGTTTTGCGCCTCGCTACCCGCGTTGGCCTGCTTGCACACCAGGTAACCCACCAACTGCTTGCCGCCCGGCAGGTCGAGGGCCAGCACCACGGCCTCGTCGACATCGGCGTGCGCCTGCAAGCGGCTCTCGATTTCACCCAGCTCAATACGGAAGCCGCGAACCTTCACCTGCTGGTCGGCACGGCCGACGTACTCGACCAGGCCGTCAGTGCCCAGGCGCACCAGGTCGCCAGTGCGATACAAGCGGCCACCTTCGATGCTGAACGGGTCGGCGACGAAGCGCTCGGCGCTGAGGCCCGGGCGGTCGTGATACCCCTGAGCCAGGCCGGCGCCGCCAACGTACAGTTCGCCAATGCCGCCTTGCGGCAACAGGGCAAGGTCGTCGTCGAGGATATAGGCCGTGCGGCTACCGATGACGCGGCCGATCGGTACACTGCCAAGGTCCGCTGGTAACTCGTCTGGCGCCAGGCAGGCCAGCGGCATGACCACGGTTTCGGTCGGGCCGTAGGCGTTGAAGCACTGCTGTGGCGCAAAGGCCTGGCGAATACGCTGCAGGTGCTCGCCGGTCAGCGCTTCGCCGCCGGTGATCACCAGGCGCACCGGCAGTTGCTCGCCCTGCCCGCCCAGGTATTGCGCCAGCTGGCTACCGTAGCTGGGGGTAAAGCCCAAAATGCTCACCTGCTGCTCGCGCACCAGCTGGCAGATGTCCTCGGCGCCCCACTGCCCCTGGGCGCGCAGCACCACGCGGGCACCGCACAGCAACGGCACCCACAGGCGCTCGCTGGCAGCGTCGAAGTTGATCGAATAGAAATGCAGCTCGCAATCATCGCTGCGCATGCCGAACGCGGCGATGACCGCTTGGCAGTGCATGGCAAATTCGCCATGGCTGACCACCACGCCCTTGGGCTTGCCGGTGGAGCCGGAGGTGTAGATCAGGTACGCCTGATGCTGCGGCAGGCTGAGGTTGTCCAGCGGCGCATCGCTGTAGGCCGACAGGCTGGCGGCATCGTCCTCCAGGCTCCAGCGGGCCACGCCCTCAGGCAGCTCGCCCAGGGTTTGCAACAGCTCACGCTGGCTGAGCAGCAGGCCGATGCGGCTGTCTTCGATCATGTAGCGCAAGCGGTCGAGCGGGTACTCGGGGTCGAGCGGCACGTAGGCGCCGCCGGCCTTGAGGATGGCCAGCAGGCCGACGACCATTTCCAGCGAGCGCTCCAGCGCCAGGCCCACGCGCACCTGCGGGCCGACGCCACGCTCGCGCAGGGCGCGGGCCAGGCGGTTGGCCCGCTGATCGAGTTCAGCGTAAGTCATGTGCTGGCCAGCGAAGGTCAGCGCGCCAGCCTGTGGTGTGCGCGCCGCCTGGGCGGCGAACAGGCCGTGCAGGGTCTGGTCGAGGTCGAAGTCGTGCTCGCCCTGCAACTGACCCGCCAGCACCTGCTGCTCCGCACCGCTCAGCATCGGCAGCTCGCACAGGCGCTGCTGCGGGTTGTCCAGCAAGCCGACCAGCAGGTGCTGCCAGTGCTCGGCCATGCGCGCTATGCGCGGTTCGTCGAACAGGTCGCGGCTGTAAGTCAGGCAGCAACCCAGGCGGCCGTCGAGGTCGGTGACCTCCAGGTACAGGTCGAACTTGGTGGCACTGGCGTCATTGAGCAGGTAATCCACCTGCATGCCGGCCAGTGTGCGGCTTTGCTGGAAAGCCCAGCGCTGCACGTTGCACATCACCTGGAACAGCGGGTTATACGCGCTGCTGCGCGGCGGTTGCAACGCTTCGACCAACTGATCGAACGGCAGGTCCTGGTGCGACTGGCCTTCGATGGCGGCCTGGCGCATCTGCTCCAGCAGCGCGTTGGCGGTCATCTGGCCGTCCAGCTCGCAACGTAGCACCTGGGTATTGAGGAAGGCGCCGATCAGGCCTTCGCTTTCCGGGCGGATGCGGTTCGCCACCGGCGCGCCGATGCGCAGGTCACGCTGGCCACTATAACGGTGCAGCAAGGCAGCCAGGGTGGCGGTCATGGTCATGAACAGGGTCAGGCCGCGCTGGCTGTTGAAGGCATGCACGCGGGCGACCAGCGCCGGGTCGAGTTCAAAGCGGTACAGCTCGCCGCGGTGGCTCTGCACTGCCGGGCGCGGGCGGTCGGCAGGCAGCGCCAGCACCGGGTGCTCATCGCCCAGGCGGTCCTTCCAGTAGGCCAGTTGACGAGCGCCCTCGCCGCTTTCCAGCCATTGCCGTTGCCATACGCTGTAGTCCAGGTATTGCACCGGCAGCGGCGCCAGCGGCGACTCGCGGTCATCGACAAAGGCTTCGTACAGTTCGCCTAGCTCGCGGGCGAAAATGTCCATGGCCCAGCCTTCGGTGACGATGTGGTGCAGGGTGAGCACGAAGAAATGCTCGCGCTCGTCAGCCTTGACCAGGCAGGCGCGCAGCAGCGGGCCGCGCTCCAGGTCGAACGGCTGGTGCGCCTGGTCGTCGGCAAGTTGTTGCAGGTGTTGCTGGCGGGCATCGATGGGCAAGGCACTGAAGTCCTGCCAGTCGAGGTGCAGGCCACTGTCTTCGGCAACGCACTGGTACGGCACCCCGTCGACGCTGGGGAAGGTGGTGCGCAAGGTTTCATGGCGCACGATCAACGCCTGCAGCGCACGCTCGAAAGCGTCCACATGCAGGGTGCCGCGCAGGCGTGCCATGCCGCCGACGTTATACGCCGGGCTGTCCGGCTCCATTTGCCAGAGGAACCACATGCGCTGCTGCGAATACGACAGCGGCACCGCCTGACGCCGGTCGACGCGGGCGATTGCGCCTTGCAGGTTGCGCTCGCCGGCCGCGCGGATACGTGCAATCTCGGCACAGAAGGCGCCCAGTTCGCTGGCTTCGAACAGCGCCTTGAGCGGCAGCTCGACATCGCAGGCCTGGCGGCTGCGCGAGACGATCTGAGTGGCCAGCAGCGAGTGCCCGCCCAGGGCGAAGAAGTCGTCTTGCAGGCCGACACGCGGCCGGTTCAGCACTTCGCGCCAGATGGCGGCGACCTGTTGTTGCAACTCGGTGTGGGGCTCGACATGTTCGCGTTGCTGCCACACCGGGGCCGGCAGCGCCTTGCGGTCGACCTTGCCGCTGGGGCCCAGCGGCAGCTGTGCCAACGGGATGAGCTGCGCCGGCACCATGTACGCGGGCAGTTGCTCAGCCAGCACGGCCAGGAGTTCGGCTGGGTGCGCACTGCCACTGTAGTAACCCACCAGTTGCGCACCAACGGCGTCCTTGTGGATCAGCACCAGCGCCTGTTCCACACCCGGCTGTGCCAACAGGCAGGCCTGTACTTCCTCTGGCTCGACGCGGAAACCACGCACCTTTACCTGCTGGTCGAGGCGACCGAGGTATTCCAGGGCCTGTAGCTGCACCTGCCAGCGCGCGCGGTCACCACTGCGGTACAAGCGCTCGCCGTGGCCGTCGGCCTGGGGCACGAAGCGCTCGGCGGTAAGACCGGGACGGCCCAGGTAGCCACGGGCCAGGCCAGCGCCACCGAGGTACAGCTCGCCCGACACGCCGGGGGCAGTCAGTTCAAGCTCATCGTCCAGCACGCGGCACAGCACATTACCCAGCGGGCGACCGATTGGCGAGCGCTCGCCGTCCGCCACCTGGCAGTGCCAGTGGGTGACGTTGATGGCGGTTTCGGTCGGGCCGTAGCGGTTGTGCAGCTGCACCTGCGGCAGCACCTGCAGCACGCGGTCACGCAGCGCGGCGGGCAATGCTTCGCCACCGGAGAACACCCGGCGCAGGCTGCTGCAGGCACCCGCCTGCGGCTCCTGGACGAACACCTGCAACAGCGGCGGCACGAAGTGCAGCGTAGTCACGCCATGGGCCTGCACCAGCGCGGCGATGCGCTGCGGGTCGCGGTGTTCGCCGGGGCCGGCGAGCACCAGCTTGCAGCCGGTGACCAGCGGCCAGAAGCATTCCCACACCGACACGTCGAAGCTGATCGGCGCCTTCTGCATCAGCACGTCGCTGTCATCCAGCGCATAGGTCGCCTGCATCCACTGCAAGCGCTCGGCCAGCGCCGCATGGGTATTGCCCACGCCCTTGGGCTGGCCGGTGGAGCCGGAGGTGTAGATCACGTAGGCCAGGTTATCGCCGTGCAGGTGCAGGCCAGGCGCGTGGCTGGGCCAGCTGTCCAGGTGCAACTGGTCGAGGGCAATGGCGCTGACGCCGTCGACCTGTGGCAGCTTGCCCAGCAGGCTGCTGTGGCTCAGCAGCAGCCCGGCATTGCAGTCGGCCAGCATGTAGGCAAGGCGTTCGGCCGGGTAGTCGACGTCCAGCGGCACGTAAGCGCCGCCGGCCTTGAGGATGGCCAGCAGGCCGACCAGCAACTGTGGCGAACGCTCGATGGCGATGGCGACGCAGGTGTCGGGGCCGACGCCTTTGTCGCGCAGGTAGTGGGCCAGGCGGTTGGCCTGCTGGTGCAGTTCGGCGTAGTCGAGGCTGCCGCCGTCCCAGGCCAGCGCGGTGCGTTGCGGGGTCAGGCGGGCCTGTTCGTTGAGCTGTTCGACCAGCAGGCCTGGCGGCGCGGTAGCCGGTGCCCGGCCCCAGCCCAGCAATTGCGCACGGGCAGGCTCGTCCAGCAATTGCACCTCGCCCAGCGCCCGCTGCGGCGCGGCGCACACCTGTTCCAGCAGCGCCAGCAGGTGATGAGCCAGGCGTTTGACGGTGCTGGCTTCGAACAGCTCCGCAGCATAGTCGAAGGCCAGGCTCAGGCGGCCCTGGTGGTCTTCTTCACTGTGCAGCTGCAGGTCGAACTTGGCTTCGCGGCTGTGCCATGGCAACTCCTCGGCCAGCAGCCCCGGCAGGCGGCGCAGGGCCGACAGGTCGCGTTGCTGGTGGTTGAACATGACCTGGAACAAGCCTTGCTCACGGGCTTGCGGCAGGGCTTCGACCAGCTGTTCGAACGGCAAGTCCTGGTTAGCCTGCGCCGCAAGGGTGGCCTGGCGCACCTGGGCCAGCAACTGCGTGAATGGCAGGCGACCATCGAGCTGTGCACGCAGTACCTGGGTATTGATGAAAAAGCCGACCATGCCTTGGGCTTCCAGGCGCGGGCGGTTGGCGTTGGGCACACCGACACGGATGTCGGCCTGGCCGCTGTAGCGGTGCAGCAGCGCCTGCCAGCCGGCCAGCAGGACCATGAACAGGCTGGCCTGCTGTTCGCGGGCCAGGCCCTTGAGTGCTTCGGCAAGCGTGGCCGGTACCTTGAGGTTGAACCGGGCAGCACTGTGCTCGCGCTGGCTGGCGCGGGGGTGGTCGGTGCACAGGTCCAGCACCGGCAGGTCACCGCCCAACTGCGCCTTCCAGTACTGCAGTTGGCGTTCGGCTTCACCGGCGGCCAGCCATTGACGCTGCCAGGTGCCGTAGTCGGCATAACCCAGGCCCAGCGGCGCCAGGTTGGCCTCCAGGCCCTGACAGCGGGCTGCGTAAAGTTTGGCGAATTCATCCAGCAGGATATTCAGCGACCAGCCATCCGCGACGATGTGGTGCAGGGTCACCCATAACTGATGGTCTTCGTCGTCCAGGCGTGCCAGGGTCACCCGCAGCAAGGGGCCCTGAGTGAGGTCGAACGGCTGACGGGCCTCGGCTTCCCGCTGGGCGCTGACCTGCTCCAGCGTTTGGCCTTCGAGGTCCAGGCGGCGCAGGCTGAACGGCTGTTGCGCCACAATGCGTTGCAGGGGCTGGCCGTTTTCTTCGCTGAATACGGTGCGCAGGGATTCGTGGCGCGCCACCAGCGCCTGGAAGGCGGCTTGCAGGGCGCTTTCGTCCAGCTCACCGCGCAGCTGCAGGCCGGCGGGGATGTTGTAGGCAGCCGATTGTGGCTGCAACTGCCACATCAACCACAAGCGGTTTTGCGCCAACGACTGGGCCAAGGCCTGGGTGCGCTCCAGCGGTGCAATGGTGGCAGTGCCAGCAGCGCCGTCGGCCATGATCGACGCCACAGCGCTGCTGTAATCGGCCAGTACCGGCGCTTCGAACAGGGTGCGCAGGCCCAGGTTGATACCCAGCTCATCGGCCAGCCGTGCGGTGGCCTGGGTGGCGGCGATGGAGTTGCCGCCCAGCAGCAGGAAGTGGTCGTCTGCCGCAACCGCCTCTACTTTGAGAATGTCCCGCCACACTGCGGCGATCTGTGCCTGGAGCTCATTGCCGGCAGCCGCGCTTGCAGCCGTTTCGCTCACATCTGGGAAGCGGGCGTAGCAGTCCAGGCTGCCATCGTCCATACGCAGGCGACAGGCCGAACGTTGCAGCTTGCCACTGGAGGTCTTGGGCAACGCGCCCGGGTTCAGCAGCAGGACCACGGCCGGCGCCTGGCGGCAAGCGTCGGCGATCACCTGGCGCAGGGTCTTGACCAGCGCCTGGGGTTCGATTGCCTTTTGCACGTGGCGGCTGATCTCCACCGCCACGCCGATGCCCTCCTCGCCCTGCTGCTCGACGGCAAACACGGCCACACGGCCTTTGCGCAGCACTTGAACTTCACGTTCGAGGGTTTTTTCCAGGTCCTGCGGGTACAGGTTCTGCCCGCGCACGATCAGCATGTCTTTCAGGCGCCCGGTGACGAACACTTCACCGTTGCGCATGAAGCCCAGGTCGCCGGTGCGCAGCCAGGTCTGGCCGTCCATTTCAACGAAGGTGCGTGCGCTGGCTTCGGGGTTGCGCCAGTAACCCCGGGCGATGCTCGGGCCAGCCGCCCAGATTTCGCCGACCTGGTTGTCGCCCAGCACCTGCAAGTGCTGCGGCTCCACGACACGTACCGCGTGACCGGGCTGCGGGTAGCCGCAGCTCATCAGCACGCTGCCTTTGCCCGGCTCGGCGCGGTTAGCGGCGAAGGCTTCGGCGTCCAGCTCCAGCGCGTCGATGCCCTGGCCACGGCGGCTGCCACTGACGAACAGGGTGGCTTCGGCCAGGCCGTAGCTGGCGAAGAAGCTCTGCGGGTCGAAGCCGCTGGCCTGGAACTTGTCGGCGAAGGTTGCCAGGCTGTCCTGGCGAATCGGCTCGGAGCCAGAATAGGCCACGCGCCAGCGGCTCAGGTCGAGCCCGGCCAGCGAGGCCTCGCTGACCCGCTCGCTGCACAGACGGTAGGCAAAGTCGGGGCCACCGCTGATGGTGCCGCCATATTCGCTCATGGCCTGCAACCAGCGCTGCGGCCGGGCCAGGAAGTAACCCGGCGACATCAGCACGCACGGCACGCCGCTGAAGATCGGCTGCAGCAGACCGCCAATCAGCCCCATGTCGTGGTACAGCGGCAGCCAGCTGACGATCACGTCGTCGGGGTTGAGGTCGATGCCGAAACCACAGCGGATCAACTGCTCGTTGGCCACCAGGTTGCTGTGGCTGACTTGTACACCCTTGGGCAGCGCGGTGGAGCCCGAGGTGTATTGCAGGAAGGCGATGTCATCACCTTTGAGCACGGGCTCGCGCCAGTTTGCGGCCAGCGCCGGGTCCAGGCTGTCCACTGCCAGCAGCTCAGGCCCGTTGTGCGCCGACAGCGCTGGCAAGCCTTGCAGGCCGTCATGCAACGCCGCGACGGTCAGCAGCAGGCGCGGCTCGGCATCGTCGATGATCGACAGCAAACGCTCCTGATGGTGCTGGCGCGCGGATTCTGGCGGGTAAGCCGGTACCGCGATCACTCCGGCATACAGGCAACCGAAGAACGCCGCCACGTAGTCAGGACCACTGGGGAACAACAGCACCGCACGGTCGCCGAAGCTGGCACGGGCCTGTAACGCAGTGGCGATGGTGCGTGCACGCTGGTCGAGGTCCCGGTAGCTGAGCACAGCCTGCTCGCCGGGGGCGTCGGCCAGAAAGCGCAGGGCGATCTTGTCCGGGGTCTGCGTGGCGCGTTGCGCAAGTGCCTGGACCAGCGAGAGCGGGAGTTCGAAGGCGTCCGTCATGGGGGTTCCTGCCAGTGTCTGTTGGGGCGCGCCGGCTGCACCGCGAACGTGTGCGGACAGCAAAGGGCGATCGAAGATGTACACAGGGAAACGGATGGGCGCAGGCAGAAATTAGCGGGGATTACGCAGTGGCAGGCGGGGCCAAAGGTGAACGCTGTCACACGATGGCCTTAGACCTGAAAGATATAGATACTAATTACGTTTCGTATTTGACAATCATTATCATTCTGAATAGCTTGTCGCACGTCGTAGGAAGCTTCCCAGCCTTGGGGGCCTCCTTTCCCCTCTGTGACAAGGTGATTTCCATGGCGGAACAACTATCCACAAGTAAGTGCGATTCACCATTACTGCAGGCCTTCGTCGACAACCGCAGCATCCTGGTCAAGATCGCTGCACGCATCACCGGCTGCCGCTCGCGCGCCGAAGATGTGGTGCAGGATGCCTTCTTCCGGCTCAACGCTGCCCCGCAGATAACCTCGTCGTTCAAGGCGCAGCTCAGCTACCTGTTCCAGATCGTGCGCAACCTTGCGATCGACCACTACCGCAAGCAGGCAATGGAGCTGAAATACTCCGGCAGCGAGGAGGAAGGGCTGAACGTGGTCATCCAGAACGCCTCGCCCGAAGCCACTCACATCAACCTTGCCGCGCTGGATGACATTGCCCAGGCGCTGAACGAACTGCCGCAGCGCACCCGCTATGCGTTCGAGATGTACCGCCTGCATGGCGTGCCGCAGAAAGACATTGCCAAAGAGCTGGGGGTATCGCCGACACTGGTCAACTTCATGATCCGCGATGCGCTGGTGCATTGCCGCAAGACGGCCAACCGGCAGGCCTGACCACACAGGGTTTGCTTCTTCGCGGGCATGCCCGCTCCCACAGGTACCCCACTGCTCTTGAAGCCTGTGGTGATCCTGTGGGAGCGGGCATGCCCGCGAAGAAGCCAACTCGGTATCAAGCCAGCTTGCAGCGCTCGAAAAACCGCTCTCGCCCCAGAATCATCAGCGCCGCACGCTTGTGCGGGAAGTCGAACTCCTTGTCGCAGTGGAAGCACTGGTCGTGCATGTAGCCGATCATCTTGCCGTTGTCGGCACGCGGCTCGGCCACCACCCGCTGGGTACGCGGGTCATCCAGGAACAGGTAGTGCACCAGCGCCGAGAGCCAGCTGGCCACCTTGTGCGGCCCTCGGTGGTTCTCCTCCCCCACCAGCATGTGTATGCCGCGGTCGTAATCATCGGCCGGGTAGAACGGCGCAATGCGGTCTTCCTTGGCCCAGTAAGCCTCGAAGTAGGCAAACGGCTCATCGTCAAAGCAACCGATCAGCGTCAGGGTGTGCGGGTCGGCCTCGAGCTTGTCCAGGTACTCGCGGTGCTGGGCCAGCGTGCCCCCCTCCTGCCAGAACGCCTCCACCCGCGGGTTGTTCTGCCAGCGGTTGAAGCGCTCCAGGTCATCTTCGATCTCCAGCGTGCGCAGCGACACCCAGCTACCCAGCCGCGCATCGAAGCGCCGGTATACCTCACCACGGGGCTTGGGCGCGCGGCATGGGTGGCGCTTGCCGTTGCTGATCTGCATCTGCTGTGGGTACACCGCAGCCTGCGCATCGCCCAGCCAGGGCTGTGGCAGCTGCCAGAACAGCGCCCGCTCGCACAGATACTGGCCCGGCTGCTCAGCCACTCGCAGCAAGCCACTGGCCAGCACCTGCGGCTGCACTTCGGGCAAGTGCCAGACCAGGCGCTGACAGGTGGTATCACGGGACAACAACCAATAGCAGGCCGACCACAAGGCTTGATAAGGGCGCTCGGGACACAGGCGCTCAAGGTGAACGTGCAGGGTAGCGCCCGCCTCCAGGCGCACCTGGATCAGTGGGCGACCTTCGAGGGAGAGGCCTAGCCAGCTGTCACCCTCCTCGGCACTGAGGCTGCGCCAGCGTGGCGGTGACAGGGGCTGCGAAGCGGCATCGAAAGGCATGGCTTGTCTCACGAAAAATGAAGAAAAGGCTCACTGCTGAGAACGTTGCGAAAGTGCGTGAATTTAGTCCTTGGGCACCGAGACCGTGATGCGGTAGGGCTCGAAGATTCGGGCCAGTTCACCGCTGGCACGCAGGTCGCGCAGCAGGCGGGCAAACGACTGCTCGTCGATAGGCGCCCCCGGGCGCAGCAGGGCGTAGTGGTGATAGATTTGGTCGATGCGTTGCGAAGGCAGCAGCTGCGCCCTGCTGGCCGGGTTGCGCGCCAGGAAATCGCTGAGGTACGAGCGGGTGACCAGGGCGATGTCGGCGCGCCCAGCCTGCACCATCAGCAGGTTGCTGTCGTGGGAGTAGGTCAGGGTCGCGTTATAGGTTGTGCGCAGGTAGTCCGGGTCGGAATTGAAGCGGGCGAACGCGTAGTGATAGCCGTTGAACAATGCCAAACGTTTGCCGCGCAGGTCATCGAAGTACGACGGGTCGCTGCCATTGGCCTGGCGGGCAACGAACACTTCGGCGTCCTCCAGGCCCATGTCCACGGTCTGGTGGGCAATCTGCTCCCAGCCCCATTGCGGGTTTTCGAAAATCGCCATGTCGGTACGGCCTTGCTGGAAGTCGCCGAAACGCCGCTGGATGGAGGTGGGCACCAGGACGAAGTGGTAACCCTGCTGCAAGCGGTTGAGCGCATCGACCAATTGCGGCAACAGGCCGGTGTCAGCCCCCTGTTCAGGGCGCACCGTGTAGGGCGGGAAATGGGCCGCACCAATCTTCACTTCGACGGCATCGGCAGCCCATGCCGGCACCGCTAGCCAATACACGGCCAGCAACATCAGGGTGGACAAAGCCTTGAGGCCGGGTGCTGGAGTCAAGACGGACGCTCATCACGGTTCATGCCTGGGTCCACTTAAGCTAGGCGTTTTCCGGAAGCGGCACAACTGCTGGAGCGCGCTCGTTGTGCCAAAGCAGGCGGCAATATGCCACGGGATGCCGTATGCGCGGACTTTGGCTACGCTCTAGCAGGATCTGCAAGGGAGCCTGGTATGGGCCATTGGTTGGTAATCGACCTGGAAGCCACCACCGACGAGGGTGGATGGCCGGTTACAGAGATGGAAGTCATTGAAATCGGCGCTAGCCTGGTCACCCGCGATGGCCGCGAGGTCGACCACTTTCAGTGTTTCGTGCGGCCACGCCGGCGGCCACAGCTGACCCCGTTTTGCCGCGAACTGACGCACATAAGCCAACATGATGTGGATCGCGCTGCACCGTTTCGCGAGGTGTGGGCAAGCTTCGAGCGCTGGCTGGAGCACCACCGTGAGCAGCTTCAGGCCTGGGTCAGCTGGGGCGACTACGACCGCCAGCAACTGCACCAGGAGTGGCAGCTGCACGGGCTCGACAGCCTGCTACGGACGTTGCCGCACATCAACCTCAAGCAACGCTTTGCCAAGGCCCGCCACCTGCAGCGCCCCACCGGCCTGAACGGTGCCCTGCACCTGGCCGGCATGCACTTTTGCGGGCAGCAGCACCGGGCCCTTGAAGATGCGCGCAACACGGCGCGGCTACTACCGTTGACCCTGCCCGCCAACAGCCCCTGAAAGCAGATGACGAGGCCTGTGGGCTTGGGCATACTGGCCAGCCCTTTTTCATCCCCCCTTTTCAGGAGTCGCCCATGTTCCAGGTCAACGAGTACTTCAACGGCACCGTCAAGTCGATCGCATTCGCGGGCGAAGAAGGCCCCGCCACTGTCGGCGTCATGGCCCCGGGCGAATACGAGTTCGGCACTGCCAAGCGCGAGATCATGCACGTGGTATCGGGCGCCCTGACCGTCAAGCTGCCAGGTAGCGACAACTGGGAAACCTTCAATGCGGGCGACAAGTTCAATGTTGCCGCCGACAGCAAGTTCCAGCTGCAGGTGAAGGTGGATACCGCTTACCTGTGCGAGTACCGCGACTAAGCGTCAGCCTGTGCCGGCCTCTTCGCGGGCATGCCCGCGAAGAATCCAGCACTAATCCTTCAGGAAATCAGCAACGCGTTCCGCCGCCGTCTGCATATGCTGCTCATGGCTGAACCCCGAGGCCTTCAACGGCTTCAGGTCATGGTCACCCGCCACTAGCCAGCTCACCTCGATTGCCGGCGACAACGCATACCCCGCCACCGCCTCGCGGTTACCCAGCGCATCCCGTTCGCCCTGCACGATCAACGTCGGTGTTTTCAGCCCGGCCAGGTGTTCCACCCGTGGCTTCTCGGGTTTACCCACCGCGTAGAACGGATAGCCCAGGCACACCAGCGCATCCGCGCCCAATTCGTCAGCCAGCAGGCTCGCCATGCGACCGCCCATGGACTTGCCACCCACGGCCAGCTTGCCCGCGACCAAAGGTCGCACCTGCCGGTACACCTCGCGCCAGCATTCAAGCAGCACCTTCTGTGGGTTCGGCGGCCGTTTGCCGCCGGTAACCCTGCGTTCGGCCATGTACGGAAACTCGAAGCGCACCACCGCTACCCCAAGCGCCGCAAGCCTTTGCGCCATTTCGTCCATGAACCCGCTGTCCATCGGCGCACCTGCACCATGGGCCAGGATCAGGCAGCCCCTGTAGCCGTCCTTGCCCTGAACCTGTGGAAGATCGCAGCGCAAGCCTGGGACATTTCCGACCTTCGCCCATTGATCCCCGTCAATACCGGCACTTTGCCCATTAATCATGCTTGCCTCGCTGTAAAGCCTGCCAAATAACCGTGGATGGGAACCCATACATGAACACAACCAGCAGTACCGCCTATAACTACAAGGTGGTCCGCCAATTCGCCATCATGACGGTGGTGTGGGGAATCGTCGGGATGGGGCTCGGCGTCTTCATCGCCGCCCAGCTTGCCTGGCCTTCCCTCAACTTCGACCTCCCCTGGACCAGCTTCGGCCGCCTGCGCCCCCTGCATACCAATGCGGTGATCTTCGCTTTCGGCGGCTGCGCGCTGTTTGCCACCTCCTATTATTCGGTGCAACGCACCTGCCAGACCACCCTGTTCGCACCGGGCCTGGCCGCGTTCACCTTCTGGGGCTGGCAACTGGTGATCCTGCTGGCGGCCATCAGCCTGCCGCTGGGCTATACCAGCTCCAAGGAATACGCCGAACTGGAATGGCCGATCGATATCCTGATCACCATCGTCTGGGTGGCTTACGCCATCGTGTTCTTCGGCACGCTGATGAAGCGCAACACCAAGCATATCTACGTGGGTAACTGGTTCTTCGGTGCCTTCATCCTCACCGTGGCGCTTCTGCACATCGTCAACAACCTGGAATTGCCGGTCAGCCTGACCAAGTCGTACTCGGTGTACGCCGGTGCCACCGACGCGATGGTGCAGTGGTGGTACGGCCACAACGCCGTAGGCTTCTTCCTGACTGCCGGGTTCCTGGGGATGATGTACTACTACGTGCCCAAGCAGGCCGAGCGCCCGGTGTATTCCTATCGCCTGTCGATCGTGCACTTCTGGGCGCTGATCACCCTGTACATCTGGGCCGGCCCGCACCACCTGCACTACACCGCCCTGCCTGACTGGGCGCAGTCGCTGGGCATGGTGATGTCGCTGATCCTGCTGGCACCGAGCTGGGGCGGCATGATCAACGGCATGATGACCCTGTCGGGCGCCTGGCACAAACTGCGCAGCGACCCGATCCTGCGTTTTTTGGTGGTATCGCTGGCGTTCTACGGCATGTCCACGTTCGAAGGCCCGATGATGGCCATCAAGACAGTCAACGCCCTGTCCCACTACACCGACTGGACCATCGGCCACGTGCATGCCGGCGCCCTCGGCTGGGTGGCAATGATCTCGATTGGTGCGCTGTATCACACCATCCCGAAAGTGTTCGGCAAGGAACGCATGTACAGCCTTGGCCTGATCAACGCGCACTTCTGGCTCGCCACCATCGGCACCGTGCTGTACATCGCCTCGATGTGGGTCAACGGCATCGCCCAGGGCCTGATGTGGCGGGCAGTCAACAGCGACGGCACGCTCACCTATTCGTTCGTGGAAACCCTGGTGGCCAGCCACCCAGGCTTTGTCGTGCGCTTCGTCGGCGGCGCGATCTTCCTCAGCGGCATGTTCCTGATGGCCTGGAACACCTGGCGCACCGTGCGTTCGCCAGCGCTTGACGTCGCCCCTGCGAACGCCCAGTTGGCTTGAGGAGAAACGCCTGATGAAACATGAAGTCATCGAGAAAAACGTCGGCCTGATGGCCCTGCTGATGGTATTCGCCGTCAGTATCGGCGGCCTGACCCAGATCGTCCCGCTGTTCTTTCAGGACGTCACCAACAAGCCGGTGGAAGGCATGAAGCCCTACACCGCGCTGCAACTGGAAGGCCGCGACATCTACATCCGCGAAGGCTGCGTGGGCTGCCACTCGCAGATGATCCGCCCGTTCCGCGCCGAAACCGAGCGCTACGGCCACTACTCGGTGGCCGGCGAGAGCGTGTGGGACCACCCGTTCCTGTGGGGCTCCAAGCGCACCGGGCCGGACCTGGCCCGGGTCGGTGGCCGCTACTCGGACGACTGGCACCGCGCGCACCTGTACAACCCGCGCAACGTGGTGCCGGAGTCGAAGATGCCGTCGTACCCGTGGCTGGTCGCCCAGCAGGTCGACAACAGCCACACCGACGTCAAGATGCGCACCTTGCGCACCCTGGGCGTGCCGTACAGCGACGACGACATTGCCAGCGCCCGTGACGCAGTCAAAGGCAAGACCGAGATGGATGCACTGGTCGCCTACCTGCAGGTGCTCGGCACCGCGATCAAGAACAAGAGGTAAATGCGATGGAACTGGACATCGGCATGATCCGCGGCCTGGGCACCCTGGTGGTGATGATCGCCTTCATCGGCCTCTCCCTGTGGGTATTCAACCGCCGCCGCGACCGTGATTTCGCCGAAGCGCGCCTGCTGCCCTTCGTCGACGACCACCTGCCCACTAGCGGGCAGGAACCTGCTGCCACGACTGCTGCAAGGAGTAACGGGCAATGACCACCTTCTGGAGTACGTACATCAGCGTGCTGACCATCGGTAGCCTGATCGGCCTGACCTGGCTGCTGCTCGCCACCCGCAAGGGCGAGAGCAAAAACACCACCGACCAGACCATGGGCCACAGCTTCGACGGCATCGAGGAGTACGACAACCCGCTGCCCAAGTGGTGGTTCTGGCTGTTCGTCGGCACCCTGGTGTTCTCGGTCGGCTACCTGATCCTCTACCCGGGCCTGGGCAACTGGAAAGGCATTTTGCCGGGCTATGAAAATGGCTGGACCGGCGCCAACGAATGGCAAAAAGAGATGGACAAGGCTGACGCCAGGTTCGGGCCGATCTTTGCCAAGTACGCCGCCATGCCGGTGGAGGAAGTCGCCAAGGACCCGCAGGCGCTGAAAATGGGCAGCCGCCTGTTTGCCTCCAACTGCTCGGTGTGCCACGGCTCTGACGCCAAGGGTGCCTTCGGCTTCCCCAACCTCACCGACAAGGATTGGCGCTGGGGCGGCGAAGCAGAAACCATCAAGGCTTCGATCATGAATGGCCGTCACGGCGTGATGCCGGCCTGGGCTGAGGTGATCGGCCAGCAGGGCGTGGCCGATGTGGCCGCATTCGTGCTGACCAACCTGGACGGTCGCAGCCTGCCTGAAGGGAGCAAGGCTGACGTTGCCAAGGGCAAGGAAATCTTCGCGGCCAACTGCGTGGCCTGCCACGGGCCCGAAGGCAAGGGTACCCCTGCCATGGGCGCACCCGACCTGACCCACCCGCAGGCGTTCATCTACGGTTCGAGCTTTGCCCAGCTGCAACAGACCATTCGCTATGGTCGCCAAGGGCAGATGCCGGCGCAGGCCGATATCCAGGGCAATGACAAGGTGCACCTGCTGGCGGCTTATGTGTATAGCCTGTCGCAGGAGAGTGCTGCTGAAACCGTGACTGCCAAATGAGTTCGCCGAGAGAGGTTCGGCGTCTGTGAGATCGAGCGCCGCCCGCGCGGCGCATCGCGACGCAAGGCCGCTCCCACATTTGTTTCAGGCCAATTATTCCTGTGGCGTTTGCGCGCGAACGCCTTGGCGCATGACTCGATATCGCGTCGTACCAACAAGGCGGTCGCGCGCCCCTGACACAGGAGGGACTGGCCCGAAACAAATGTGGGAGCGGCCTTGCGTCGCGATGCGCCGCGCGGGCGGCGCTCGATATCCGCCCCACCATAACCATCAAACCTTACAC
>NZ_JBWKXT010000075.1:0-26745 GCF_059423245.1 Pseudomonas sp. GW460-LB5
TTAGGCGACGAAGTGGTTGATACCATGCTTCCAAGAAAAGCTCCTAAGCTTCAGATAACTGGGAACCGTACCCCAAACCGACACAGGTGGTTAGGTAGAGAATACCAAGGCGCTTGAGAGAACTCGGGTGAAGGAACTAGGCAAAATGGCACCGTAACTTCGGGAGAAGGTGCGCCGGCGAGGGTCAAGGACTTGCTCCGTAAGCCCATGCCGGTCGAAGATACCAGGCCGCTGCGACTGTTTATTAAAAACACAGCACTCTGCAAACACGAAAGTGGACGTATAGGGTGTGACGCCTGCCCGGTGCCGGAAGGTTAATTGATGGGGTTAGCGCAAGCGAAGCTCTTGATCGAAGCCCCGGTAAACGGCGGCCGTAACTATAACGGTCCTAAGGTAGCGAAATTCCTTGTCGGGTAAGTTCCGACCTGCACGAATGGCGTAACGATGGCGGCGCTGTCTCCACCCGAGACTCAGTGAAATTGAAATCGCTGTGAAGATGCAGTGTATCCGCGGCTAGACGGAAAGACCCCGTGAACCTTTACTATAGCTTTGCACTGGACTTTGAATTTGCTTGTGTAGGATAGGTGGGAGGCTTTGAAGTGGGGACGCCAGTTCTCATGGAGCCATCCTTGAAATACCACCCTGGCAACTTTGAGGTTCTAACTCAGGTCCGTTATCCGGATCGAGGACAGTGTATGGTGGGTAGTTTGACTGGGGCGGTCTCCTCCCAAAGAGTAACGGAGGAGTACGAAGGTGCGCTCAGACCGGTCGGAAATCGGTCGTAGAGTATAAAGGCAAAAGCGCGCTTGACTGCGAGACAAACACGTCGAGCAGGTACGAAAGTAGGTCTTAGTGATCCGGTGGTTCTGTATGGAAGGGCCATCGCTCAACGGATAAAAGGTACTCCGGGGATAACAGGCTGATACCGCCCAAGAGTTCATATCGACGGCGGTGTTTGGCACCTCGATGTCGGCTCATCACATCCTGGGGCTGAAGCCGGTCCCAAGGGTATGGCTGTTCGCCATTTAAAGTGGTACGCGAGCTGGGTTTAGAACGTCGTGAGACAGTTCGGTCCCTATCTGCCGTGGACGTTTGAGATTTGAGAGGGGCTGCTCCTAGTACGAGAGGACCGGAGTGGACGAACCTCTGGTGTTCCGGTTGTCACGCCAGTGGCATTGCCGGGTAGCTATGTTCGGAAGAGATAACCGCTGAAAGCATCTAAGCGGGAAACTTGCCTCAAGATGAGATCTCACTGGGATCTTGAATCCCCTAAAGGGCCGTCGAAGACTACGACGTTGATAGGTTGGGTGTGTAAGCGCTGTGAGGCGTTGAGCTAACCAATACTAATTGCCCGTGAGGCTTGACCATATAACACCCAAGCAATTTGCTGACGCAGATTGCGGTGGTGAAGATGATACGAACCGAAAGTTCGCAACGAACCACAAACATCACATATCCGGATTCGCTGGGCTGTCCATCTGGACATTCTGGCTACAGAATTTCTTGACGACCATAGAGCATTGGAACCACCTGATCCCATCCCGAACTCAGCAGTGAAACGATGCATCGCCGATGGTAGTGTGGGGTTTCCCCATGTGAGAGTAGGTCATCGTCAAGATTCATTTCGCAAAACCCCTATCTGCGCATGCAGGTAGGGGTTTTGTCTTTGTGGGCAAAAAAATTCTGCCCAGCTCGAATCCCTGTGGGAGCGGGCTTGTCCCGCGAACACGGGCGAAGCCCGTGCCATTCACCTCGCAGCCTGTTTCGCGGGCACGCCCGCTCCTACAGTGAAAGGGGCAACGCCAGCCAAGGGGGCTCAAAATGATGGCATTCGGCCCTTTCATGTTCGCGTGATATCGTTCCCCCTCAGCCACCAGCGCCTGCCAGAGACCCGCCGATGCCCAACATCACCCACCTCCACCCCGGCTTCATGATCGTCCACGGCAACCGCCTCGACGACCTGCGCAGCCTGGTGGTGAGCTGGATGCGTCGCTACCCCTTGGCGCCGCTGGAAAACGAAATTGCCCTGGTGCAAAGCAATGGCATCGCCCAATGGCTCAAACTCGCGCTGGCTGAAGACCCGCAGGCAGATGACCTGGGCGGCTGCGGCATCGCCGCCGCAATCGATGTGCAACTGCCCGGCAGCTTCATGTGGCAGTTGTACCGAAGCGTGCTGGGCCGTGACGAAATTCCCGAGGTTTCCCTGCTCGACAAGGCCCCGCTGACCTGGCGACTGATGCGCCTGCTGCCGGCCCTGATCGAGCGCCCGCATTTCGAGCCGCTGCGGCGCTTCCTCACCGACGACAGTGACCTACGCAAGCGTTACCAGCTCGCCGAGCGCCTGGCTGACCTGTTCGACCAGTACCAGGTCTACCGTGCCGATTGGCTCAAGGACTGGGCTGCGGGCGAGCACATCCTCAACACCGCCCGCGGCGAGCGCAAAGCGCTGCCCCCGGGCAACCGCTGGCAAGCCGAACTGTGGCGTGCGCTGCTGGAGGATGTTGGCCAAGAGGGGATGGCACAGAGCCGCGCCGGCGTGCATCAACGCTTCGTCGAGCGTATCAACAGCTTGCAGCAGGCACCCGCAGGGCTCCCGCCGCGGGTGATCGTGTTCGGTATCTCTTCGCTGCCTGCCCAGGCCCTGGAGGCATTGGCGGGCCTGGCGCGTTTCAGCCAGGTGCTGCTGTGCGTGCACAACCCCTGCCGCCACCACTGGGCCGATATCGTTGCCGACAAGGATCTGCTGCGCCATCAGTACAAGCGCCAGCAGCGCAAGCAGGGCATGCCCCTGCAACTGGACGACCAGTCGCTGCATCAACATGCCCACCCGTTGCTGGCAGCCTGGGGCAAACAAGGTCGCGACTATATCAACCTGCTCGACAGCTATGACGACCCTGGCAGCTACCAAGGTGTGTTCAGCGATGGCCGCATCGACCTTTTCAGTGACGGTTCGCCCACAACCCTGCTTAACCAACTGCAGGACGACATTCTTGAACTGCGTCCGCTCGCCGAAACCCGCGAGCTGTGGCCGCCAGTCGACACGGCGAAGGACCGCTCTGTTCGATTCCACATTGCCCACAGCCCGCAACGTGAAGTGGAGATCCTGCACGACCAACTGCTGGCCCGCTTCAGCGCCGACCCGACGTTGCGCCCGCGTGACGTGATCGTCATGCTGCCGGCTGTCGACACCTATGCGCCTCATATCCGCGCAGTGTTCGGCCAGTTGCACCGCAATGATCCACGCTACATTCCGTTCACCCTCACTGACCAGGGCCAGCGCGGTCGCGAGCCTTTGCTGATCGCCCTCGAACACCTGCTCAAGTTGCCAGACAGCCGCTTTGCGGTCAGCGAAGTACTTGACCTGCTGGACGTCCCGGCAGTCCGCGCCCGCTTCGGTATCCGCGAAAACGAATTGCCCACGCTGCACCGCTGGATCGAGGGCGCAGGTATCCGTTGGGGCATCAACGCCGAGCAGCGGGCCAGCCTGGGCTTGCCCGCCGGGCTTGAACAGAACAGCTGGCGCTTCGGCCTGCGGCGCATGCTGCTGGGCTATGCCGTGGGGGTGGGCGAAGCCTGTGACGGCATCGAACCCTATGATGAAATCGGTGGCCTGGACGCGGCACTGATCGGCCCGCTGGTCGCACTGCTTGATGCGCTCGAAGTGGCCTGCCAGGCCTTGTCCGAGCCTGCGACCGTCAGCGAGTGGGGCGAGCGCCTGCATGCTTTGCTGCAGGTGTTTTTCCTCGCTGAGGGCGAGCGTGACGAGCTCCTGCTGATGCAGCTGCAGGAGCTGCGCGATGGCTGGCTTGAGGTGTGCGAGGCCGTCGGCCTGCAAGACCCGTTGCCGCTCACCGTAGTGCGTGAAGCCTGGCTGTCGGGCCTCGACCAGGGCAAGCTGTCGCAACGCTTCCTCGCCGGCTCGGTGAACTTCTGCACCCTCATGCCTATGCGCGCCATCCCGTTCCGAGTGGTCTGCCTGCTGGGCATGAACGATGGTGATTACCCGCGCGCCCAGCAACCACTGGACTTCGACCTGATGGCCAGCGACTACCGCCCCGGTGACCGCTCACGGCGCGAAGACGATCGTTACCTGTTGCTGGAAGCGCTGCTGTCGGCGCGTGACCAGCTGTACGTCAGCTGGGTCGGGCGCAGTATCCGCGACAACAGCGAGCGACCTGCCTCGGTCCTGGTAGGCCAGTTGCGTGATCACATCGCTGCAGGCTGGCATCTGGTCGGGGCGCAGGAGGGGTCGCCAGCGCAACCGGGCGAGCAACTGCTGCACGCACTGACCCAGGAGCATCCCCTGCAGCCTTTCAGCTCACGCTACTTCCAGAAGGGCAGCCCGTTGTTCAGCTTCGCCCACGAATGGCAGCTGCTGCACCAGCAGGGCGAGGAGGATGAGCAGATTGATACCGGCCTGCCGCCTTATCTTGACGATGAAGCCCTGAGCCTGACCCAGCTCAATGACTTTTTGCGCCACCCGGTGCGGCATTTCTTCAGCCAGCGCTTGAAGGTGTACTTCGAGGCGCTGGAAGCGCCCACTCCGGACGAAGAACCTTTTGTCCTTGATACCCTGCAGCGCTATGGCGCCAGTGAAAGCCTGCTTGGCGCCGCGCTGGCCGAACCGGATAACGCCGAACAGGCCTTGCGGGCCCAGGCCAGGCGCCTTCAGGCCTGTGGTTTGCTGCCGCTGGCCGGTTTCGGCGAGCTGCTGCAAAGCGAGTTGATCGAACCGCTCCCGGACCTGCTGCAACGTCACCAGCAGTTGCTGCAACGCTGGCCGCAGCCGGTCGAGGGCGCCTTGCCGGTGCATTTCAAGCACGGCCAGCACCGTCTCGAAGGCTGGCTGGGGCGGGTCTTCCAGGCGGATGACCAGAGCCTGCTCAGTATCACCACCGTACCCAATACGATCAGCGCAGGGCGCAACAACCTCAAGTGGCACCGCCTGATCGCCCCTTGGGTTACGCACCTGGCGGCCTGTGCGGCGGGCTATTCCTATTACAGTGCCTTGGTAGCCAGCGACCTGACCCTGTTGCTCGCACCGCTGGCGCAACAGCAGGCTGCGCAGCTGTTGGGCGACCTGCTGGTGGCCCGTCAGGCGGCGATGAATGCGCCGTTGCCCGTCGCGGCCAAGACCGCGTTCGCCTGGCTGGCCGAGGACGATGCCGATAAAGCCCTGGCTGCAGCTGCGCGCGCCTACGAAGGCGATGAACGCACCCGTTTCGGCGAGCGAAGTGAGAGCATTGCCTTGGCCCGCCAGTTCCGCGACTTTGCCGCACTCACCGCTGACGAAACCTTTGAAGGCTGGTGCGAAACCTTGTACCGCCCATTGTTCACCGCCCCTTGGCAGACCCTGGGCAACTCGGAGAAAGGCGCATGACCCAGGACCGTCCCCTGGCACTGAGTTTCCCCCTGCACGGCAGCCAGCTGATCGAGGCCAGCGCTGGCACGGGCAAGACCTTCACCATCTCGGCGCTGTACTTGCGCCTGATCCTCGGTCATGGGGGCGAGCAGGGCTTCGCACGCGAGCTGCTGCCACCGCAAATCCTCGTGGTCACCTTCACTGATGCAGCCACCAAAGAGCTGCGCGAACGCATCCGCGCGCGCCTGGCGGAGGCTGCACGGTTCTTCCGTGGCGAACTGGAAGGCGCCGATCCGCTGTTGCACCAACTGCGTGACGATTACCCGCAAGAGGCTTGGCCACGTTGTGCCGGCCGCCTGGAAATCGCCGTGCAGTGGATGGACGAGGCGGCGGTATCGACCATCCACGGCTGGTGCCAGCGCATGCTGCGTGAGCATGCCTTCGACAGCGGCAGCCTGTTCACCCAGACCCTGGAAACCGACCACAGCGAGTTGCTGGGCCAGGTGATGCGCGATTACTGGCGGCGCTTCTGCTATGGCATGCAAGGTGACGCACTGGCCTGGGTGCGTGACAACTGGGGTAGCCCCGATGCTTTGCTGCCGCGCATTCGCCCACTGTTCGGCCGCGTGCGTGCCCAGCAGGATGGGCCAGAGCCAGCCGCATTGATCCAGGCCTCGCTGCAGCAACGTGGCGAACAGTTGGTCAGGCTGAAAGCACCGTGGGCGCAGTGGGCCGAAGAACTGCGGCAGATCTGCCGCGATGCGCTGGCTGCCAAGCAGGTCGATGGCCGCAAGATGCAAGCCCGTTACTTCGAGCCTTGGTTCGACAAGCTCTGCGCCTGGGCCGGGGATGAGCAACGGGTAGAGCTCGACTTGGGCACGGGCTTCACCCGCCTGACCCCGGCGGGCATGGCCGAGGCCTGGAAGGGGGAACCGCCCGAGCACCCGGGCCTGAACGCCATGCAGAGCTTGCAGCAGCAATTGCAGGCCCTGGACAGTCCGGATGCCGCCCTGCTCGAGCACGCGGCCAATTGGGTATTGGCGCGTTTCGAAGTGGAGAAGCGCCGGCGTGCAGAAATGGGCTTCGACGACATGCTCGTGCGCTTGCAGCACGCCCTCGCCAGCGAGGCCGGCGAGCGCCTGGCCAGCCTGATCCGTGAACAGTTCCCGGTAGCCCTGATCGACGAGTTTCAGGATACCGACCCGGTGCAGTACGGCATTTTCGAGCGCATCTACCCTGTCAGCGAAAACCGCGCAGAAACCGGCCTGTTCATGATCGGCGACCCCAAGCAGGCGATCTACGCCTTTCGAGGGGCCGACATTTACACCTACCTTGCTGCCCGGCGCGCCACCAGCGGCCGCCTGCACAGCCTGGACACCAACTACCGGTCCAGCAAGGCCATGGTCGCGGCGGTCAACCAAGTGTTCCTGCAGGCCGAGGCGCGTGAGGCGGGGCGGGGGGCGTTTCTGTTCCGCGAGGCCGATGACAACCCGTTGCCGTTCGTCGAGGTCCGCGCCAAGGGCCGTGGCGAACAGCTGCTGATTGACGGGGTTGCCAGTGCAGCCCTGCACTGCTGGCAGCTGCAAAGCGAAGAACCAGTCTCCAGCAGTGTCTACCGCCAGCAGCTGGCAGCCAGTTGCGCCAGCCATATCGTCGCCTTGCTCAATGGCGGTCAGCAGGGCACGGCGGGCTTCCAGAATGCCGAGGGCGAATTGCGCCCGTGCCTGCCCTCCGACATTGCCATCCTGGTGCGTGACGGGCATGAAGCGCAGATGGTGCGCGCCGAATTGGCCGCACGCGATGTGCGCAGTGTGTACCTGTCAGACAAAGACTCGGTATTCACGGCTCAGGAGGCCCACGATGTGCTGGCCTGGCTCAAGGCCTGCGCCGAGCCAGACTCGGAGCGCCTGCTCAAGGCGGCCCTGGCCAGCCTCACCTTGGGCTTGTCGCTGGTAGCGCTGGACCGCTTGAACCAGGACGAACGGGTCTGGGAAGGCTGGGTCATGCGTTTTCGCCATTATCGCGATACCTGGCAACGCCAAGGCGTGTTGCCCATGCTGCGGCACCTGCTGCATGACTTCGAGCTGCCGCGCACGCTGGTCCGCCGCAGTGATGGCGAGCGTGTCCTGACCAACCTGCTGCACCTGGCCGAGCTGTTGCAGCAGGCGGCGGGTGAGCTGGACGGCGAACAGGCGCTGATCCGCCACCTCGCCGATCATCTGGCCAGTTCCGGGCAGGTCGGTGAAGAGCAGATCCTGCGTCTGGAAAGCGACGAGCAGCTGGTCAAGGTGGTGACCATCCACAAGTCCAAGGGCCTGGAGTATCCCTTGGTCTACCTGCCGTTCATCTGCACCAGCAAGCCGGTGGATGGCAGCCGCCTGCCACTGGCCTGGCATGACAGCGAAGGTAACGCCCACCTCACCCTCACCCCGGACCCGCTACAGATCGAGCGCGCCGATGACGAGCGCCTGGCCGAAGACCTGCGTCTGCTCTACGTAGCCCTGACCCGTGCCCAGCATGCTTGCTGGCTAGGTGTTGCCGACCTCAAGCGCGGTAACCAGAAGACTTCGCAGCTGCACCGCTCGGCTTTTGGCTACCTGCTGGGTGGCGGCCTTGCCCTGGCGGGCTCGGAGCAGCTTGCAGGCTGGTTGCAAGCGTTGGCGTCAACATGCCCGTACATCACCTGCTCGGGCCTGCCGCAGGCTGATGACCGGGTGTATCGCATGCCGCACGCCGAATGTGAGCGTGTGCCCGCACGCAAACCGCGCCGCGCGGCAGCCGAGCATTGGTGGATCGCCTCGTATAGCGCCCTGCGCATCGGCGATCAGACGCTTGTTGCCGACAGCTCGCAGGCACAGCAGTTGCTGGATGACGAAGTGGTCGATGCCCAGATACTGCGAGAGGTACCGGCCGACAGTGGCGATATCCACCGCTTTCCGCGAGGGCCGAACCCTGGCACTTTCCTGCATGGCTTGCTGGAATGGGCCGGCCGGGAGGGCTTCAGCCAGGTCAGCGAAAACCCTCAGCAGATCGAGCGTACCGTGGGCCAGCGCTGTAATCGCCGTGACTGGGCGGGCTGGATTCCCACCCTCAGCCACTGGATGCAACGCCTGCTGGGCGAGACGCTGCCATTGCCGGGCTGTGAAAAGGGCGTGACGCTCGGGCAGTTGCGTCATTACCAGATCGAAATGGAGTTCTGGTTCGCCAGCCACCGGGTCGACACCGAACAACTCGACCGCCTGGTGGCGCGCCACACCCACCCCGGCCTGGCGCGCCCGGCGGCGCAGCCGACCGTGCTCAACGGCATGTTCAAAGGTTTCATCGACCTGGCGTTCGAGCTGGATGGGCGTTACTACGTGACTGACTACAAGTCCAACTGGCTGGGCCCGGATATCCAGGCCTACGACGCCATGGCCATGGAAAAGGCCATTCTCGAGCACCGCTACGACCTGCAGTACGTCTTGTACCTGCTGGCCCTGCACCGCCAGTTGCGCGCTCGCTTGCCGGACTACGATTACGACCGCCATGTTGGCGGTGCATTGTTCATCTTCCTGCGGGGCGCCAGCAGCAGTGGCCACGGTGTGTATCACACCAAGCCACCGCGCGAGCTGATTGAACGCCTTGATGCGCTGTTCCGTGGCGAGCACCCGCCGGCACAGCAAGACCTGTTTGCCGGAGCCGTGATATGAGCCGCGCCAAGCGCCGAAACCTGGTCGACCTGTTGCCCACCCCGTTGCACGCCGAACACCTGCTGGCGCTGGCGCCACAGCATGACAGCGGTGACCTGCTGCAACTGCTCGACCGCTGGGTAGAGCGGGGCTGGCTGCGTGCCCTGGACCGCGCGTTCGTCTCGTTCCTCGAAGAGCGCGCCCCCGGTAGCGACCCCTTGCTATTGCTGGCGGCGGCGCTGGCCAGCCACCAACTGGGCCACGGGCATGTCTGCCTGGACCTGCAACAAACCCTGGCCGAGCCCGATTTTGCATTGTCACTGCCGCCGGAAGGCGACGCCTTGACAGGCCCCTTGCTGCTGCCCTCGCAGTTGCTGGCCAACCTCGATTTGAAGGACTGGCGCCAACGCATCGCCGCCAGCGCGCTGGTGGCTGCCGGCGATACCCCGGGGCAGCAGGCGCGGCCACTGGTGCTCAGCGGTGAGCGCTTGTACCTGCGCCGCTACTGGCGCTACGAGCGGCGCATCGACCAGATCCTGCGCCAGCGCCTGACCCAGGCCGAGGCGCCGCTGGCCGATCTGTCAGGTCGCCTGTCGCAACTGTTCGAAGGGGGAGCGCCAGCTGGCCAGGTGGACTGGCAGAAGCTTGCCTGTGCGCTGGCAACCCGTGCCGGTTTCAGCATCATCACCGGTGGCCCCGGCACAGGCAAAACCACTACCGTGGTGCGCCTGCTGGCCTTGCTGCAGGGGCCGGCAGTGGAGCAGGGCAGGCCGCTGCGCATCCGCTTGGCCGCGCCGACCGGCAAGGCTGCTGCGCGCCTGACGGAGTCGATTGGCCAGCAAGTCGAGCGCTTGCAGGTCAGCGCCGAAGTACGTGATCAGATCCCCACTGAAGTCAGCACTGTGCACCGTCTGCTCGGCAGCCGCCCCGGCTCGCGGCACTTTCGCCACCATGCAGGCAACCCGTTGCCGCTGGACGTGCTGGTGGTCGATGAAGCGTCGATGATCGACCTGGAAATGATGGCTAACCTGCTCGACGCCCTGCCACCCCGCGCGCGCCTGGTGCTACTGGGCGACAAGGACCAGCTGGCTTCGGTCGAGGCCGGTGCGGTGCTGGGCGACCTGTGTCGGGATGCCGAGGGGGGCCACTATTCGTCGGCGACCTCTGCGTGGCTGGAACAGATCAGCGGCGAGTCGCTGGCCGCCAGCGGCCTGAAGGCCGGTGATGAGCAGCGCAACCCGCTGGCCCAGCAATTGGTGATGCTGCGCTTCTCACGGCGCTTCGGGGAAGGCAGCGGTATTGGTCAACTGGCGCGGCTGGTCAACTGCCAGGACTCCCATGCGGCGCGCAACCTGCTGGCCACGCCGCCGGCCGATGTGCACAGCCTTGCCCTCAAGCACGAGCAGGACCGGGCTTTCGACCGCCTGCTACTCGACGGCCTGAACCGCGGTGCCGAAGGCCCGCAAGGCTATCGCAGCTACCTGCGCACACTTGGCCGCTACCGGCCTGCACTCGAAACTGCATTTGACGACCCCGCGTGGGAGCAATGGGCGGGCAAGGTGCTGCACAGCTTCGAGGACTTCCAGTTGCTGTGCGCGGTGCGTCGTGGCGCCTGGGGTGTCGAAGGCCTCAACGAACGGGTGGCGCGGGTGCTGCACGCTGCCGGGCTGATCGATAGCCAGCAGCCCTGGTACGAAGGCCGTCCGGTGCTGGTGACCCGCAACGACTACGGGCTGGGGCTGATGAACGGCGACATCGGTATCGCCCTGCGCCTGCCGGACGAGCGTGGTGAGCCGCTGCTGCGGGTGGCCTTCCCGCGTAACGACGGCAGTGGTGGTGTGCGTTTCGTGCTGCCGAGCCGGCTCAATGAAGTGGAAACGGTATTCGCCATGACCGTGCACAAGTCCCAGGGCTCGGAGTTCAGCCACACGGCCCTGGTGCTGCCGGATGCGCTCAACCCGGTGCTGACCAAGGAACTGGTGTACACCGGCATCACCCGGGCCAAGCACTGCTTCAGCCTGGTCGAGCCACGCCAGGGCATTTTCGAAGAAGCGGTGGCGCGCAAGGTGCGGCGTATTTCCGGGTTGATGCTCGAACAGGTGTAAGACCGCGAGGCCCTAGCGCTGGCTTGCCGGCGAAAGGGCCATCAATCCCGATACATGAGGGGCTCCTTCCTACAACGATGCGGCCATGTGCTATCGTTGCGCCGATAGCGGTAAGGACTTTAAGAGATTTCCCACATGAACGTGGCCGCAAGGCGAGTGACAAGCTGTGCGCTTTCGCTACTGCTGGCCGGCCTGTTCTATTGCGCAGACCCTGCCCGGGCAGACCCCGGCACAACCGCCGCCCAGGCGCAGCAACGTGCAAAGGCCGTCACCCAGGTGGTCCTGGGCATCTTCAGTTACGCCCGCTGGCCCGTCGAACCCTCACCCTTGCGTTTGTGCCTGGTCGGCCCGACCGAGTACGCCGATGACCTGATCAAAGGCCATGTTCAGGAGTCCGGGCGCCCGCTGCAGGTGCGGCGCCTGCTGGCAGAAGACACCCAGGTCGCCCAGGCCTGCGATGCCATCTACATCGGCAAACTCGACCAAGGCCAGCGCGACCGGCTGTTCGAGCGCGTCAGCGGCCACCCGGTACTGAGCATCAGCGAAGCGAACGACCCGTGCACGGTTGGTAGCCTGTTCTGCCTGCGGGTCAGCGATCAGCAGGTGGCCTTTGACGTCAACCTCGACTCGGTGGCGCGTTCCGGCGTACGCATCCACCCCAGTGTGCTGCAATTGTCGCGGCGCCGGGCGGTGCAGCCATGAAGCCGACCCGCAAGCATGGCGTGCGCCCAACCCTGCGTTCGGTGCTTGGGCGTGGCCACCTCAGCGTTGCCTTGCTCGCCGTGGGCCTGGCCGGTATTTCACTTACCCTGCTGGGCGTGCTGGCCTTGCGTGTCTACGCCAATCACAACCTGCACCTGATCGCCCGTTCGATCAGCTACACCGTGGAAGCGGCGGTGGTATTCGATGACAGTGCCGCAGCCAATGAATCGCTGGTGCTGATCGCCAGCAAAGAGGAGGTGGCCGAGGCCAAGGTCTTCAACGACGAAGGCGAGCTGCTGGCGCACTGGCAACGGGGCGATACGGGCATGCTCGCCAAGCTTGAAGTGCAGGTTGCCACCGCCTTGCTGGATGAACCGATCAACCTGCCGATCCTGCACCAGCAGCAGCAGGTCGGGCACATCGAACTGGTTGGCCAGGGCCGTAGCCTGTTGCTGTTCCTGCTGAGTGGCTTGGCCGGCATCCTGTTCTGCACAATACTCAGTGCCTTGGCTGCGCAATACCTGTCGCGGCGCCTGCTCAGCGATATCGTCCGCCCGCTGCGTGGCTTGGCCAGCGTCGCCCACGCCGCCCGCCGCGAGCGCAGTTTTGACCGGCGCGTGCCGGAAGCGGGGATTGCAGAACTCAACGAACTGGGCAACGACTTCAATGCCTTGCTCGACGAACTCGAGGTATGGCACAGCCACCTGCAGAACGAAAACCAGACCCTGGCGCACCAGGCCAGTCACGACAGCCTGACCGGCCTGCCCAACCGCGCCTTCTTCGAGGGGCGGCTGAGCCGTAGCGTGCGTAACGCGGCGCGGCAGCAGGAACACTTGGCGCTGCTGTTCCTCGACAGCGACCACTTCAAGCAGATCAACGACACGCTCGGCCATGCCGTGGGCGACGAAGTGCTGATCAGCGTGGCCGACCGCGTGCGGGCCCAGCTGCGCGAACACGACCTGGTGGCACGCTTGGGCGGTGATGAGTTCGCGGTGCTGCTGACGCCTTTGCAGTCGCGCGAGGACGCCGAGCACATTGCCGAAAAGATCATTGCCAGCATGCAGCTGCCCGTGCAGTTGGACAGTGGCCGCAGTATCGCCACCTCACTGAGTGTCGGTATTGCCTATTACCCGGATGACGGCGCTGACCCCGCCAGTCTTCTCAATGCCGCCGATGCGGCGATGTACCAGGCCAAGCGCAAGCGCCGTGGCCATTGGCAAGTGGCGCAGACGGAACGGTCCGCCAGTGAAATCAAGAACAGGAGTTGAACACGTGATACACGCTTTACGCTTTTCCCTTTGGACCTTGTTACTCGCCGTGCTGGCGCTGACCGGTTGCCAGAGCGCACCCCCCAAGGGCCTTACCCCAGAACAGATTGCCGTACTCAAGCGCGAAGGGTTTACCCCGACCGATGAAGGCTGGGCTTACGACTTGTCTGGCAAGGTGCTGTTCGGCAGCGATCTGGACGGCCTCAACGGCCAGAGCCAGGCGATTGTCGAACGCATTGGCAAGGCGTTGCTTGGCGTTGGCATCCAGGGCGTACGGGTGGATGGCCATGCCGATTCGTCGGGCAAAGCGGCGTACAACCAGCAGCTGTCCGAGCGCCGCGCGCAGAGCGTGACCAGGGCGCTGGTCGGGGTTGGCATGCAGGCGCAGAACATCCAGAGCCGCGGCCTGGGCAGCACACAACCGGTGGCGGACAACCGTACCAGTGCGGGGCGCACCGAGAACCGTCGGGTGTCGATCGTGGTGGCGTCCTACTGACCGCTGTCCGCTGAGCTATCACACTTCTCTGTAGGAGCAGCCTTGTGCTGCGAAGAGGCCAGACCAGGCACAGCAGCCGTATTGCCATGACTGGCCCCTTCGCAGCACAAGGCTGCTCCTACAAAGGCGCTACGCAGCACCATCACTCCTGGGCAAAGCGCATTTCGCGGGTTTCGCCCATCAACAACGGTGCATTCGCCTCGGTCACCCCACGGATGTAATCCCACAGCAGGGTAATGCGCTTCAACTTGCGCAAATCCTCCCGGCAGTACATCCAGAACTGCCGCGTCACCTCGATCTCCTCGGGCAGCACCGTCACCAGTCGCGGGTCTTGCGCCGCAAGGAAGCACGGCAGTATCGCCAGCCCACGCCCCTGCAACGCGGCGGTGTACTGCGCAATCACACTGGTACTGCGCAAGTGTGCGCTGGCGCCGGGAATCAGGTTGGCCAGGTACAAAAGCTCCGAACTGAACGCCAGGTCATCCACGTAACTGATGAACGGGTGTTTGGCCAAGTCCGCTACCTGGCGGATCGGTGCATGGCTGTCCAGGTAGTCCTGGGTCGCATACAGCCGCAAGCGGTAGTCGCACAGCTTGCAGCACACATAAGGCCCATGCTCCGGTCGCTCCAGGGCAATTACGATGTCCGCCTCACGCTTGGACAGGCTGATGAAGTGCGGCAGCGGCAGGATATCCACAGAAATCGCCGGGTAGGCATCGACGAAGTGGCTTAGCTGCGGGGTAACGAAAAAGCTGCCGAAGCCTTCGGTGCAGCCCATGCGTACATGCCCCGACAATGCCACGCCCGACCCGGACACCTGCTCGCACGCCATGTGCAGCGTGCTTTCGATCGATTCGGCATAACCGAGCAAACGCTGCCCCTCGGCGGTAAGGACAAAGCCGTTGGTCCGCGACTTTTCAAACAACAGCGTGCCCAACGCCCCCTCCAGCGAGCTGATGCGCCGCGACACCGTGGTGTAGTCCACGCTCAGGCGTTTGGCAGCGCTGCTGGCCTTGCGGGTGCGCGCCACTTCGAGGAAAAACTTCAGGTCGTCCCAGTTGAGCGCGCTCAGGGATGTGAGGTCTTTTTGCATGATGATCCGGTTTTTTTGTGCGTTCTTGTTGGATGTTTGCACATCTATACTCGAAACAAGCCTCAGGACGCCACCTCGCGTTTGCTTGGCGCTGGCGATCTCGTCCCGACAATAATTCCAAGGAGAACGCAGATGAACGCACCGCAATCCCCAAACCAGGCCAAGGTAGAGCAGGTGAAGCTGCTGATCGACGGCCAGTGGGTCGAGTCAAAGACCACCGAATGGCGCGACATCGTCAACCCGGCCACCCAAGAGGTGCTGGCGCGGGTGCCGTTCGCCACCGTCGAGGAAGTCGACGCTGCCGTGGCCGCTGCCCACCGCGCCTTCCAGACTTGGCGAAACACCCCGATCGGCGCGCGTATGCGCATCATGCTCAAGCTGCAGGCGCTGATCCGCGAACACACCAAACGCATTGCCCAGGTGCTCAGCGCCGAGCAGGGCAAAACCCTGGCCGACGCTGAAGGCGATATTTTCCGCGGCCTGGAAGTGGTCGAACACGCCGCGTCCATTGGCACCCTGCAAATGGGCGAATTTGCCGAGAACGTCGCCGGCGGTGTCGATACCTACACCCTGCGCCAGCCAATCGGGGTATGCGCCGGTATCACCCCGTTCAACTTCCCGGCCATGATCCCGCTGTGGATGTTCCCCATGGCCATCGTGTGTGGCAACACCTTCGTGCTCAAACCGTCCGAGCAAGATCCGCTGTCGACCATGCTGCTGGTCGAGCTGGCGCTGGAAGCCGGCGTACCGGCCGGCGTGCTCAACGTGGTGCATGGCGGTAAGCAAGTGGTGGATGCCATCTGCACTCACCCGGATATCAAGGCCATTTCGTTCGTCGGCTCTACTGAAGTCGGCACCCACGTGTACAACCTCGGCAGCCAGCACGGCAAGCGCGTGCAGTCGATGATGGGTGCCAAGAACCACGCAGTGGTGCTGCCCGATGCCAACCGCACGCAAACCATCAACGCCCTGGTCGGTGCCGCCTTCGGCGCGGCGGGCCAACGCTGCATGGCCACCTCGGTGGCGGTGCTGGTGGGCAAGGCCCGTGAGTGGCTGCCCGACATCAAGGAAGCGGCAAGCAAACTTAAGGTCAATGCCGGCTGCGAACCGGGCACCGACGTTGGCCCGGTGGTTTCCAAACGCGCCAAGGAGCGTGTGCTGGGCCTGATCGAAAGCGGCATCAAGGAAGGCGCCAAGCTGGAACTCGATGGCCGCGAGGTCACGGTGCCCGGTTACGAGCAGGGCAACTTCGTTGGCCCAACCCTGTTCTCGGGCGTGAAGACCGACATGCAGGTCTATACCCAGGAAATCTTCGGCCCGGTACTGGTTACCCTGGAGGTCGATACCCTCGACGAGGCCATCGCCCTGGTCAACGCCAACCCGTTCGGTAATGGCACCGGGCTGTTCACCCAGAGCGGCGCGGCAGCGCGCAAGTTCCAGAGCGAAATTGATATCGGCCAGGTCGGCATCAACATCCCGATCCCGGTACCGGTACCGTTCTTCAGCTTCACCGGCTCCCGCGGCTCCAAGCTCGGCGACCTCGGCCCGTACGGCAAGCAAGTGGTGCAGTTCTACACTCAGACCAAGACCGTCACCGCTCGCTGGTTCGATGACGACAGCGTCAATGACGGTGTGAACACCACCATCAGCCTGCGCTAAGGAGAAGTCATGCGTATTGCATTCATTGGTTTGGGCAATATGGGTGCGCCCATGGCCCGCAACCTGATCAAGGCCGGGCATCAACTGAACCTGTTCGACCTCAACAAGGCCGTGCTGGCCGAGCTGGCAGAGCTGGGTGGGCAGATCAGCCCATCACCCAAGGACGCGGCAGCCAACAGCGAGCTGGTGATCACCATGCTGCCGGCTGCTGCCCATGTACGCAGCGTGTACCTGAACGAAGATGGCGTGCTGGCCGGTATTCGTGCCGGTACGCCTACCGTGGACTGCAGCACCATCGACCCGCAAACCGCCCGTGATGTGTCCAAGGCGGCAGCGGCCAAAGGCGTAGACATGGGCGACGCGCCGGTGTCCGGTGGCACTGGCGGCGCGGCGGCCGGCACCCTTACCTTCATGGTAGGCGCCAGTGCCGAGCTGTTCGCCACGCTCAAGCCGGTACTGGAGCAGATGGGCCGCAACATCGTGCACTGCGGTGAAGTCGGCACCGGGCAGATCGCCAAAATCTGCAACAACCTGCTGCTGGGCATCTCGATGGTCGGTGTGTCCGAGGCCATGGCCCTGGGCAACGCGCTGGGCATCGATACCAAGGTGCTGGCCGGCATCATCAACAGTTCGACCGGGCGTTGCTGGAGTTCGGACACCTACAACCCGTGGCCAGGCATTATCGAAACGGCGCCGGCATCGCGTGGTTATACCGGTGGCTTTGGCGCCGAACTGATGCTCAAGGATTTGGGGCTGGCCACTGAAGCGGCACGCCAGGCTCACCAACCGGTGATCCTGGGTGCTGTGGCCCAGCAGCTGTACCAGGCCATGAGCCTGCGTGGCGAGGGTGGCAAGGACTTCTCGGCCATCGTCGAGGGTTATCGCAAGAAAGATTGACGCAAGAGGTGGGCTTCATCGCGGGCCAGGCGGCCTTCCCTCTGTAACTGCGCACCAGAGGGAAGGGCACCTGCCCCGCGATTTTTTTTGCCCGTATTTCAGGCTAGAGATGGTTGTAGGAGCAGCCTTGTGCTGCGAAGAGGCCAGCCAAGACAACACAACTGCTGTGTCTGAACTGGCCTCTTCGCAGCCCAAGGCTGCTCCTACACAGGGCTATGTGTAGCTTCAGGGATCAGGCGAAGACAAAATACTTGCGCACGGTCTCGACCACTTCCCAGGTGCCTTTCATACCTGGTTCGATCACGAACACGTCGCCGGCCTTCAGGTGCTTCGGCTCTTCGCCTTCCGGGGTGATGATGCAGTAGCCATCGAGGAAGTGGCAGAACTCCCACTTCTCGTAGTTGACCTCGAACTTGCCCGGGGTGCAGATCCAGGTGCCCATGATCTTGCTGCCGTCGGCCGACAGGTAGGCATTGAGGTTGACGGTGTGCGGATCGCCGCCGATGCGCTTCCACTTGGTGGCGTCCACGACCGGCGTCGGGCAGGTTTCGCGCAGGACGGTGATGAAATCGGACATGTGGCAACTCCTGGTGACTGGCTGAATGACGGGTCACCATAGGGCCATCGGCCGAGCCGCAGTTGCCTGGGCTCGACGTCCAGCTGTCTGGTCGCGCTATGCCAGACGTTTGATATTCGCTACGCCCACCAGTACCGCACAAAGTGGAAGAACACTGGCGCGGCAAAGCACACCGAGTCCATGCGATCGAGCATGCCGCCGTGGCCTTCGATCATGTGGCCCCAGTCCTTCACCCCGCGGTCGCGCTTGATCGCCGACATCACCAGCCCGCCGAAGAAGCCCATGGCGTTGACCGCCAACGCCATCAGCGCGGCCTGCCAGAAGGTGAACGGGGTGATCCAGCACAACAGGGCGCCGATCAGGGTGGCCAGTGCCACGCCGCCGGCCAACCCTTCTACGGTCTTGGACGGTGACAGGTTGGGGGCCACCTTGTGCTTGCCAAACAGCTTGCCGCACACGTACTGCAGCACGTCGCTGATCTGCACCACCAGGATCAGCCAGGCGATCAGCAGCAGGTTCCGCCCCTCGTAGCCGGGGATGTCCAGGGTCATCAAGGCGGGCACCGACGATACGCAGTACACCGCGATCATCAGCCCCCACTGCACCTTCGACGCACGTTCGAGAAAGCGCGTGGTATCGCCGCCGAAGCTGGCCAAAATCGGCAGCAGCAGGAACAGGTACACCGGGATGAAGATGCTGAACAGGCCGTACCAGTCCATGGCGATCAGCACGTACTGCACCGGCAGTGCCACATAAAACGCTGCCACCAGCGCCGGGTAGTCGCTGCGCCGGGTCGGGGTGAGGGTCATGAACTCGCGCAGGGCGTAGAACGACACACCATAGAACAGCACGATCACGCCGTATTTACCGAACAGGAAGGCAATGCCGATTACCAGCACCATCACCCACCAGGCGTTGATGCGGGCGTTGAGGTTGTCGATTACCGCGTGTGGCGCCGGGCCGGCGCGCCACTTGAGCAGGCGGCCGGTCACGCTGGCGAGCAGCAGCAGGGCGCCGATGCCGGCGAACAGGGAAAGGGTGTTGTCGTCCATCTCAGGCATCCTTCGGGGCCAGGTTCAGCAGGGCCTGGCTGGCCCGCTCGAGAAAGGCCTGCTTGCTTTCGTCAGCGTGCAGGTGCAGTGGTTCGCCAAAGCTCAGTGTGCACAGCAACGGCAGGGGCAGGGCACGGCCCTTGGGCATCACCCGGTTGAGGTTGGCGATCCATACCGGTACCAGCTCGACATCGGGATGGGCCGCGGCCAGGTGGTACAACCCGCTCCTGAACGGCATCAGTGGCTCGTCACCCAGGTTACGCGTGCCTTCCGGGAAGAAGATCAGCGAGTCGCCTTGGGCCACGGCTTCAAGGATCGGCTGTAGCGGGCTGCCTTGCCCTTCGCTGCGTTGGCGGTCGATCAATACGCCGTTGAACACCTTGCGAATGAGAAAATCGCGGATGCCCGGCTTGGCCCAGTAGTCCGCGCCGGCCACCGGGCGGGTGCGTTTGCGCAAGGGCTGCGGCAGTGAAGCCCACAGCAGTACGAAGTCACCGTGGCTACTGTGGTTGGCGAAGTACAGGCGCTGCACTGGCAGCGGCGTGCAACCCAGCCACAGGGCGCGGGCGCCCGTGATCAGGCGGGCGGCGGAGGTGATGAGGTAGGCGGTCAGGTTGGCGAGCATGGATCGGTGGTCATCCCTTCAAAGGCAGTGTCAGCAGGGTAGCCAAGGCCAGCGACAACTGCAGGCCCAGGCACACTGCCTGGCGGCGCAACAGGCCCAACGCGGCCTGGCTGCGTTCAGGCCAGGCGCGGGCGTCCGTGGCCTGCGGTTTCAGTTTCAGCTCGAACAGGGCGCGGTCCAGGGCCTGGGTGTCCGCTGCCAGGTGGTTGCTGCTGGCGAGGTGGGTGAACAGTTCGGCATCCATGGCCACGCGGATGGCCCAGTACTTGTGCACTACGCCAAGCACCAGCAGCACGCCGCACAGCAAGCTGGCCAGCGTTTGAAGGGGCGCACCCAGCAACGGCGCAAGGCCGTAGGCCAGGGCCAGCAGGGTGAACCCGTCGGACACGCGTTCCAGCTGTTTGCCGCGGCCCAGCAGGCAGGCCACCACCCGCAGGTTCATGGCTGTGCTCCAAGTTGTTGCAGGGCCCGGCGGTGTGCCGGGTGCAGGACGATGCCGGGGCGGGCTTTGCGGATCAGTGCTTCGGCCTGCTGGGCGTCGCTGCAGCGGCCGGAGAGCAGCAGCCAGGCGGCCACGGCGCTGGCGCTGCGTGAATAGCCCAGAGCGCAGCAGACCAGTACGGGGCCTTGGGCGCGCAGGCGTTCGATGGCGTCGGCGGCCTGTTGTAAAAGGGCAACGTCCGGCGCTATCAGGTCCAGGGTAGGGAAACACTGATACTCAAAGGCTGGCGCGGCCGTTGTAGGAGCGGCCTCGTGTCGCGAAAGGGGCGCGAAGCGGCCCCGGTTTTTCAGCTTTGCGGCAGACATTGCCGGGGCCGCTGCGCAGCCCTTTCGCGACACAACGCCGCTCCCACAAATGTGCGCAGCAGGGCGGCTGACAGCGCACGGCAGCTCGGCGCACAAATCGACAATTGCGGCGAACGGCGTGCTGCGCCCAGGGACCCTCCCCAGATACACGCCATCGCACACCTCATCGGCCTGCGGGTGGTGCCAGGTCCAGAGCCGCGAATTGACCCACGCTCCGACCAGGTACGGTGTCAGCAGCCAGATGGCCGCGCTCGACAAGCGCCCATCGGCGCCTTTCTGAAACCCGCCTGCACCGAACACGGCATAATTCAGCGCAACCAGCGCCAGCGATAGACTCGGCCAAGCCAACCACAACCAGGCACCGCTCAATTCAACGGCAGGCACTGCGCACAACACTGCGCCCAGGGCATAACAAAACGCGACCCACCAGCGCTTGGCATCCCGTGCAAAGTGCACCTGCTGCCAGGGCAGCCGCCCTTGATACGGCCACAGCCAGACGCAGGCAAACCCCGCCAATGCCCCCGTGGGTACATCGATGAAATGGTGCTGCCAGGTGGTCAGTACCGACACCCCGATCAACGCCATCCAGCCATGCATCAGCCATCGCCAGGGCTGACGCCGCACATGCCGGGCAAACATCGTCCAGATGATCACCAGCAGCGCAATGTGCAGCGAAGGCGCCTGGTTGAACGGCTTGTCGAACCCCATTAGCACATCGAACAGCCAGCCGAACAGCCCGCCCAGCTCCGGCCGTTCGAAGGTGAACCGCAGCGGCCACAGCAGGAAACAGGTGACACTGATCACTTGTGCGCTGAGCAGTGCCAGCGCATGCCGGTCCATTTCCTGGCGCGTACGCGGCAGCAGAAAGGACAGCCCGTAGAGCAAGTCGATCGACCAGTACGGGATGATCGTCCAAGGCCACAGCGGCATGCTGCGCTCCCAGCCGAACACCAGGCTACCGACATCACTGCGGCCGGCGGTATGGTTGTTCGCCAGCCCGTAACTGAGGAAGAACAACGGCCCCAGCAGCAGAAGCCAGAACACCCCTCGGCGTACCAGCCCAGGCTCGCGTGGTGGGTTCATTCAGCGCACCCGCTGTGCCAGGCTGACGCTGAAAATACCCCATTCATCGATGCGCTGGGCCAGCTTGCGGAAGCCGGCTGCTTCTACCAACTGGTCCATTTCGGCCTGGCTGCGGCGTCGCATCACCCAGGCCTCGCCGCCTCGGTGGCTGGTGAGCGCGCGGGCGATCATTTCCAGTTGTGGGTGCCACGGCTGGCCGGTGTAGACCAGATAACCGCCATCTTCCACGGCATCGGCCAGGCCGGCCAGCGAATTGCCCACCAGTTGGTTGCTGGGGAACAGTTCGTAGAGCCCCGATACAACGGCCAGGGTCGGTGGCTGTTCCAGCGTGGCGAGGCTCTGGCGGTCGAAGGCATCGCCCTGGACGAAACGGGCGATGTCAGCCAGGCCCTTTTCGGCGATCAGCGCGCTGCCTTGCTGCACGTTCAGCTCGCTGTAGTCGCGCAGCAGGATCGAATCAGGCAACTGCTCAAGGTCTTGCAGGGCTTCGAGGATGTAGCGGCCATGACCGGCGGCGATATCGACAATGTGCACTGGCCGTTGTTGTTCGCGCAGCCGGTTGATGGCCAAGCGCAGCAGCTCTTCGACGTGGAGCTTGCGCTGGCGAATACCGCGCCAGCCGATAGCGTCGAGGTAGTGCTGGTCGATCAGGCGGCCCAGCTTGCCCTTGCCGGTCGGTTGGTTGCGGTACACATAGTCGAGCGTGCTGCCCGAGTCGAAGCCGGTGTCAAAGCCCAGTTTCACACCCGCAGACAGTCCCTTGCCCAGGCTTAGCCCAGCGCGGGTAGCGCGCCAGTAAAGGTCACGCGGCGAGTGGCGTGGCAATGGTGCGGCCAGGCTTTCGGCTTCGGCGCAACTGGCGCCGGTCTTGTCGGCATCGAGCAGTGAGGGCAGCGCGGCGGGGCTGGCGAAGCAATGCTCCACAAATCGCTCGATGCGCTTCAGGGCATGGGCCCGGTCACGTTCGCCAAGGGTATCGTGGAAGAAACCCGGCAGGAGGTGCATTTCCTTGCGCGTGCTGCCCAGCCGTTCGAAAAAGCGTTCCTGCGGCTGGCGCTCGACCACGAAATCGGCCCCGGATACCAGCAACTGGGTCGGTACCTGAATGGCCTGGGCATCCGCCACCACCCGGTCAGCGGCTTCGTATAGGCCCAGCAGCATGGTCACCGAAATCGGCCGGCTGATCAGCGGGTCGGCCACGTATGACATGACCCGCTCGGGGTCGTGCGTGAGCAGGCGGGGCTTGACGTAGCTGTTGACGAAGAAGTTGCCGCGCAAGGCCTTGAGCAGCTTCAGGCCCGGGCGGGCGAACGGCACGTAGAGCTTGACCTTGAACGCTGGTGAGGCCAGTACCAGGCAGCGCACCTTGGGTGCATAGTCGTGGGCCCAGGTGGCAATCAGTACAGCGCCGACGCTTTGCGCCAGCACCACCATGTCGTGCTCGGCGATGCCGTGATGTGCCTGGATATGTTCGATGAAGGTTTGCACGTCGCGCACGCTGGTGGCAAACCCCGGGCTGTCGCCACGTGCGCCTGGCGACTGGCCATGGCCGCGGGCATCCCAAGCGAAGAAGTCATAGCCCGGCATGTCCAGTTCATCGGCCAGGTGGGCCATGCGCCCGCCGTGTTCATGGCCGCGGTGGAACATCACCACGGCCCGGCGTGGCTGGTGCTCGTTGCGGGTGGCAGGCCAATGACGGTAGTGCAACTCGACACCGTCATGGGTGGAGAAGTGCAGCGCTTGCGCTTGGCGCATGATCAACGTCCTTTTTGCGGCGGCTTTGGGCTCAGCGGGTTTCGGCCAGCCCCTGGCGAACCCGGTTGTAGAGGGTATAGAGCGAGAGCGCGAGGATGACCAGCAGCAAGCCATTGACCCAGCTGCCGTTCAGCAGGCCAAACGCGACCCCGGTGCCCAGCACGCCGAAGGCAAAGGCCCGGTCGCTTTTGCCCATGGGGCCGTCATAACGCCGCGATGCACCGGCCAGCGGGCCCATGACACCGGCGTATTCACTGAAGGTGGCACACAGCACCAGCAGCACCACCAGCGTTGGTGAAACCCCGGCCAGCAGGGCGAAGGGCAGGTACAGGGCGGCGTCGGCGATTACGTCGCAGAGTTCATTGAGGTAGGCGCCGAGGGTGGATTGCTGGCCGAACTCCCTGGCCAGCATACCGTCGACCGCATTCAGCGCCATGCGCAGCAGCATCCAGACCGGTATCAGGATGAACAGCCAGGTAATGTGGGGCAGGCTGGCCAGCAGCAGGCCCAGCAGGATCGACACCACTGCGGCGGCGACGGTGACCTGGTTGGCGGTGACACCGCGGTCGTAAAGGCGCTGGACTGCCGGGCGCAGCAGGGCCTGGAAGCGTGGTTTGAGCTGGTAGATCGATGCCACTGTGAAATCCTTTTTCGTGGTGCGATGGGAGGATTGTGTGCGACCGGCCAAAAAAATGCACTTCCTGTGCAGGAACTACCGCTTCAACGGGTGAGGGTGGTTACCAATGCTGCGGCATAGCCCGGTAACGCCGCAAAATCCCGCGCGCACACCAGCAACTTGCGGTTGGCCCACGCCTCTTCCAGCGCCACCCAGTGCATTGGCAACACGCCCTGCCAGCGCTTCACGGCTGCCAGCGGCACCACCCCGACGCCGGCCCCGCCAGCAACCATGCGGATCACCCCATCGAAACCCTCGGCCCGCACCCGTACTTGCATGCGGCGCCCCTCGCGCAGTGCCTGCTCCTCCAGATACTGCGCCAACGCGCTACTGGCGCCCAGCCCGACATGGCCATGGACCAGGCTGTCGATGAAGCGGGGCGCGGCCTCACTGGCCAACGGGTGGCCCAAGGGTGTCACCAGCACCAGCGGGTCATCGCGAAACGGGCGGGTCTGCAGGTGTTGATTGGGCGCGGCAGTCGATACGATGCCAAGGTCCGCCATGCCCTGGGTAATCGCCTGCACGATGCGCAGGCTCGGCAACGCCTGCACATCCACGCTGACCCCGGGGTTTTCAGCCAGATAGCTGGCCAGCAGCTCCGGCAGGTACTCTGTAAGTGCTGCTGTGTTGCACAGCAAGCGCACCTGGCCCTGCTGCCCTTGCGCGTACTGGCCCAGATCAAACTGCAGGCGCTCGACCTGCTGGCCTATCAGACGTGCATGCTGCAGCAGTGCCTGGCCAGCCGGGGTCGGCTGCACGCCACGGCGGTTGCGCGCCAGCAACGGGATACCCAGCGATGCCTCCATGGCGCGGATGCGCGCGCTGGCGGCCGGCAGCGACAGGTGGCTGCGGCTGGCGCCGGCGGTGATGTTGCCGCATTCCAGGGTGTGCTGGAACAGTTTGAGGTCGATCAGGTCGAAATGCATGTGGCTCTGTCATTGCAAGAGTCTGGCTGAGTATATGGCAGATTTTCCCGCAGCCCGGAACCGGCCATCATCCGCCCATGACTACTTCGCTCGCTTTCTACCAGAACATTGGCCCGGCATTGTCGCTGCTGGTGGTACTGACCTTCCTGCTGGCGGGTGCGGTGAAGGGGGTAATCGGCCTGGGCCTGCCGACCATCGCCATGGGCCTGCTGGGCCTGGCTATGCCACCGGCGCAGGCTGCAGCATTGCTGATCGTGCCTTCGACCCTCACCAACATTTGGCAACTGGCCAGCGGCGGGCACCTGCGTGCGTTGCTGGCGCGGCTGGGGCCGATGCTGGCGCTGATCTTCATTGGCACCCTGCTGGGCAGTGCCTGGTTGGGGATCGACAGTGGCCCATGGGCCGCGCACGCACTGGGTGCGGCCTTGTTGGCATATGCGTTGTACGGCCTGCTCGGCCCAAGCTTGCACCTGGCGCCGGCGCACGAGCGTTGGCTAGGGCCGGTCTGCGGGCTGGTGACGGGGGTGATCACGGCGGCAACCGGGGTGTTCGTGATACCTGCTGTGCCCTATCTGCAGAGCCTGGGCCTGAGCCGTGAACAGATGATCCAGGCCCTGGGCCTGTCGTTCACGGTTTCAACCGTGGCGCTGGCGGTTGGCCTGGCCGGGCAGGATGCCCTGGGGGGCCAGGCGTTGGGGGCTTCGCTGCTGATGCTGGCGCCCGCCTTGCTCGGCATGCTGGCCGGGCAGTGGTTGCGTCAGCGCATCAGCGCGCTGCTGTTCAAGCGTTGCTTTTTCATCGGCCTGGCCGCACTCGGCGGCCACTTGCTGATCAACGGCTAGCGGACGAGGCACTGAGCATGTCGACCCGCTGGATATCGAACTCGCGCTCCAGGTAGTCCATGCGCTTTTCAAAAAACGCCTTCATGTGCGGCAAAGCCGAGTGCACGTCCAGTGCAGCCTGGTCGGCCCACACTTCAAAGAACACGAACAGGTTTGGGTCCTGCTGGTCGCGCAGCATGTGGTACTCGATGCAGCCCGGTTCCTGGCGGCTGGGCTCGACGTAGGGGCGGAACAGGGTTTCGAACGCATCAGCCATTTCCGGGCGGGTCTTGGCTTTGAGGATGAAGGCGAACTGCTCACTCATGGGGCACTACTCGATGATGGGTGGTGAAACGATTCTAAGGCAATAATACTTTACCCATTCGTGACTTCTGCTCAATTGTATTTTGCCTTGTCATTGCTGTATCCCAGCCCCGCGAGCCTCTAACCTGCCGGCATCAAATTTTCACTCGGCCCGGGAGGCCAGCATGAAAAAGATCCTTCTGCTTAATGGTGGTAAACAGTTCGCCCATTCCGAAGGCCGCCTCAACGCGACCTTGCACGAAGCGGCCATCGCTCACCTGGACCGTGCCGGTTACGATGTGCAGCAGACCTTCATCGACGGCGGCTACGACGTGCAGGCCGAGGTCGAGAAGTTTCTCTGGGCCGATGTGATCGTGTACCAGATGCCGGGCTGGTGGATGGGCGCACCCTGGACCGTGAAAAAGTACATCGACGAAGTCTTTACCGCGGGCCATGGCAGCCTTTACGCCAACGATGGCCGTACCCGTTCGGACCACTCGCAGAAATACGGCAGCGGTGGGCTGGTGCACGGCAAGCAGTACATGCTGTCGCTGACCTGGAATGCGCCGCAGCAGGCGTTCGATGACCCGAGCGACTTCTTCGAAGGCAAAGGTGTGGATGCCGTGTACTTCCCGTTCCACAAGGCCAACCAGTTCCTTGGCATGACTGGCCTGCCGACTTACCTGGCGGTGGATGTGATGAAGCGCCCGGATGTGCCGGCGGCGTTGGCTGCTTATGAAGCACATCTGGACAAGGTGTTCGGCAGGGCACAGCAGTAGGTTGCCTTTTCCGGCCTCTTCGCGGGGCAAGCCCGCTTGTGTCTTGGAGAAGGAATAGAATCTGAAGTGAGAGCGGTGAATGGCAAGCTGA
>NZ_JBWKXT010000076.1:0-26713 GCF_059423245.1 Pseudomonas sp. GW460-LB5
TGGCGTCCCCTAGGGGACTCGAACCCCTGTTACCGCCGTGAAAGGGCGGTGTCCTAGGCCACTAGACGAAGGGGACACACAACACTTTTCAGTGCACCAGCACATGAACCTCACGGTTCAGACTGGATTTTCTTTTCCTGCCCCGCCGTTAAGCAGTGCCGGAGAAACTGGAGCGGGAAACGAGACTCGAACTCGCGACCCCGACCTTGGCAAGGTCGTGCTCTACCAACTGAGCTATTCCCGCATTGGCGTCCCCTAGGGGACTCGAACCCCTGTTACCGCCGTGAAAGGGCGGTGTCCTAGGCCACTAGACGAAGGGGACACGCTACAAGCATTACTGCTTGCTTTCACTTCTTGCCGCGTTTCGCTGTGTGCTTTACGCTGCAAGTGGCGCGCATTCTATGGATGGATCGGGAAGGCGTCAACCCCTTTGTAGAAATTTATTTAAATCAAAGACTTCCGGGTGGGTTGGGGTGTAAATGCGGGCCGGGTTGTCGATAGAGAGAGCAGTCATCCTGCACTGGCCTCTTCGCGGCTTTAGCCGCGAAAGGACCAGCACTGGCATACAGCCGCTGTTCGCCCCTTGGCAAACTCACTACACTCAAAGCTGTAATTCTTCTTCAATGAGGCATTAACGGTGACACCACTTCTGATCACCCTGCTCATCGTGGCGGGCATCGCTTTGCTGATCGTGATCGGCTACCTCAACAATGTGGTCGAAAACGGCAAACTCGAACGCGCCCGGACCAAGATCGAGCTGGCCGACCGCCTGCGCCGCTGTGGCGAAATCACCGAGACCTTCCCGGGCCAGTTCATGACCCCGGCCCTTAAACTGTTGCTCACCCGCCTGGAGCTGAACCTTACCCAGCGCCAGCTGGCGGTGGACAAGCATAATGCCGAACTCAAGGCACGCATTGCCGAGCTGGACGTGCTGATTGCCCTGGGCGAAAAGATCCCGGTGAACAACCCGCCCAACCCGATCCATACCGAGATCAAGGCCAAGGATGTGCGCTTCTTGCTGGAGGCCATGCACAACCAGGTGACTCGTGCGGCGCAGGAAGGCTTCCTGACCACGCCTGAAACCAAGCACTGGGTCAAGGAAATCCGCCACATCCTGGTCCTGCTGCATATCGAGTTCTTCAACAACCTCGGCCAGCAAGCCCTGCAGAAGAACCAGCCCGGCCAGGCACGCCTGGCATTCGAGCGCGGCGTGCAGTACCTGCGCAAGCAGCCGGAGCCGAAGGTGTATGAAGAGCAACTGACGTATCTGGAAAAGCTGCTGGCGCGGGCCAATGCCCAGGTGCTGGACCGCATGGCACCTGCGGAGGACGAGCACAACGAACTGACCGACGGGCTCAAGACCGATGCAGAAGAGACCTGGAAGAAGAAAGTGATCTACGACTGATTCGTTAGCCTGTGCTGGCCCTGTGAGAGCGGCCAGTACAGCGAACCTGTTGGTCAGCAGTCTGTCAGCTCCAGGAAGATCGCCGCCAAGCGTTCCAGCCCCACCTGGTCTGCCTCGCTGAACCGCCCAACCTTCGGGCTATCCAGGTCCAGCACACCAATCAACCGCCCCGCCTTAACCAACGGGATTACCAGCTCGCTGTTGGACGCGCTGTCACAGGCAATGTGGCCCGGAAACGCATGCACGTCCTCTACCCGCTGGGTCTGGCGCGTTGCCGCCGCTGCACCGCACACGCCCTTGCCGAACGGAATGCGCACGCACGCCACCTGGCCCTGGAACGGGCCCAGCACCAGCTGTTCGTTGCGGTTGAGGTAGAACCCCGCCCAGTTCAGGTCGTCCACCTGGTTGTACAGAAACGCCGAAAACTGTGCGGCATTGGCGATGAAGTCACGCTCGTCGGCAAACAGCGCCTGCACTTGCGCCGCCAGCAGGTGGTAGCCGTCGAGGCCGGCGCCACTGGCATTAAGGTCGATCATTTACTTTGCTCCAGCAATTGCAGCCCGACCCAATAGCGGGCGAACTGATAGGCACAACGGCCATTACGGTTACCGCGGCCGGTGGCCCAGCGCACGGCGAGGATGTCGAGTGCTTCAGAGCGCTGCCAGGCAAGCCCGGCAGGCCGTGCCAACTGGCCAATCCAGTGCTCGACAACATTCAGGAAGTGGTCCTGGGTAAACGGGTAGAACGACAGCCACAGGCCAAAGCGGTCAGACAGGGCAATCTTGTCCTCCACCGCTTCGCTGGGGTGCAGTTCGCCATCTACGCGCTTCCAGTTTTCGTTGTCGCTTTCTTTTTCGGGCACCAGGTGGCGACGGTTGGAGGTGGCGTACAGCAGCACGTTGTCCGGCGCCTGCTCCAGCGAGCCGTCGAGCACGCTTTTGAGTACCCGGTAGTCGCCCTCCCCGGCCTCGAACGACAAGTCGTCACAGAACAGGATGAAGCGTTGTGGCAGCTTCTGCAGCTGCTCGACCACCCGTGGCAGGTCGGCCAGGTGGTCGCGTTCAATTTCGATCAGGCGCAGGCCGGCGCTGGCATGCTCGGCCAGCAAGGCGCGCACCAGCGACGACTTGCCAGTACCGCGCGAGCCCCACAGCAGCGCGTGGTTGGCCGGCAGGCCGTTGATGAACTGGTGGGTGTTGCGGCCCAGCTGGTCGCGCTGCTGGTCGACGCCGATCAGGTCGGTCAGGCGGATGTCCAGGCTGACTTCCAATGGCAGCAGATAACCGCTACGGCCATCGCGCTGCCAGCGCGCGGCCAGGGTGGTGCCCCAGTCGATGTTCGGGCGCTGTGCCGGTAACAGGGGCTCAAGGCGCGCCAGTACCGATTCGGCGCGGTCCAGAAAAGCAATCAAGCGAGCGTCCATGACGACTCCTAACAATTCAGATTCGAGGCTGCTGTGCTGGCCTCTTCGCGGCTAAAGCCGCTCCCACAGGGACCGCACCAGGCCAGAGGACGGCGCAGTACCTGTGGGAGCGGCTTTAGCCGCGAAGAGGCCGGTACAGCCAGTTGAGCAATCAAGGCTGAATGTGTGACAGACCCACCAGTAGCCGGGGTTGATCGGCTATGCTTGCGCAGCGCAAGGAACGGGAAACCGGCTCGGGACTCATGGATATCAAGTTCACCAATCGCCTGTCATACAAGCAAGCCCGGTTGACAGTCCTGGTCGGCTTCATCCTGGGAACATTGCTCAGTCTCATCCAGATCGGCATCGATTATGCCAGCGAAGATGCGTCCATCAACCGTGAAGTGAATGCGTTGCTGCAAATCAGCCACAACCCGGCCTCGCGCATCGCCTACAACATCGACTCGGAGCTGGCGCTGGAGCTGACCCGCGGCTTGTTGCAGTCGCCGGCCATCATCCGTGCGCGGCTGATCGACAACAACGACACCGTGTTGGCCGACGTCGAGCGGCCCAGGCTGCAACATCGCTACCGGCCGCTGAGCGACTTCCTGTTCGGCGAGCAGCGCCAGTTCAAGGAACGCTTGTACCTGACCCACATGCCAGAGGAAAACCTGGGCACCCTGTACCTGGACGTCGACACCTTTGCCTTCGGCAGCCGCTTTCTCGAACGCGCCGGCATCACCCTGCTCAACGGTTTTGCCCGTAGCCTGGTGCTGACCGGCATTCTGCTGGCGCTGTTCTACATGATGCTGACCAAGCCACTGGTCACGGTGATCGGCGCGCTCAGCGGCAGCGACCCGCGCAAACCCCGGCAAACCCGCCTGGACTGCCCGCACGGCCACGAGCACGACGAAATTGGCGTGCTGGTGAAAGTCGCCAACCAGCAGTTCGTCAGCATGGCAACCGAGATCGAGCAGCGGCGCACCGCCGAAAACCGCCTTACCCAGTACCTGAACGAACTGGAAGACATCGTCTCGGCACGCACCAACGAGTTGAAGGCCAGCAACAACAGCCTGAGCCTGTCCAACCAGGAGCTGGAAGAAGCGCGCCGCCGCGCGCTGGACATGGCCCAGGCGCGTGCGGCGTTCCTGGCCAACATGAGCCACGAAATCCGCACCCCGCTAAACGGCATGCTCGGCATGATCGCCCTGGCCCTGGACAGCCCGCTACCCAGCGAGCAGCGCCAGCAACTGGCGATTGCCCACGACTCGGGCAAAGTACTGGTGGAGTTGCTGAACGATATCCTCGACCTGTCCAAGTTCGATGCCGGCCAGCTGGAGCTGGAACGCATTCCGTTCGACATGGGTTCGATGGTGGAGGACACCGCCAACCTGCTGTCTCAGAACACCGCACAGAGCGTGGAACTGACCTGCCTGATTGCCCGTGACTTCCCCAGCAGTGTGCTCGGCGACCCCACGCGGGTGCGGCAGATCGTCAGCAATCTGCTGTCCAACGCGCTGAAGTTCACCCGCTTCGGCCGCGTCGATGTGCGCCTGGTGACTATCGTCGGCGGTGTCCGGCTAGAGGTGCGTGATACCGGCATCGGCATCCCTGAAGACGCCCAGGCACGGATCTTCCAGCCGTTTACCCAGGCCGGCGCCGGCATCACCCGCCAGTACGGCGGCACCGGCCTGGGCCTGGCGCTGACGCGCAACCTGTGCAAGGCCATGCAAGGCCATTTGCACATTCGCTCCGAAGCGGGCTTTGGCAGCTGCTTCAGCGCCGAGCTGCCGCTGGTCGTGCACACTGAAGCCATCGCACCGTTGCCGCTGCATGGGCGTGTGGCCGCCCTGAGCGATGCAGGCAGCGGGCTCAACGAACTGTTACAGGGCCTGCTGCCCGCCTGGGGTTTGACCTACCAGCGGCATGACAGCAGCGCGACGCTAGCCGCCACCGCGATGGACCTGCTGATCACCGACGACGTAGAGCGCCTGTTCGAACTGCGCCAAACGCTGAAAACCCCCATCTTGCTGGTGACCGCCTACGGCAACTTCCTGTCCAGCGAGCAATCCGCCGCCCTCGCCCCACTCCATCAACTGGCCCGGCCACTGGCGCGCAACGCCCTGTACCAGACCCTGCGCCGCACCCTGCAAGGCTTCGACCCCGAGCACCCGCTGGCCAGCCCGGCCATCAGCCTGGAGGCAGGCCGCGCGCGCATCTTGCTGGTGGAAGACAACCCCGTGAACCAGTTAGTGGCCAAGGGCATGCTGGCCAAGCTCGGCTGCCAGGTGCAACTGGCCACGCAGGGCGCCGAGGCCCTGGAGCAGCTGGAACGGGATGACTTCGACCTGGTGCTGATGGACTGCAACATGCCAGTGATGGACGGTTACGAAGCCAGCCGACGCATCCGCCAGAGCGGCCGCTGGCCCAACCTGCCAATCGTCGCCCTCACCGCCAACGCCATGCCCGAGGAGCGCGAGCGCTGCCGGACCGCGGGCATGAACGACTACCTGGCCAAGCCATTTCGCCGCGAAGAGCTACTGGCGCTGATCGACCACTGGGTTCCGCTCAGCGGCTAAGCAGGCGCTCGATGTCTGTTGCCAAGGCCTGTGGTTTGGTAGTGGGTGCATAACGCGACACCTGGCCGCTGGCCGGGTCGACCAGGAACTTGGTGAAGTTCCACTTGATCTTCTGGCTGCCCAAAATGCCCGGTGCGCGCTGCTTGAGCTCGACGAACAACGGGTGGGCGCCTGGGCCGTTGACTTCGACCTTGCGAAACAGCGGGAAGCTCACGCCAAAGTTGCGTTCGCAGAACTGCGCAATGTCCCGCGCGTCGCCCGGCTCCTGCTTGCCGAACTGGTTGCAGGGAAAGCCCAGCACCACCAGGCCGCGCTCGCGGTAGGCCTGCCACAGTTGCTCCAGGCCCTTGTACTGCGGGGTAAAGCCGCACTGGCTGGCGGTATTGACCACCAGCAACGCCTTGCCCGGGAAGTCGCCGAGCTTCTTTTGCTCGCCGCCCAGGGTCACGCAGGGGATGTCCAGCATCGATCCAGCCATGTCAGGGCTCCGGTCAGTCGCGCGGGCGCAAGTCGATGCACACCGAGTTGATACAGTAGCGCAGGCCAGTCGGTGGCGGGCCATCGGGGAACACGTGGCCCAGGTGCGCGTCGCAGCGGGCACAGGTGACTTCGGTACGGATCATGCCGTGGGAGGTGTCACGGATCTCGATCATCGCACTGTCTTCGATCGGCGCGTAGAAGCTGGGCCAGCCGCAGCCGGAATCGAACTTGGTCTGCGCATCGAACAGTTTCGCGTTGCAGCAGATGCAATGGTAGATGCCGTCTCGGCGCTCGCTGTTGTACTTGCCGCTGAACGGCCGCTCAGTGCCTTTTAGGCGGCATACCTGGTACTGCTCGGGGTCGAGCATCGACCGCCATTGCTCCAGGGTTTTTTCGATCTTTTGCATATGGAAACCTCGGCAGGCTGAATTTCACCTCGCGCCGTCTTTTCCGGGGCGCGGGTGGCACGTATATTAGTTGGCTTCGTGTGCCAGGCGTTCAGTCTGGCACCCGCTTCCTGCCGTTACAAACCTTTCGGCGGGGCGTAGCGCGTTTTCTCATATCGGGATCCCATCATGCAGTTCAGCAAATCGAACAAGCTCGCCAATGTCTGCTATGACATTCGCGGCCCAGTGCTCAAGCACGCCAAGCGCCTGGAAGAGGAAGGCCACCGCATCCTCAAGCTGAACATCGGCAACCCAGCGCCGTTTGGCTTCGAGGCGCCCGATGAAATCCTCCAGGATGTGATCCGCAACCTGCCCACCGCGCAGGGCTACAGCGACTCCAAAGGCCTGTTCAGCGCACGCAAGGCCGTGATGCAGTACTGCCAGCAGAAGGAAATCGAAGGCGTCACCATTGAGGACATCTACCTCGGTAACGGCGTTTCCGAGCTGATTGTCATGTCGATGCAGGCGCTGCTGAACAACGGCGACGAAGTGCTGATCCCGGCCCCCGACTACCCGCTGTGGACGGCCGCCGTAAGCCTGGCCGGGGGCAAGCCGGTGCACTACCTGTGCGACGAGCAGGCCGACTGGTTCCCCGACCTTGAAGACATCAAGGCCAAGATCACCCCGAACACCAAGGCCCTGGTGATCATCAACCCGAACAACCCGACCGGGGCGGTGTACTCCAGGGAGCTGCTGCTGGGCATGCTGGAGCTGGCCCGCCAGCACAACCTGGTGGTGTTCTCCGACGAAATCTACGACAAGATTTTGTACGATGAAGCGGTACACATCAGCACCGCCTCGCTGGCACCAGACCTGCTGTGCCTGACTTTCAACGGCCTGTCCAAGTCTTACCGGGTGGCGGGCTTCCGTTCCGGCTGGCTGATCATCTCCGGGCCCAAGCACCACGCGCTCAGCTACATCGAAGGCATCGACATGCTGGCGAACATGCGCCTGTGCGCCAACGTGCCGGCCCAGCATGCCATCCAGACCGCACTGGGCGGCTACCAGAGCATCAACGACCTGGTGCTGCCGCCAGGCCGCCTGCTGGAGCAGCGCAACCGTACCTACGAGCTGCTAAACGATATCCCGGGTGTAAGCTGCGTGAAGCCGATGGGTGCGCTGTATGCCTTCCCGCGGATCGACCCGAAGGTGTGCCCGATCCTCAACGACGAGAAGTTCGCCCTGGACCTGCTGCTGTCGGAAAAGCTGCTGATCGTACAAGGTACGGCGTTCAACTGGCCGTGGCCGGACCACTTCCGCGTGGTGACCTTGCCGCGGGTGGATGACCTGGAAGCGGCGATTGGCCGGATCGGCAATTTCCTGCGGACGTATTCGCAATAAATGATGGCCTCTTCGCAGCACCAGGCTGCGCCTACAGGTGTACGCGTTCTCCTGTAGGTGCAGCCTGGTGCTGCGAATGGGCTGCAAAGCAGCCCCTCGCACTCTCACAGGGTGTTTCTTACATCCTGCAACGCTCTATCCCACAGCCCCCGCGTCATCCTCTGCCATACTCCGCCGTACACAGTTTGAAATAGTCGGCCGATTGAATCGGCGCGACAGGCCCCTTATATACCCCGCAGTAAGCGACAATTCATCCGTCAGGAGAACGTAACAACCATGATGCGCATTCTGTTGTTTGTGGCCACCAACCTTGCGGTGGTGCTGGTTGCAAGCATTACCCTGAGCCTGTTCGGTTTCAACGGGTTCATGGCCGCCAACGGGGTCGACCTGAACCTCAGCAGCCTGCTGGTGTTCTGCGCCGTGTTCGGCTTTGCCGGCTCCCTCGTCTCGCTGTTCATCTCCAAGTGGATGGCAAAGATGAGCACCGGCACCCAGATCATCAGCCAGCCGCGCACCCGCCACGAGCAGTGGCTGTTGCAAACGGTCGAAGAGCTGTCCCGTGAAGCGGGTATCAAAATGCCCGAGGTGGGTATCTTCCCGGCGTACGAGGCCAACGCCTTCGCCACCGGCTGGAACCGCAACGACGCATTGGTAGCCGTGTCCCAGGGCCTGCTGGAGCGTTTCTCGCCCGATGAAGTGCGGGCGGTGCTGGCCCACGAAATCGGCCACGTGGCCAATGGCGACATGGTCACCCTGGCGCTGGTACAGGGCGTGGTGAACACCTTCGTGATGTTCTTCGCACGCATCATCGGCAACTTCGTCGACAAGGTCATCTTCAAGAACGAAGAAGGCCAAGGCATTGCCTACTACGTGGCGACCATCGTTGCCGAGCTGATCCTGGGCATCCTGGCCAGCATGATCGTGATGTGGTTTTCGCGCCGCCGCGAGTACCGCGCCGACGAAGCCGGTGCGCAACTGGCTGGCACCTCGGCCATGATCGGCGCCCTGCAGCGCCTGCGCGTGGAACAAGGCCTGCCGGTGCACATGCCAGACACCATGAAGGCCTTTGGCATCAACGGTGGCCTCAAGCACGGCCTGGCCGGGCTGCTGATGAGCCACCCGCCCCTGGAAGACCGTATCGAGGCCCTGCGCCGTCGCGGTTGATCCATCGGGTAATACAGAAAGGGCGACTTTGGTCGCCCTTTTTCGTATTACCGGCCAAGCCGGTAAACCCGCTCCAACAGACTGGAAACCCCGGCCTGCACAAACTTGGGGCTCTCCTGAATCACCTCTACCGCCTCCAGCTCATGCAGCTGCCACCCTGCAAACCCCTGCCGCACCTCTGCGTCCCCGACTGAAAACGGCGGCCCGGGCAGCAGTGACTGATCATAATCCAGGGTCACCACCAAACCCCGGCAATTGGCCGGCAGCAAAGCCGTCAGCGCCTGCATGTACATCGCGCGCATTTGCGCCGGCAGCGCAATCAGCGCCGCCCGGTCATACAGCCCCACGCAGTCGCCGATATCCTGCGCACGCAACGCAAAGAAATCACCACACCACAGCTCCACGTCACCACTGCGCCAAACTTCGAAGTCCCCGCGCTGCTGCACCTCGGCTTCAAGCCCGTGCTCGCGGAAGAAATCCTCTACCGCGCGTCGCGACAGCTCCACACCCAACACTCGGTACCCCTGCCCGGCCAGCCAGATCAAATCCAGGCTTTTGCCGCACAGCGGCACCAGCACTCGGCTACCAGACTCAAGGCCGAGTGACGGCCAGTGCGCCTGCAGGTACGAATTGACCTCCCCCTGATGAAAGCCGATCTGGTTATCGACCCACCGCTTGTGCCAGAAAGCTGGCTCCATGGTTGCTCCTTGTTTATCGAGTAAACCGATAGAAAACGCGTAAAACTTGCGATGGATATCGATCAGTTTCTGACCGAAGATGAGTGCATCTTAACCTTCAGGACCTTGCCATGCTGCCCAGCCTGTTCATTTCCCATGGTTCGCCCATGCTCGCCCTGCACCCGGGTGCCAGCGGGCCGGCCTTGGCCGGGCTGGCCAACAGCCTGCCACGCCCCAAGGCAATCGTGGTGGTGTCAGCGCACTGGGAAAGCCGTGAATTGCTGGTAACCAGCAGTGCACAGCCAGAAACCTGGCACGACTTCTACGGCTTTCCACCGGCCTTGTATGCGGTGCAGTACCCGGCGCCGGGCGAGCCTTCCCTGGCAGGCCAGGTCAGCGAGTTGTTGAAAGCTTCGGGGCTGCCAGCCCGGCTGGACGCCCAGCGGCCGTTCGACCACGGCGCCTGGGTGCCGCTGTCGCTGATGTACCCGGACGCAAGCATTCCCGTGGTGCAGGTTTCCCTGCCCAGCCACATGGGGCCTGCGCTGCAGGTGAAGGTGGGCCAGGCGCTGGCGAACTTGCGTGCCGAGGGCATCTTGCTGGTGGGTTCGGGCAGCATCACCCATAACCTGGGGGAACTGGACTGGCATGCAGGGCCGGATGTGATCGAGCCATGGGCGCTGGCGTTCAGGGATTGGGTGGTGGAGCGGCTGCAGGAAGATGACCAAGCGGCATTGCTGGATTACCGGAAGCAGGCGCCACATGCTGTGCGTAACCATCCCAGTGATGAGCATTTGCTGCCGCTGTTCTTTGCCCTGGGGGCTGGGAGCAGGTTTGGCGTGGTGCATCAGGGGTTTACCCTAGGGGCGCTGGGGATGGATGTATATCGGTTCGACTGAAGGGCCTCTTCGCGGGCTTGCCCGCTCCCACAGGTCCTGCACAGGCATTGAAACCTGTGGAGGACCTGTGGGAGCGGGCAAGCCCGCGAAAGGGCCGGTACAGGCAAAAAAAATCCCCGACCTGGGCCGGGGATTTTTTTATAGCGCCAGGATCAATCCTCGCGGTAGCGACGCAGCTTCAGCTGCTTGCCAGCTACGCGGGTGTCCTTGAGCTTGGACAGCAGCTTCTCGAGGCCGTCTTCCGGCAGCTCGACCAGGCTGAAGCTGTCGCGAACCTGGATGCGACCGATGGCATCACGCGCCAGGCCACCCTCGTTGAGGATCGCGCCCAGCAGGTTCTTGGCAGCGATACCGTCGCGGGCACCCAGGGCGGTACGGCAACGTACACGGCCTTCGGCCAGCGGCAGCGGCGCACGGCGCTCGCGGTCACCGCGGTCAGGGCGCTCGCCACGCTCAGGACGCTCACCACGCTCACCACGCGGGGCACCAACGCCCGGCACCAGCGGCTGCTCACGCTCTACCGCAGCCAGGTCCAGCGCCTGGCCATTGGTGGCTTTGCGCAGCAAGGCCGAAGCCAGCGCACGTGCGCTGCAACCCAGGTCGGTGGTCAGGCGGTCGAACAGTTCACCGTGGGTGGCTTCTGCTTCGGCTACCAGCGGCGCCAGGCTCGAGGTCAGCTTCTTGATGCGGGCATCCAGCACGGCCTGGGCATTCGGCAGGCGGGCTTCGGCAACTTTCTGCCCGGTTACACGCTCGATCACCTGCAGCATGCGGCGCTCACGCGGGGTGACCAGCAGCAGCGCACGGCCTTCGCGACCGGCACGGCCAGTACGGCCGATACGGTGCACGTAGGACTCTGGGTCGTACGGCATGTCAACGTTGAACACGTGGGTGATGCGCGGTACGTCCAGACCACGGGCAGCGACGTCGGTGGCGACGACGATGTCCAGGCGGCCATCCTTGAGCGAGTCGATCACGCGCTCACGCTGGTTCTGGGCGATGTCGCCGTTCAGCGCGGCAGCCTTGTAGCCTTTGGCTTCCAGGGCGGCGGCCAGGTCCAGGGTGGCTTGCTTGGTACGCACGAAGGCGATCAGTGCGTCGAACTCTTCCACTTCCAGCAGACGCAGCACAGCCGGGATCTTCTGATCGGCATGGACCATCAGGTGGGCTTGCTCGATCGCGGTTACGGTCTGGGTCTTGGTCTGGATCTTGACGTGCTTGGGCTCGCGCAGGTGGCGCTCGGCGATCGAACGGATCGACGACGGCAGGGTTGCGGAGAACAGTACGGTCTGACGGGTAGCCGGGATTGCGTCGAAGATCACTTCGAGGTCATCCATGAAGCCCAGCTTCAGCATCTCGTCGGCTTCGTCCAGTACCAGGTACTGCACGGTGGACAAGACTTTTTCGTCACGACGCAGGTGGTCGCACAAGCGGCCCGGGGTGGCGACGACGATTTGCGCGCCGTTGCGGATTGCACGCAGCTGTGGGCCCATCGGGGCACCACCGTATACGGCAACCACGTTCACGCCCGGCATCTGCTTGGCGTAGGTTTCGAAAGCGGTAGCTACTTGCAGCGCCAACTCACGGGTTGGCGCCAGGATCAGGGCTTGCGGTTCGCGCTTGCTCACATCGATCTTGTTGAGGATCGGCAGGGCGAAGGCAGCGGTCTTGCCGGTGCCCGTCTGCGCCTGGCCGATCATGTCGTGACCGGCGAGGATGATCGGGATCGATTGTTGCTGAATGGCGGACGGCTCTTCGTAGCCGGTAGCCACAACAGCAGCAACAATGTTCGGATTAAGATCGAGAGCGGCGAAGCCGCCGGTTTCCTGGGTCATGGGTCTGCCTCTAGGTGCATCCGCAAAGACCCATGCTCCAAAGCTGCACATGCCTTGAAAGACCGTCAGGTCACCCAGGCAGCTTTGGCGGCGGGGATTTGCGAAAACGATTGAAAAAGAAAACTTGGGAAGGTCCGCCTAGCGGACGCGCAGCCGAAGCTGGACTCGGAGGATTTGCACCACCTGATTTTGAGGTCCGCTAAAAGACCGGCGCGTACTATACCTGAAATAGCGGCAACCGTGAGGAATATTTTCAGGGGGCAAGGCCATTATCGGGCCATCAACCAATCCGCGCTGAATCGATAATTCCCTGAAGCCTCACCCGATCTGTGTGGGAGCGGCCTTGCGTCGCGAAAGGGGTGCGAAGCGCCCCCAGGATTTAAGCCACGCCGCATAGATTGCCGGGGCCGCTCTGCGGCCCTATCGCGACACAAGGCCGCTCCCACAAATGGCCGCGTCAGGCGTTCAAGTTGCTGGCCGAATCTCTTTGATCAACCCATCCAGGCTATAACCCAGCTGCGGCGCCAGTGCCTCGGCCCGGGCACGCAACCCCTCCAGATCCAGCACCTGCTCAAGATCAGCCGGCACCAGCAAGATCACATTACCCTCCTTCACCGGCAGCTCCCAGTAATGCCGATGGTACAGCCCGCGCAGCAATGCCGCGCCCAGCGGCTTGCCGTCGTCGGTAGCCCACTGGTTGATTACCAGCCAGCCGCCCGGGTTCAGTTGCTGCTGGCAGTTTTCCAGGAATTTCCATGCCAGGTGCCCCACGCCCGGCCCATGGTCGGTGTACAGGTCGACAAACAACAGGTCGGCCTTCTCCGCCGTGGGCAGCAACTCGATGGCATCACCGATGCGCACGTACAACCGAGGGTCATCATCCAGGCCCAGGTGCTCCATGGCCAGGCGCGGTACGTCCGGGCGCAGCTCGATGGCCTCGATGTCTTCAAGTGGCAGGAACTTCATGCAGGCCTGGGTCAGCGTGCCGGCACCCAGGCCAAGAAACAGCGCGCTCTCCGGCTGTTCATGGCACAACGCCCCCACCAGCATGGCGCGGGTGTAGTCGTACTCCAGCCAGCTGGGGTCGGCCGTGAACACACAGCTCTGCTCGATGGCATCGCCGAATTCCAGAAAGCGGTAGTCGTCGACTTCATACACGCTGATGACGCCAAAAGCGTCCTCTACCCGTGCCAGTAGCCGCTCTTCCCGTTCCGCCGTCATGCTTACCACCCACCCGCGCAAAACGCGCATTGTCCGTCAACACCCTTGATGCAACAAGCGCAGCGCCAACTGTTACCATGGCCTATAGCCTACAACCTACAAGACCGAGCCCGAGATGAACCGACCGTGGAGCCCTGACAGCTGGCGCACCCTGCCGATCCAGCAGCAACCGACCTACCCCGATGCTGCGCACCTGCTGAAGGTTGAACAGACCCTCGCCAGCTACCCGCCGCTGGTGTTCGCGGGCGAGGCACGCGAGCTGCGCAGGCAGTTTGCCGAGGTTACCGAAGGCCGCGCCTTCCTGCTGCAAGGTGGCGACTGCGCCGAGAGCTTCGCCGAGTTCTCGGCGGCAAAAATCCGCGACACCTTCAAGGTGCTGCTGCAGATGGCCATTGTGATGACCTTTGCTGCCGGCTGCCCGGTGGTGAAGGTGGGGCGCATGGCCGGGCAGTTTGCCAAGCCGCGCTCCTCGGGCGATGAAACCATTGGCGACATCACCCTGCCCGCCTACCGCGGCGACATCGTCAACGGCATCGGTTTCGACGCCAAAAGCCGCATCCCCGACCCGGAGCGCCTGCTGCAGGCCTATCACCAGGCCACCGCCAGCCTCAACCTGCTGCGCGCCTTCGCCCAGGGCGGGTTTGCCGACCTGCACCAGGTGCACAAGTGGAACCTGGATTTCATCGCCAACTCGGCACTGGCCGACAAGTACCACCAACTGGCCAACCGCATCGACGAAACACTGGCATTCATGCGTGCCTGCGGTCTGGACAGCGCGCCGCAACTGCGGGAAACCAGCTTCTTCACTGCCCACGAAGCGCTGCTGTTGAACTATGAAGAAGCCTTCGTGCGCCAGGACAGCCTGACCGGCGACTACTACGACTGCTCGGCGCACATGCTGTGGATAGGCGACCGCACCCGCCAGCTCGACGGCGCCCACGTGGAGTTTTTGCGCGGCGTGCACAACCCGATCGGGGTCAAGGTCGGCCCGAGCATGAACCCCGAAGAGCTGATCCGCCTGATCGACACGCTGAACCCGGCCAACGACCCCGGGCGCCTGAACCTGATAGTGCGCATGGGCGCGAGCAAGGTTGGCGACCACCTGCCGGGGCTGATCCGCACCGTCGAGCGCGAGGGGCGCAAGGTGCTGTGGAGCTCCGACCCGATGCACGGCAATACCATCAAGGCCAGCAGCGGCTACAAGACGCGCGACTTTGCGCAGATCCTGGATGAGGTGAAGCAGTTCTTCCAGGTGCACCAGGCCGAGGGCAGCCATGCTGGCGGCATTCATATCGAGATGACCGGGCAGAATGTCACCGAATGCATCGGTGGCGCCCGGCCGATTACCGAGGATGCGTTGTCTGACCGGTATCACACCCATTGTGATCCGCGGATGAATGCCGATCAGTCGCTGGAGCTGGCGTTTTTGATTGCCGAGACGTTGAAGCAAGTCCGGCGGTGAGGCTGGGGCGCATGCCTTGAGAAGCCAGGCGCCCGGCCCACACTCACTTCCTCAGCGGATCATCCCAGAAATGCCGCTCGGCCTCTTGCTGGATATCCGCCCGGCTCAACCCCAAGTCGTGCAAGGTTGCGTCACTGAGGCTGGCCAGCTCCTGGCGCTGGCGGTACAGCTGCAGCCAGCGCGCCGGACGCTGCAGGGCCGCATGCCACAGGTGGTTCAGGGAAAAGGCAGGTTGCTGGATGCTGCTGACATGACCTTTCATCGTGAAGCCCTCCGTGTTGGATGGCCTCAGTCTCGCGCCGGGCTTAAGATCAATCCAACGAATGTTTCTGATGCCATGCATCTCGGAGATTGATGCAATGTCCCAGTACCAGAACCTCGATGCGGACGTATTGCGCACCTTCGTCGCCATCGCCGAGCAAGGCGGCTTTACCCGCGCCGGCGAAGTGGTCAACCGCACCCAATCGGCGGTGAGCATGCAGATGAAACGCCTGGAAGAAGACATCCTGCAGCGCCAGCTGTTCGAGCGCGACGGCCGCCAGGTTCGCCTCACCGCCGAGGGCCAGGTGCTGCTGGGCTATGCCCGGCGCATCCTCAAGCTGCATGGCGAGGTGTTCAATACCCTGCGCATGCCGCACATGGTCGGGCTGGTGCGGATTGGCACGCCTGACGACTACGCCATGCGCTTTTTGCCGACCATCTTGTCGAGCTTTGCCCAGGCCTACCCGCTGGTGCAGGTGGAAGTGCATTGCGACTCTTCCAAGCAATTGATGCTGCGCCAGGACCTGGACCTGACCATTGTCACCCGCGAACCAGGTAACGAGGTGGGCCAATTGCTGCGCCAGGAACGCTTGGTGTGGGCCGCCGCCGAAGGCTTTTGCCCACAGGAACAGCGGCCGATGCCCGTGGCACTGTTCAATACCGACTGCTTCTGCCGGGCCTGGACCTGCAATGCACTGCAAGCACAAGGTATCGACTACCGCATTGCCTATACCAGCCCCAGCCTGGCGGCGATCTTTGCCATCGTCACGGCAGGGTTGGCGGTGACGGCGCAACTGCAAAGCCTGATTGGTGGCAATATCCGCATACTGGGTGAACAGGACGGGCTGCCGCAGTTGCCCTTAGCCAATGTGATGCTGGTGCGCAGTGCGCAGAACCCCTCGCCGATTACCGACTGTATGGCCGACTACATCGTTGAGGGTTTCAAATAATTGGGGCTTGTGGGAGCGGGCTTGTCCCGCGAATGGGCCGCAACGCGGCCCCACAATCTCACAGTTCAAACCCCAGCATCACCGCACACACCACCAAAAACACACAGAACATCGCCCGCAGTACCTTCTCCGGCAACGCATGAGCCAGCTTCACCCCCCAGCTGATGCTGAGCAAACCACCCACCGCCAACGGAATCCCCACCGCCCAGTCGACACTGTGGTGCACCCCATAGGTCACCAACGTCACCAAAGTACTCGGCGCGGCCAGCGCCAGCGACAGCCCCTGCGCCACCACCTGGGTGGTGCCGAACACACTGGTCAGGATCGGCGTGGCCACCACCGCCCCGCCCACGCCGAACAAGCCGCCCATGGTGCCGGCAAAACTGCCCAGCACGCCCAGCCAGGGCCAGGCATAACGCAGTTCGGCACTGGGCGGCGATGCCTTCATGAACATGCGCGCCACGTTCCACACCGCCAGGGCGACCAGAAAGCCGACAAAGCCCAGGCGCATGGATTGCGCATCCAGCCCCACTGCCCAGATCGACCCCAGCCAGGCAAACAAAAAGCTGCACGCCGACAGCGGCAAGGCATGGCGCAGCTCGATGCGGTTGCGCTGGTGATAGCGCCATAACGCCAGCAGCACGTTCGGCACCACCATCACCAGCGCCGTACCCTGCGCCAACTGCTGGTCCAGACCAAACAGCACGCCCAGCGCGGGGATTGCGATCAGCCCCCCACCAATACCGAACAAGCCCCCCATGGTGCCCAAGGCAGCGCCCAGCACGATATACAACAACCACTCGATCATCAGGGCCTCGTTTGCCTGTACAGACAATGCGAGCATGCTAACGACTGTGTGCTGGCGGGGAAACGCACAGCAGCGCACAATGGCTATGCGTTTTTCGCAAAAGCAAGGCAGCCATGAGCCCCGATACCCTGACCGACCAATTGAGCCTGTTCCTCGATGTGTTGGAGGCTGGCAGTTTTTCCGCCGCCGCCCGCCGTCACCCGCTGACCCCGTCCGCTGTGGCCCGGCGCATCGACAACCTGGAAAGCGCCGTCGGCAGCCGCCTGTTCACCCGCAGCACCCATGCCGTGCGCGCCACACCCGCAGGCAATGCCTTTGCCGAACGGGCCAGGCGCATCATCGAGGAGCTGCGCCTGGCCCGGGCTGAAGCGGTATCGCTGAGCAACGCCCCCGAAGGCCTGATCCGCATCGACGCCCCCGCCGCGTTCGGCCGCCGCCATCTGGCCCCCGCCATCGCCGACTTCCTGGTGGCCTACCCCGGCCTGGATGTGCAACTGCGGTTGATCGACAGCTTCGTCGACCTGCAGGGCAGCCACCTGGGCGAGGTCGACCTGGTACTGCGTGCCGGCCCCTTGGCCGACACCCGGTTGGTCGCCACGCCGCTGGCTTACATGGTGCGCGTCGCCTGCGCCAGCCCCGCCTACCTGGCCAGCCGCGGCATGCCCACCTGCCCCAGCGAACTGCCTGGGCATGACGGCCTGGACTGGGACGGCCTGGCCCCGCCGTTCGCCTGGCGCTTCAACGTGGCCGGGCAAACGCGCCTGTACCGTCCTGCGCGCATGCGCATGGCCGCCAACAATGCCGAAACCTTGCTGTTCGGTGCGCTCGCCGGCTTAGGTGTTGCCCACCTGCCTACCTGGCTGATCAGCGAATACCTGCTGCGTGGCGAACTGGTTCCGCTGTTTTGCGACGGCGGCCTGCCAGCAGCCGAGACCAGCGGCATTTACGCACTACGGCTGGAACATGAAACGAACTCTCGCAGCCGTTTGCTGCTCGAATTCCTCAAGAGCCGCTTCAGCCCGATTCCACCCTGGGACCTGGCCTTGCGCAGTGAACTGCGTGAGTAATGCGCGCACTAAAAATAAGCGTGCCAGAATTCCCCATTGATCAATTTCAAGGACCTGCATGAACGCCGACACCCAAGCCTCTTGCGACGAGCTGCTGCTGGACAACCAGGTCTGCTTCGCCCTGCACTCCACCTCGTTGCTGATGACCAAGGTCTACAAACCGCTGCTGCAAGCCTTGGGCCTGACCTACCCACAGTACCTGGCCATGCTGGTGCTGTGGGAGCGCGACGACCTGACAGTGGGCGAAATCAGCCAGCACCTGCTGACCGACCCGGGCTCCCTGACGCCACTGCTCAAGCGCCTGGAAAGTGAAGGCCTGCTGCAGCGTAACCGCAGCAGGGAGGACGAACGGGTAGTAATGGTGCAGCTGACTGAAAAGGGCCGCGCCCTGCAACAGCAGGCCAAAGAAGTGCCGCAGTGCATCCTCAAAGCCAGCGGGCGCAGCCTGGAGCAGTTGCAGCAACTGCAGGCCGACCTGCTGAACCTGCGCGAGAACCTGCAGAAAAACCTCTGACAGCTATGCTGTGCACTGGCCGTTCGGATGGACGGCAATGATTTATCTTGCGCGCAAACTAATTGCGCGCTAATTTAAATCCCACACCAATCCGCGCCCTCCTTGACCGGGAGCGCACAGCACATTAGCGAGGCTCAAGATGCAAAAGGTCACTCCGCTGTACATCGCAGAAGCTACCTCCACCGGTGGGCGCGACGGAAAATCGAAATCCAGCGACGGCAAGCTGGCAGTCAGCCTGAGCACGCCCAAGGAACTGGGCGGCGCAGGCGGTGACGGCACCAACCCCGAGCAGCTTTTCGCTGCCGGATACTCAGCCTGCTTCATCGGCGCCCTGAAGTTCGTGGCCGGGCAAGAGAAGAAGGCCCTGCCGGCAGATGCCTCTATCACCGCCAAGGTGGGCATTGGCCAGATCCCGGGCGGTTTCGGCCTGGACATCGACCTGCACATCAACCTGCCAGGCCTGCCCCAGGCCGATGCCGAAGGCTTGGTGGAAAAGGCTCACAAAGTTTGTCCGTATTCCAACGCTACCCGCGGGAACGTGGATGTGCGCCTGCATGTGACGGTTTAAGTCGCAGGCACAAAAAACCCGGCCGAGGCCGGGTTTTTTGTGCACATTGCAAGAAGAATTACTTCTTGGCACGGCCTTTGTACGAACCGCCTTCGCGGGTATCGATTTCGATCAGGTCGTCGATTTCGATGAAGTCAGCAACGCTGAGTTCAGTACCGTTTGCCAGCTTGGCAGGCTTCATGACTTTGCCCGAAGTGTCGCCACGAGCCGAACCTTCGGTGTAGGCAACCTTACGCACGATGGTGGTCGGCAGCTCTACCGATACCAGACGGTCTTCGAAGAACACAGCTTCGCAGATGTCTTCCATGCCTTCTTCGATGAACGGCAGAACGGCCTCGATGTCTTCGGCGTTCAGCTCGTACATGGTGTAGTCGGTGGTGTCCATGAAGGTGTATGTGTCACCGCTGATGAACGACAGGGTCGCTTCTTTGCGATCCAGGATCACGTCGTCCAGCTTGTCGTCCGCACCGTATACGGTTTCGGTCTTGTAGCCGGTCAGCAGGTTCTTCAGCTTGGTCTTCATGATCGCGCTGTTACGGCCCGACTTGGTGAACTCAGCTTTTTGAACCAGCCACGGGTCGTTGTCGATCCGCAGGACGGTACCGGGTTTCAGTTCTTTACCAGTTTTCATTACGAAGTATCCGAATCTGGATGGATTTATAAAAATCGAGGCCGCGTATCATAGCGAATTTCGGTAAAAGTGTACTAGCGCTGTGGCAAGGTCCGGCTGAGCGGCCTGTCGCACCGCCCAAAGCCGGGCATGCCGTTGCAGTTCCGGCCAGTGCTGGCGGGCTGCCTGCCACGCCTGGCCCATGTCGCAGTCCATGTTCCAGGCACGCCACAGGCCCAGCAGGGCGGCATCGGCTTCATCTGACAGGCCGCGTCGATAATGCGCCAGAAACGCTTCGAGCTTTTCCCAGTGGGCGTTCTCGTCCTGCACATAGATGTGCCACAGCATCGGCTGCCCGGCCCACTGCGCCCGCACGAACGAGTCTTCACCACGCACCGCGTTGAAATCGCAACTCCACAGCAGCCGGTCGAAGTCGTCCTGGCTGACGAACGGCAGCACCTGCACGGTCAGCGCGCCCCGCTTGCGCACGCTGCCCACCTGCAGCGGCACCTCGCCAAGCCACTGGCTCAGCCCCGCCACGATACGCCCTTGCGGTACCAGCAGGTGGCACGGTTGCGCGCCTGTGGCCAAGGCATTCAGCCAGCTGGCCAACTGCGGGTTTTCGTAGGCAAACAGCGATATCAGCAATGCCCCCTGCTCGGGCGCTACCCCAAGCTCCTGCAGAAACGCCTGGCGTGCCCCGGCCGACTGCTGGAAGGCATCACGCCGCGCCAGCAGCGAGCCCTCGCGTAGCAGGCCGCCGGTTTTTTCGGTAAAGCCGGGGAAGAAAAACACCTTGCGCAGGCCGTTGGGCTGCGGCGAAGGCAAGCCATGGCAGCCCTCCACCCAGTCCTCGGCACTGAGGTATTCAAGGTTCAGCCACAGCGGCGGCGTGGCGCAGGCACGCATTGCCTCTACATAGGCCGCCGGCAACTGGCACGCGAAGGCGCCGATCACCCCATCGGCCGGTGCCACCGGCAGCCAGGCCGCAGGCCACTGACGCACATCCACACCGTGCTGCCACTGCTGTGCTGCGCTGGCATCAGCCCCTGGGCACATGGGCGTGAACGCGTTCAGGTCATCTACCCACAGGCGCACCGCCAGGCCATGCTCAGCCACCAGTTGCCGGGCCAGGCGCCAGGTCACGCCTATGTCGCCGTAGTTGTCGACGACGCTGCAGAAAATGTCCCAGGTGGCTTTCACCCGCCCCTCCCGTTCTGGTGCAAAAAACGCGAATTCTGCGGATAAATTGTCGCCGACAAAAGCACCCGCACGGAAAAATGCTCAAGTGCATGCGACAATGTACCCCGACCTACCCTGCCAGGAGGCTGCCATGGCCCGCCACCGTGAACTCAAGATCACCCTCAAGCCGCTGCCGTTGATTGTGTGCGTTGCCTTTGGCCTGTGGCTGGGCGCCGTGGCCATTGCCGCGAGCCTGTGGCTGGCGCTGCAACTGTGGCCACAGCAGGTGCAGCCGCTGGCCCAGGCCGTGGCCCCCGGTGTGTACCGGCCTGCCGCCCCCCCGGCGCCAGCCCCGGCACAAGACGCCCAGGCCGAGATGTTCGAGCACTACAAGGGCATTCTGCGCAAACAGGAACTGCAACAGGCCGCCGAGGCCGCGCAGGGCAACCCGCGCAACCTCAACAGCCCCAAATGCCAGTTCTGGATGCAGCAGAACCGCACCGCCCCCACCGACAAAAGCCAGGCCAACGTGCTGGAGTTCTGTTACTGACCATGGACAAGACCCGCCTGCTGGCGCAGATCGTCGCCACCCTCGAGCATGACCTTGACGTGCTGACCCGCGCGGCGCAAAGCGCCTACGAAACTGCCACCGCCGAAGAGAACATTGCCGAGAACAAGTACGACACCCTGGGCCTGGAAGCTTCGTACCTGGCCACCGGCCAGGCCCGCCGCAGCGCCGAGATCCGCCAGGCGCTGCTGACGTACCAGCAATTGCTGCTGCGCGACCATGACCCGGCGCGCGGGGTGCAGATCAGCAACCTGGTGACCCTGGAAGATGACGCTGGCGGACAGCGCCGGTTGTTCCTCGGGCCTGAGGCGGCGGGGTTGAAGATTGGTGAGGGGGATGAGCGGGTGACCGTGATCACCCCGCGCTCACCGCTGGGGCAGCAATTGATGGGCAAGCGGGTGGATGATGAGGTGAGCCTGGGAGCGCAGGCATTGTTCATTACGGGTATTGCCTGATCGGGCCCTATCGCCGGCAAGCCAGCTCCCACAGGATTACCACAGGCCTGAATACTGCAGGCTCCCTGTGGGAGCTGGCTTGCCGGCGATAAGTTTCGGTCAGGCAAAACACACCTAAAGGGTTTGCAAGGCATCGAACCGCCCCGCCAACCCCTGTTCGGCAAACTGCTCCACCACAAAATCGATGAACGCCCGGGTCTTGCCCGGCATCAGCTTGTGCTCGGCGAAATACAGGCTGATATGCCCGTCATCCACGTACCAGTCAGGCAACACCCGCCGCAGCCGCCCTGCCTGCAGGTATGGCACGGCAAATGGCAGGCTCACCAGGGCAATCCCCAGCCCCTGCTCGGCCACCGCGCACGCCGCGTCCGAATCGCTCATGGTCATCGCCTGGCGCAGTTGCATCGGCTGCTGCGCCTGCCAGCGGCTGGTCAAAGGCCACGAGCGCACCCGCCCGGTCTGCGGTGAGCGGATCAGGATGCCGTCGTGCCGCTGCAGCACCTGCGGGTCGTCAATCGGTGCGTGCCGCTGCAGGTAGGCCGGTGCTGCCACTAACACCCGGTGGGCCGGGGTCAGCTTGCGCGCCACCACCCCCGGCGGCAGATCGAAACCACCGCCAATCGCTGCATCGAAGCCCTGGCCGATCAGGTCGACCTGGCGGTTGTCGAAATGCCAATCCGGGGTAATCGCCGGATAACGCCGTAAAAACTCACCCAGCAAGGGCAACACATACAAGCGCCCGAACACAGTGCCCATGCTCACCCGCAACAACCCGGCCGGCTGGCCTTCGGCGCTGGCCAGGTTGGCCACGGCATACTGGATGGTACGAAAGCTGTCGCTGACTTCGCCCAGAAAACGCTGCCCCGCCTCAGTCAGGGTCAGCTTGCGGGTACTACGCTGGAACAACCGCACGCCCAGGCGCGCCTCCAGCTGAGCCACGTGCTTGCCCACGGCGGCGGGGGTAATGCTCAGGCGCCTGGCAGCTTCGGCAAAGCTGCCGACCTCAGCACTGCGGATGAAGCACTCCAACGCGTTGAACGATTCCACGGCCATCATTGCCAACCCAAGGTTTACTCTGCTGATAGTGATTGCCATCTTATCAGCAGGTAATCAAGCGCCGATACTTTGCCCATCCAAGGCATTTCGGCCTGGCTTCCAGCAGGAGATCAGCATGTCCAAGCAACTTTCACTCGAAGGCAAAGTGGCCCTGGTTCAGGGCGGTTCCCGCGGCATAGGCGCAGCCATCGTGCGCCGCCTGGCACGCGAAGGTGCGCACGTGGCCTTCACCTATGTCAGCTCCGCCGGCCCGGCAGAAGACCTGGCCCGCGAGATTACCGAAAACGGCGGCAAAGCCCTGGCCCTGCGGGCCGACAGCGCCGACGCAGCCGCCGTGCAACTGGCAGTGGATGACGCCGTGAAGGCCTTTGGCAGGCTGGATATCTTGGTCAACAACGCCGGTGTGCTGGCGGTAGCACCGGTGACCGAGTTCGACCTGGCCGACTTTGACCGCATGCTGGCGGTGAACGTACGCAGCGTGTTTGTCGCCAGCCAGGCCGCAGCCCGTTACATGGGCCAGGGCGGGCGCATCATCAATATTGGCAGCACGAACGCCGAGCGCATGCCATTTGCCGGCGGTGCGCCTTATGCCATGAGCAAGTCGGCGCTGGTTGGCCTGACCCGTGGCATGGCGCGTGATCTGGGGCCACAGGGCATTACCGTGAACAACGTGCAGCCGGGGCCGGTGGACACCGACATGAACCCCGCCAGTGGCGAGTTTGCCGAGAGCCTGATCCCGTTGATGGCGATTGGACGGTATGGCGAGCCGGAAGAAATTGCCAGCTTTGTGGCTTACCTTGCTGGGCCAGAGGCGGGGTATATCACCGGGGCAAGCCTCACGATTGATGGTGGGTTTGCCGCTTGAATTGATGGGTTGCCTATTTCGGCCCATTGCCGGCAAGCCAGCGCCCACAGGATCACCACAGGCCTTGAACCCGTGGGGTTCCCGTGGGCGCTGGCTTGCCGGCGATGGGGCCAGAACAGGCTCAATCATTGTCCCCCCAGATGCTGTTCCATCACCTCCAGAAACGCCCGGGCAGCAGGCGTCGGGCTGGAGGACCACACGGCATACAGGTGCCGCACCGGCGCATCTACCAACCGCGCCAGTGCCACACCTTCGAAACCCTGGGCCACCCGTTCCGGCACCAGGCCCACCGCCATGCCCCGCTGCACGAACTTTTCCACCAGGCGCACATGGCCGATCTCGAATTGCACCCGATGCTGCAGCCCCGCTGCCTGAAACGCCTCATCTGTCTGGCGCCGCGCCCCGGTGCCTTCGGGGAAATCCACCAGCACTTCATCCGCCAGATCGGCCAACGCCAGCTGCCCGCAGCCGGCCAGCCGATGATCAACCGGCAACAACGCCACCAGTTCCTCCCTGGCCAGCAACCGATGCTGCACGCCCTGCACCACCTCGCCCTGCCACAGGCCAATGAAACCAACGTCCAGGCGCCGCTCGACCACATCGGCTATCAGCCATTCGCTCTTGGCCGTGATCCAGCGCACATCCACATCCGGGAATCGTTCGTGGAACACGGCCAGCAAGTCGACCAGGTCCAGCGCCGTGAGCGAGCTGATTTCCCCTATCGCCAGCCGCCCGCGCACCTGCCCGCATGCCGCCGCCACGTCATCGGCAATGCGCCGGGCCGCGTCCACCGCCGGCCGCGCGCTGAGCACAAAGGCCTCACCGGCAGGCGTCAGGCGCACCCGCCGCGAACTGCGCTCAAACAGGCTTACACCCAGCTGCGCTTCCAGCCGCGCCACCTGGTGACTGAGCGCCGACTGCACCACATGGCAGCGCTCAGCGGCACGGGTAAAACTGCCAGTGTCGGCCACGGCGAGGGCGTATTCGAGCTGCTTGAGGTTCATCGATCTATCTGCTTTCAAGATGGATAAGTTGAAAACTATACATTGGCGTCATGCCTGACACTTCTTGATAATTCCCCCACTTCCTACTGCCCGCCAAGAGAACCGCATGAACGCCCCCACTCTCAGCCGCGCCATGATCCTGCTGATGGCCACCGCCACCGGCCTGGCCGTGGCCAGCAACTACTACGCCCAACCGCTGCTGCACAGCATCGCCCAGCAGTTTGGCCTGAGCACTGCCAGCGCCGGCAGTATCGTCATTGCCGCACAGCTCAGCTATGGCGCCGGCCTGTTGCTACTGGCGCCGCTGGGTGACCTCTTCGAGCAGCGCCGGCTGATCACCGTGATGACCGCCATTGCCACGTTAGGGCTGGTCATCAGTGCATGTGCGCCGAGCCTGCCCTGGCTGATCCTCGGCACGGCGCTGACCGGGCTGTTCTCGGTGGTGGCGCAGATTCTGGTGCCCATGGCCGCGACCCTCAGCGAGCCGCATCAGCGTGGGCGCGCAGTCGGTACGCTGATGAGCGGCCTGCTGCTGGGCATCCTGCTGGCACGTACTGCTGCCGGTTTTATGGCCGAACTGGGCGGCTGGCGCAGCATCTACGTGTTGGCCGCTGTGCTGATGGCGGTCACCGCGGTGGCGCTGTACCGCAGCCTGCCGCAGCATCACAGCCATGCCGGGCTGAAGTACCCGGCACTGATCGGCTCGGTGTTCCGCCTGTTCATTGAAGAACCGGTCCTGCGCCTGCGCTCGCTGCTCGGCCTGCTGGCGTTCAGCCTGTTCGCCCTGTTCTGGACGCCCCTGGCCTTTTTGCTGACCAAGGGCCCCTACCACTACTCCGATGCAGTGATCGGCCTGTTCGGCCTGGCCGGTGCAGCCGGTGCGCTGTCGGCGAACTGGGCCGGGCGCCTGGCCGACCGCGGCAAAGGCGCGCTGGGTACCACCGTGGGCCTGGTGGTGTTGCTGCTGTCGTGGGTGCCGCTGGGCTTTGCCCAGCAGTCATTGCTGGCCCTGCTGCTGGGCGTGCTGATGCTCGACCTGGCGGTACAACTGGTGCACGTGAGCAATCAGAACGCAGTGATTGCCCTACGCCCCGAGGCACGTACGCGGCTGAACGCCGGGTATATCACCTGCTATTTCATTGGCGGGGCGCTGGGGTCATTGCTGGGCACGCAGTTGTTCCAGTACCAGGGCTGGATGGGCATTGTGGCGGCGGGCCTGGTGATTGGCGGGCTGGCGTTGCTGGTGTGGGGCCTGGCCGAGCGTAAGCGCAAGACCACCTTGCAGGTGGCCTGAAAGATACCCGCGAAGAGGCCATTAGCCACGGCGACAATGCACCGCACGACCCTCCGTCGCATGGTCGTTGACTTGCCAGGCCAGGCAGCGCCCATTAGGCGCTGGTCAATGCCCTTTCCTGACAGGACGACTTTATGACAAGACTCACGGTGCAATCCGGCGATTTCTTGCAAGGTGAAGGCGAGTATCGCAACGGATCGCTCACACTCAAGACCCCGCGCAGCCCGTCACCGGGTGAGCGGATTTCCCTGGCCCGCATCAGCGACCTCCGGCTGGCCAGCCTGGAAACCAGCCGCAGCCTGGGCAGCGCCCTGGGCTGGGGTGTGGCGGGGGCCCTGGTGGCCGGGCCGGTGGGCTTGCTTGCCGGGCTGTGGCTAGGCGGCAAGGAGCAAGAAGCTACCTTCCTGGCCACCTTCAAGGATGGTCGCAAGCTCATGGCGATTACCGACGGCAAAACCTGGTCGAAGATCGATGACAGTTGGCGGCAGCACAATCACCCTGCCAACCAGGGCTGAATATCGCGGGGCCTGGATCGTTTTATGCTGAAGGCGGCTGTTAAGATGCCGCCTTTTTCATGGCCTGTGCCGGCCTCTTCGCGGG
>NZ_JBWKXT010000077.1:0-24365 GCF_059423245.1 Pseudomonas sp. GW460-LB5
GGGGGGGGGGGGTGGTTGCAGCTGTTGCCAGAAAGTCTCCAGCTCGGCATAGGCATGGGCGTTGTCTGGTAGCTGGCACCAGGCTGCAAATGCCTGGCGCTGGGTGTCGTCGCAACCGGGCTGGCGCAACAGCGAGAACCACTCCAGCGCTTCCTGCTGTGGGTCGGGCTGCAGCTGCTTGGCGGGCATCGGGCTCATGGGGTCGGTCTGCTCACGATAGGGGCCGTTTCGCCCAACGATGACAGGGATATAAGTCGAGGATGCTAATTATATTGAGAACCATTTTCAAGTACGTTGCGACAGAGGGATAAAAAAGGTAGCTATGTATCTATTTGTTTCCCGATAATCGGATCCCAAACTGCGGACGGAGATTCAGGCACATGGCCACCAGTAGCGCCTCCCCGGCGTCCACCAGCGCAGCGGCGAGCCAAGCGACGCCGCTGGTAATGCGCATCATCGGCTTCTGCGCCCTGGCGCACTTGATCAACGACCTGATCCAGTCGGTGCTGCCGGCGATCTACCCGATGCTCAAGGCCAATTACGACCTGAGCTTCGCCCAGATCGGTCTGATTACCCTGACGTTCCAGATCACCGCTTCGCTGCTGCAACCCTGGGTCGGCTTTTTTACCGACCGCCGGCCAACGCCGAACCTGTTGCCGCTGGGCACCTTGTGCACGTTGGTGGGCATCGTGATGCTGGCCTTCGTCGGCAGCTTCCCGATGATTCTGCTGGCTTCGGCGCTGGTGGGCATCGGCTCGTCGACGTTCCACCCGGAAACCTCGCGTATTGCGCGCCTGGCCTCTGGCGGGCGCTTCGGCCTGGCCCAATCGACTTTCCAGGTTGGTGGCAACACCGGTTCTGCTCTGGGCCCACTGCTGGCGGCGGCCATCGTCATTCCGTTCGGCCAGACCCACGTGGCCTGGTTCGGCCTGGCCGGTTTGTTCTTCCTCGGTGTAACCCTGATGCTGCGCAGCTGGTACAAGGAACACCTCAACCAGGCCAAGGCGCGCAAGGCGGTGCAGGCCACCCATGGCATTTCCCGCAACCGGGTGATCGCGGCGCTGATCGTGCTGGGCCTGCTGGTGTTCTCCAAGTACTTCTACATGGCCAGCTTCACCAGCTATTTCACCTTCTACCTGATCGAGAAGTTCGATGTGTCGGTGGCCAGCTCGCAGTTGCACCTGTTCCTGTTCCTGGGGGCAGTGGCGGCGGGCACGTTCTTTGGCGGCCCGATCGGGGACCGCATCGGGCGCAAGGCCGTGATCTGGTTCTCGATCCTGGGGGTGACGCCGTTCACCTTGGCGCTGCCGTATGCGGACCTGTTCTGGACCACCGTGCTGAGCGTGGTGATCGGCTTTATCCTGGCCTCGGCGTTTTCCGCGATCGTGGTGTATGCGCAGGAACTGGTGCCGGGTAGCGTGGGCATGATCGCCGGCATTTTCTTCGGGCTGATGTTCGGCTTTGGCGGCATTGGGGCGGCGCTGCTGGGGTATGTGGCGGACCTGCGCGGTATCGAGTATGTGTACGGGCTGTGCTCGTTCCTGCCGTTGTTCGGGTTGCTGGCGGTGTTCTTGCCGTCTACAGGTAAACGCTGAAATTGCTGGGGGCTGCTTTGCAGCCCATTCGCAGCACAAGGCTGCTCCTACAGGCAGCACGCGCTCGTTGTAGGAGCAGCCTTGTGCTGCGAATGGGCCTCGTAGAGGCCCCTGGCCGATTGACTACCCCCCCTTGAGGTAGCTAGAGTGCCGCCTCTTTTTACCCACCACCTGCGTAGTAGCCAAAGCAATGCGCCGTAACCCGTCCCTCCCACATGCCCGCCAGCCTGCCCTCCAGGCCCTGCGTCGTGCCTGGCCGAGCGACACGGTGCTCAAGCGTCGCCGCAGCGTGCTGTTTGCCTTCACCTTCTCGCCACACCTCGCCTGAACTGATCTGCGCTTTTGCGTCGCTCGCCGCCCCGGCGTGCGCGCCTGTGTCTGCACGTCTTTTCGGTTTGCAAGGAGTGGTACATGAACATGCGTTTGTTGGCGGGCCTGTTGTTCGCCGTTTCTGTCGTGGGCTTCAGCCTGGGGGCCAGCCTGCCACTGGTGTCGTTGCGCCTGCATGAGGCCGGGGCCAGTACCCTGGAAATCGGTATCATCTCGGCCATTCCCGCTGCGGGCATGATGCTCTCGGCGTTCCTGGTCGACGCCTGCTGCCGCCACCTCACCCGGCGCACCATCTACCTGCTGAGTTTCAGCCTGTGCACCGTCAGCATCGCCTTGCTCGAGTCGGCTTTCGCCTCGCTGTGGCTGCTGGGGCTGCTGCGCCTGGGCCTGGGGCTGGGGATGGGCATCGCCATCATCCTCGGCGAGTCGTGGGTCAACGAACTGTGCCCTGATCACAATCGCGGCAAGATCATGGCCCTTTATGCCACCAGCTTTACCGGCTTCCAGGTACTCGGCCCGGCCATGCTCGCGGTGTTGGGCGCCAACAGCCCGTGGATCACCGGTGTGGTCACCGCCTGCTATGGCCTGGCGTTGCTGTGCATCGTGCTGACCGTACCCAATGACCATGTCGAGCATGAAGAGGGCGACAAGAGCTTCGGCCTGGCGGGGTTCTTCCGCGTGGCACCGGCGTTGTGTGTGGCGGTGCTGTTCTTCTCGTTCTTCGATGCGGTGGTGCTGTCGCTGTTGCCGGTGTACGCCTCCAGCCATGGCTTTGCCGTGGGCGTGGCGGCGCTGATGGTGACCGTGGTGTTTGCCGGCGACATGCTGTTCCAGCTGCCGCTGGGCTGGTTGGCCGACAGGGTGGAGCGCACCGGGCTGCACCTGGCGTGCGGGCTGGTGGCGATGTCGATTGGCATCGGCCTGCCGTGGCTGCTGAACATGACCTGGCTGCTGTGGCCGCTGCTGGTGGTGCTTGGAGCGGTTGCGGGGGGCATCTATACCCTGGCGCTGGTGCTGATCGGGCAACGTTTCAAGGGCCAGGACCTGGTCACTGCCAATGCCAGCGTGGGTTTGCTGTGGGGGGTGGGTAGCCTGATCGGACCGCTGGTCAGTGGCGCTGCGATGGATGTGGCCCCGCATGGCCTGCCCATGGCGCTGGCGCTGATGGCCGGGCTGTTCGTGTGCTTTGCCAGGCAGTCATACCGGCGCCATGGGCGGATGCGGCCAGTGGCGGACCGATAACTGCAGGAGGTAGCCGGTCAGACAGACGTTCACGCCGCGCCGATGCTTACCCAATAACGCGTGCGGTAGTCGATACGCACCGGCAGGCTGCGGGTGAGCAGCTGCAAAATCTGACGGGTGTCGCCCAACTGATAGGTACCTGACACCTTCAAATTCGCCACCTCAGGGTCGCAGCGCAACAGGCCGGGGCGGTAGCGGGCGAGCTCTGCGGCAAACTCGGCCAGTGGCATTTGCTGCACACTGAGCACCCCGTCGGTCCAGCCCCACGGGTCGCTGTGCAGCGTCACCGCGTGAATACTGCCATTGGCCCCCACCTGCACGGTTTCGCCCGAATGCACCTGCCGCGGCGAGGGCGATGTGGGGAACAGCGTGACTGCACCACGGCGCACCGCCAGCAGCAGGCCCTGGCTGTTTTCGCGCAGCAGCACCTGGCCGTTGAGGGTGGTCAGCGGCCCGACGCGGGTGTCGATGTGGAACGGGCGAGTGTCGTTGGGGTTGCTGTCCAGGCTGACCTCGCCACGTACCAGTTCCAGCTGGCGTTGCCCGGCGCTGTAATGCAGGTCGATAGCGCTGGCTGTGTTGAGCTGTATGTGGCTGCCATCGCTGGCTTGCCACTGGCGCCGTTCACCTGTGGCGGTGCTGCTGTCGGCCAGCAGTTGCGGCAGGCCCATAGGTTCGCGCATGGCCCAGCCCAGGCTGCCGCTCACGGCCAGCAGCGCCAGTAGCTTGAGGTGGTCTCGTCGGCTGCTGCGCTGGCGCTGGCTGCGGTCCAGGGTGCGCCGGCTCAGGTCCTTGGGCAGCCCGGCCAGTTCGTCGCCCAGTTGGCTGACCCGTTGCCAGGCCAGCGGGTTGTGCGGGTGGCTGGCCAGCCAGTGCTGGAATTGCTGCTCAGTATGGGGGGTGGGGCGGTCGAAGCGCAGCTTCACCAGCCAGTCGATGGCTTGGTCGACCTGTGCCTGTGCCGGGGCGTGCTCATGCATCGGCGTAACGCAACCGGTAGCAGACACCCAAGGCTTTGGCCAGGTCCCGCTCGACGGTGGCCCGCGACACTTCCAGCTGCTGGGCGATCTGCACGATGCTCAAGCCGTCCAGTTGAGCCAGCAGAAACGCCTGGCGAACACGCGGCTTGAGCTGGTTCAGGGCACGGTCGAGGCGGTCCAGGGCATCGAGAATGACCAGCCGGTGCTCTTCGCTGGGTGCCTCGGCTTCGGGCAGGTGGGCCAGACTTTGCTGGTAGGCGTGTTCCAGTGCGCGACGGCGGAACTGGTCGATCATCAGGCCACGGGCGATGCTGCTGAGATAGGCGCGTGGCTCTTTAAGCGGCGAAACCTGGCGGGCCCGCAATAGCCGCACGAAGGTGTCCTGGGCCAGGTCGGCCGCATGCTCGCTGCACCCCACCCGGTTGCGCAACCAGCCGCGAAGCCAGCTATGGTGGGCCTGATAGAGCAGAGCGACCTCGGTCGGCTTGAACGTGTCGTTGATCTGCATCGTAACGAGGGCCCGGTCCTGTGAACTGTGCGATTGTGAATAGTTCTCAATTCTATGCGGGGATAACGGCACAGGGCAATGGTATGCCAGGAATTCGCCGCGCAAGAACCGGCGTTTAACCGATGAATGGTTGGGCTAAGCTGGCCCTGCATTCAACCTGTTGGAGGCGCCATGATACTGGCCGACCTTTCACCCGAGGCCTACCGCAAGGCCACTGAATACCTGGCAGCACTCGACCCGGACTGGTCGCGGCACATTGCTGCGACCGGGCCTTGCCTGCACCAGGCCACGCCGGGGCGGGAGCCTTACGAGGCGTTGGTGCGGGCCATTGCCTACCAGCAACTGCATGCCCGTGCTGCCGAAGCAATCCTTGGCCGGTTGCTGGCGTTGTTCCCGGAGAGTGCGTTCCCGACGGCAGAGCAATTGCTGACGGTCAGCCCGCAAATCCTGCGTGCCTGCGGCTTTTCGGCGAACAAGCTGGCGACGATTCAGGGCATTGCCCAGGCGCGGCTGGAAGGCCTGGTACCAACGCGTGAAGAGGCATTGACCATGGCCGACGAAGCACTGATCGAACGCCTGGTAGCCTTGCGTGGGGTAGGGCGATGGACGGTGGAGATGCTGCTGATTTATAGCCTGGAGCGTTCGGACATTCTGCCGGTGGACGATTTTGGCGTTCGCGAGGGATACCGACGGCTAAAGGGCCTGGACAAAGCGCCGACACCGGCGCAGATGCGCTCCCTGGGCGGCGCCTGGCGGCCGTTTCGGACCGTGGCGGCCTGGTACCTGTGGCGGGTCTGAAGTTTTGCATCGCCTGTACGGGCCCCTTCGCGGGCATGCCCGCTCCCACAGGGACCGCGCAAGGCTCGAACCCTGCAGAGGATCTGTGGGAGCGGGCGTGCCCGCGAAGAGGCCCGTACAGGCGACAACTTATCTGGATGCTAACCCATGAATCTCTACACCACCCCCGACCAACGCTGGCAAGCCGTGGCGTCCCGCGACTCCACCGCCACAGGCCACTTCGTCTACGCCGTACGTACCACGGGCGTGTACTGCCACCCCGGCTGCAAATCTCGCATGGCCAAGCGCACCAATGTCGAATTCTACGACACCCCGGCTGCTGCCGAAGCCGCGGGCTATCGTGCCTGCAAACGTTGTATCAGCAAGGCCAGCGCCGCCCGCCATAGCCAACTGATCACCCGCGCCTGCCGCCTGATCGAAACCATCGACCCTGCGCCCAGCCTCGACCAGCTCAGTGCGCAACTGGCCGTAAGCGCCTTCCACCTGCACCGCTTGTTCAAGGCCGAAACCGGCGTTACCCCCAAGGCCTATGCCACTGCCTTCCGTGCCCGGCGCCTGCGTGAGCACCTGGAAGATGGCCAGCGTTCAGTCACCGACGCCATCTACGATGCCGGGTTCAACTCCAACAGCCGCTTCTACGAAAGCGCCGATCAGCGCCTGGGCATGCTCCCCCGCCAGTACCGCGCCGGTGGCGCAGGGGCCACCATCCACTTCGCCCTCGGCCAGTGTTCGCTGGGGGCGATCCTGGTGGCCCAGAGCGAGAAGGGCATTTGCGCGATTTTGCTGGGCGACGACCCCGAGTCCCTGTTGCACGACCTGCAGGACCAGTTCCCCAAGGCCCGCCTGATCGGTGGCGACAGCGCCTACGAACAGTTGGTCGCCGAAGTGGTGGGCTTTGTCGAAGCCCCGGCACTGGGCCTGGCGTTGCCACTGGATGTGCAAGGTACGGCGTTTCAGGAGCGGGTGTGGCAGGCCCTGCGCGAGGTGCCGGCCGGCAGCCGGGTCAGCTACACCGACATTGCCGAACGAATCGGTGCGCCCAAAGCGGTGCGCGCGGTGGCCATGGCCTGTGCGGCCAACCACATCGCCGTGGCCATCCCTTGCCATCGGGTGGTGCGTCGGGACGGCGATATCAGTGGCTACCGTTGGGGTGTCGAGCGCAAACAGCAACTGCTCACGCGAGAGACGGCACTCTCCTGATAGCCTGAAGCCGCGTAGAATCCCCCGCCAAATCGAGTTGTAAAGAGGATACTTCGATGAGGCGTGTCAGCCTTGCCCGTTTTTGCCCAGGCCTGATGGTCCTGTTGGCCCTGATGCTGGCCATTGCCAGCCCGGCCTGGTCGGCCCCGGCCACGCCATTGTCCAATCTGGTGGCTGCCGATGCGCCAGCGCTGGATGAAAACGCCAGCATCGAACAGCTGAGCGACCGGCTGGACCTGATCCGCCAGGGCGTCACCAGCGAGGCCAACGACGACCTGCTGTCGCAATTGCGCCTGGCGGCGATGCAGGTTCAGCGCCAGGCTGATGCATTGAGTACCCAGCGCACCGCCGACCTGGAAAAACTCGAGGACAAGCTGAAGGTCATCGGCCCGGCCCAGCCGGACGAGGCCGCCACCCTCACGCAGCAGCGCAAAGCGCTGGAGGCCGAAAAAAAGGCGCTGGTAGCCCAGCAGGATCAGGCCACCAAGCTGAATCAGTCGGCTCGCGACCTTTCCACGCAAATCGTCAACCTGCGCCGTAGCCAGTTCAATTCGCAAATCACCAGCCGTGCGGCTTCGCCACTAAGCCCGGCGTTCTGGCAAAGCATCATCCGCCCTACCCAGGACGACGTGGCGCGTGTGCGTGACCTGCGCGGCGAGGCGGCCGATGCCATTGGCAGTGCCCTCAGCGCCGAAAACCGCTGGCTGTTCATTACCAGCCTGGTGGCGGCGATTCTGGTCTGGACCTTGGTGCGCCGTGTGCTCGAGCGTCTGCTGGCCAGTGCCATGGTCGGCTGGTTGCCCGAGGGCCGCTTGCGCCGCAGCGCCTTGGCGCTTGGCGTCAGCCTGGCAACCCTGGGTACCATTGCCGGCTCTGTATCGCTGCTGCGCTGGGGCCTGGAGAGCAGCGCACAGCTGGGCTCCGATATCGCAAGCCTGGTCAACCACATCCTTACCCTGGTGGTGTTCAGCGCCTTCATCACCGGCCTGGGCCGCGCCATGCTGATGCTGCAGCGCCCGTCCTGGCGCCTGCCGCCGATCCATGACGAAGTGGCCAGTGCGCTCGGTTGGTTCCCGAAGGTACTGGCATTGGCGCTGATGGTCATGATGACCATGGAGCGCATCAACAGCGTCATCGGCGCCAGCCTGGCACTGACTGTGGCGGTCAATGGCCTCACCGCGCTGGTGGTGGCGCTTATCTTTGCCGGCGCATTGCTAGGTTATCGCCGAACCCTGCGCAAGCATGATCTGGAGCGCCCCACCGGCCTGACCGGGCTGATCCCGTTCGTGATGGTGATCTGGCTGACGCTGATCTTGCTGGCCCTGCTCACCGGCTATCTGACACTCGCCTATTTCCTCACCGCCAAATTGCTGTGGGTCAGCCTGGTGGTCACCTGTGCCTACTTGCTGACCACCTTCTTCGGTGACCTGTGCGAAACCTTGCTGTCGCCACGTCAGCCAGGTGGTCTGGCGCTGGCCTCGACCCTGGGCCTGGCGCCTCGCCACCAGGCACAGGCCAGCACTGTCCTGGCCGGCATCGGCCGTACCGTCATCCTGTTCCTGGCGCTGTTGCTGGTGCTGATGCCGTCGGGCACCAGCCCCAGCGAGCTGCTGATGAGCCTGGGCGACTGGGACGGCACCGGCGGCAAGCTGCTTGGCAACCTCAACATCGTGCCGCAGGATATCCTGCTGGCCCTGGCGATCTTCTTCGGCGGCCTGTTCGCCATTCGCGTGGTCAAGCGCTGGCTGAGTGACCGCCTGCTGCCGGAAACCGACATGGACGCCGGCATGCGTGCCTCGCTAGTGACCCTGGTGGGCTACCTGGGCTTCCTGTTCCTGGCCATGCTGGTAATGTCGACCCTGCGCATCAACCTCACCAGCCTGACTTGGGTGGTCAGTGCCCTGTCGGTGGGTATCGGTTTTGGCTTGCAGCAAATCGTGCAGAACTTCATCTCCGGCCTGATCCTGCTCACCGAGCGCCCCGTCAAGGTGGGCGACTGGGTCAGCCTGGCGGGCGTCGAGGGGGATATCCGCCGCATCAATGTGCGCGCCACCGAAATTCAGATGTCCGACCGCTCGACGGTGATCGTGCCTAATTCCCAGTTCATTTCGCAGAACGTGCGCAACGTGACCATGGGCAATGCGCTGGGCGTGGTCGGCATTACCTTGACCCTGCCATTGGAGACCGACGCCAACCGGGTACGCGAGCTGTTGTTGACGGCGTACCACGAGCATGAGGCGATTCTGGATGCGCCCGCCACTTCGGTGTCGTTCAAGGACCTGACCGCCAGTGGCATGGTGATTGGCGTCAGTGGATACGTGGCGGGGCCGCGGCAGGTGTCAGGCACCCGTAGCGACTTGCTGTTCACCATTCTTGGGCGGCTGCGTGATGAAGGCATTCCGCTGTCTTCGCCGCAGAGCATGGTGCTGGTGCAGGAGGGTACGCGCCCCGCTGACGAGTCGGTGTAAAGAGCGGGGGCTGCTGCGCAGCCCTTTCGCGGCACAAGGCCGCTCCTACAGGGAATGCGAACGCTATCAGGGCACGCGATCCCTTGTAGGAGCGGCCTTGTGCCGCGAAAGTGGCGCATAGCGCCCCCGAATTCAATGCTGCTTGGCCTGCCTGATCCTCAGCAGAATCACCAACAATACCAGCAGCACCGGAGGCGCCATGGCCAGCAATCCATCCCGCGCCGTCAGCCCCAACCCCAGCACATTCAGCCCGCCATACAGCAGCTTGAACAAATTCAGCAGGTAGTAGGTGATGGCAATGATCGACAGCCCCTCTACCGCCCGCTGGATCTTCACCTGGGCATCGGCCCGGGCATTGAGGCTGCGCAGGATCTCGGCGTTCTGTTCTTCCATTTCTACCTGAACACGCGCCTGCAACAGGTCGCCCAGGTTTGCCACGTTTTTCGCCAATTGCTCCAGCCGCTGCTCGGTCGCCGCGCAATAGCGCACAGTCGGCTTGAACCGACGCTCGATGAACACCCCCAGGCGCTGGCAGTCGCCTACATGGCTTTCCCGCAGCTCGCCCAGGCGTTCGAACACCAGTTGCGCATAGGCCTGGGTGGCGCCGAAGCGGTGGCGGGTTTTTACCGTGTGGCTGACCACCTGGCGTGACAAGTGGGCAATGGCGTCCAGTAACCCTTTGGAGTCATGGCCGTCCCCCCCGGCACTGCGCTCCGAGAGGCTGACCAACGTCTTGTCGAAAGTATCCAGTTCTTGGCTCAGAGCCTTGGCCGTGGCCAGGGTCAGCGAGGCCATCATGCGGTACGTCTCGATTTCCAGCAGACGGCGGATCATGCGGCCCTGGCGGTAGGCATTGAGGCGGCGGTTGATGAACAGGAAACGGTTGGTACCATCTTCGGTCAGGCGGAAATCGCTCCACACCACCGCATCGCCCCCGCCAACGCACGAGCCGCACGGATCTTTGAAACCATAGCGAGGCAGGTCAAGCCCCTGTTCGTCACGCACCAGCACCTGCACGGCGTTGATCACCTGCGCCACCTGCGGGGCGATGGCTTCGGCCAGCACGGGAGGCAGGGGCCGCCATTCGGTGTCGGTGGCAGCGCACGGCACCACCAGTGTCAGGGTGAAGAACTCGGTGTGGCGTTCCCACTTGAACGGGTGGCCATCCAGGCAGGTGATGCCTTGCGCGGCAGCGGTGTCCAGGGCCTCCGGGCAGCAGCGTTGCAGCAGCGCTGCACAGGCAGCATCACCGCCGAGCAAGGCCAGGTGGAAGACATGCGCCGGGCCGTCGAAGTACAGCGACGGGCGGGCGTGCAGTTCGTTGTGCAAGGCGGTGCGTTGAGGGTGCATGGGTGGTCCGGCCTGGTGTTGTGATTGTTGGGGTACCAGGAAGTGGGACTTTGCAGCGGGCGGAGAAAGTCACGCGGGGCGGAGTTTTGTTCTACCTGTACCGGCCTCTTCGCGGGTGAACCCGCTCCCACAGGTTCAGTGCAATTTTCAAGGACAGCACCGTACTTGTGGGAGCGGGTTTACTCGCGAATGGGCGGCAACGCGGCCCCTTGCGATATCAGCCGAGGCAACGCGTCACATGCTTGACCGATTGGTAGGCCGACAACCCCCAAGGCCCCAGCTCACGGCCGATGCCGCTACCCTTGGTACCGCCCCACGAGGTTTCGACGAACACCGCCTGCACCGAGTTGATCCACACGTGGCCAACCTCCAGGGCATCGGCCACGCGCTCGGCACGCGCCAGGTCGGCAGAGCACACTGTTGCGACCAGCCCGAAGCGGCTGTCGTTGGCCTCGGCAATCGCCTGTTCCTCACTGGCAAACCGCCGTGCGCACAGCACCGGGCCAAAGATTTCCTCGGTCCACAGGCGGCTGTGTTTCGGCACGTCGGTATACAGCGTCGGGCTGACGAACCAGCCGTCACGGTCAAGCGCCTTGCCACCGGCCAGGCACTGCAAGCCTTCTTCCCGGGCCGTGGCAAAGTAACCGGCCACCTTCAGCCACTGCGCCTGGCTGGTCAGCGGGCCCATGTCGACCTCTTCGGTCAACGGGTTGCCAACCCGCAGGTTTTCCAGTGCCGCCTGCAAGCGTGGCAGTAGCGCATCGGCAATACCGTTCTGCACCAGCAGCCGTGACGTGGCTGAACACATCTGCCCGGCGTTCCAGCTAATGCCGGCGACAATCCACTCTACCGCCTGGTCGACATCGCAATCGTCAAACACCACGATCGCCGACTTGCCGCCCAGCTCCAGCGTCACCGGCCGGCACTGTGCCGACGCACTGCGCATCACCTGGCTGCCGACGCTGTTGCTGCCGGTGAACGACAGTTTGTCCAGGCCATTGTGATTGCTCAGCGCGGCACCGGTCTCGGCCTTGCCGTTGACGATGTTCAGCACCCCCGCCGGCAGGCCCAGAGCGTCGGCAATCTGGCCGTAGGCCTGCTCGATCAGCGGGGTGACCTCCGATGGCTTGAGCACCACGGTGCACCCGGCAGCCAAGGCCGGCGCGAGCTTCCAGGCGCTGGTCACCAGCGGGAAGTTCCACGGTACGATCAGGCCGACCACACCCACCGGCTCCAGGCGGGTGCGCGCAGTGAAGCCTGGGGCGGCCAGCGGGACGTCGCGATGCTTCGCAGGCAACTGCTCTGCGAGCTCGGCGTAGTAGCCGAAGGTGGCGATGGCGTCATCCAGGTCGATTTCCGCCTCGTGACGGGGCTTGCCGTTGTTGCGCATCTGCAAGGCGATCAGCGCTTCACGGCGCTGCCCGAGCTGCTCGGCAAAGCCGCGCAGGAAAGCTGCACGTTCGCTGGCGCTGGTGCTTTTCCAGGCGGGCAGGGCGCTGCGGGCAGCGGCTACGGCCTGGTCGACCTGGGCCACGCTGGCAGCCATGAACTCGGCGAACGGTTGCCCCAGCGCAGGGTCATTGACGCTGATGCAGTCGTTGCCTTGGCCTTCGACCCAGCGGCCGGCGATGTAGTGGGAGTTGGTCATGGTCGGTTTCCAGTCAGGCCATTTCGGCAGTGGTCACAGGCGTGTGCGCGGTGCTTTTGCACCGCACCCAGCGCGGGCCCTGGGGGCCATACACGCCCGCAGGTTCAGGGAACAGGTTGAGCAGCAGCAGGTACAGCACGCCAGCCAGCCCCAGGGTGACCGGCAGGCTCAGGTCGATGCCGCCGGCCAGGTCGCCCAGCGGGCCGACGAACTGCCCGGGCAGGTTGACGAAGCACAGGCCGACCGCCGCGCTGGGGAGCCACGCCCCCATGCCGCGCCAGTTCCAGCCATGCTGGAACCAGTAGTGGCCACCACGCTGGCCGCGGGTGAATACCTGCAGGTCATCGGCGTGGTAGAAGCCGCGGCGAGTGATCAGGCCGAGGATCATGATCACCATCCATGGGCTTGTGCAGGTGATGATGAGTACCGCGAAGGTCGACACGCTTTGCACCAGGTTGAAAGTGAAACGGCCGACAAAGATGAAGCCGATTGCCAGCACACCGATCAACAGCGTGGCGCCGGCGCGGCTGAGCAGGCGCGGGAACACGCTGGACATGTCCAGGCCGGTGCCATACAGCGCAGTGGTGCCGGTGGACATGCCGCCGATCACCGCAATCAGGCACACCGGCAGGAAGAACCAGCTTGGCGCCACTGCCAACAGGCCACCCACATAATTATTGGCGGCGATGTAGTCCGGTGCCTGGGTCGCTACCAAGGTGGCGGTGCAAAGGCCGAACAGGAAAGGAATCAGCGTTGCGCCCTGGGCTGCTATCACCGCCAGCATGATGCGCGCCTTGGGTGTTTCACGCGGGATATAGCGCGACCAGTCGCCCAGGAAAGCGCCGAACGACACGGGGTTGCTCATGGCCAGGATCGCCGCACCGACGAACGCCGCCCAGAAGCCTGCCTGGCCAAGGTTGACGCTGCCTGCGTAGCCGGCATCGAACGGCCCGGCAAAGGCCACGATGCCTAGCAGGAACAGCAGGCTTGAAGCCCACACGGCAATCTTGTTCACCCACAGCATGAAGCGGAAGCCAAAGATGCACACCACCAGCACCAGCACCGCGAACAGGCCGTAGGCCAGGCCCAGGGTGAGGTCGGTTTCCGGCAGGCCGGCCAGGCGCTTGGCACCGCCGACCAGGGCGTCGCCCGAGCTCCACACCGACAGCGAGAAGAACGCCACGGCCGTGAGCAGCGACAGGAACGAGCCGACGATACGCCCGTGCACACCAAAGTGCGCGCCCGACGACACGGCGTTGTTGGTACCGTTGAGTGCGCCGAACAAACCCATCGGCGCAAGAATCAGGGCGCCCACGCCAACGCCGAGCAGAATGGCCCAAACGCCCGCCTGGAACGACAGGCCGAACAGCACGGGGAAGCTGCCCAGCACTGCGGTGGCGAAGGTATTGGCGCCGCCGAAGATCAGGCGGAAGAGGTCCAGCGGGGAGGCGTCGCGTTGATCATCAGGGATCTGTTCGACGCCGTTGGTCTCGATACCGGTCGAGTGGCTCATGGTGATGCTCCAGCGCGGTTGTTGTAGCCGGCGCAGTGCGCGGGCCTTCTTGTGGGTGCGATGGCAGGGCGGCAGGGCCGCGTAAAAAAGTGATCAGGCCGGCGAGACGACCGACAGGTGCTCGTGGCAGGCCAGCCACTGGTCACCCTGGCGGCGGAAGACGATAGTCTCGCGCTCGCTCATGCGGTGTTCTTCACCGGCGATGCGGATATGCGTGGCCACATCGTGCATGAAGATCGCCACATCGCCTTGCAGGCTCACGTGGGCATTGGCCGATTCGCAGGCGAGCACTGCAAACCCTTCGGCCTGCCACTGGGCCCAGAGGTCTTCGTAGGCACGGCGCGACAGCAGCGGTTGCGGCAAGGTGTGGAAAAGGAACGTCGCGTCTTCGCTGAAACAGGCGAAATAGCGGGCGGTGTCGTTGCTGGCGAACGCGGCAACGAGGTCGGCGGCGGCTTGGCGCACCTGAAGTGTCTGGTCCACGGGAGTGGCCTCACGGTTTTTGTGATTATGGTGAAGCGATTCTGGTGGCGGTTGGCGAGGGGACAAATCGCTGAAGGCAAATAATCAGTTCAGGAATTTGTGAAGTGATGGCGTGGCGCAGGTTCTGTCCGGGCGCCACTCTGTGGGAGCTGGCTTGCCGGCGATGAGGCCAGTACAGGCAACAACAGGCGAACCGACTGACGGTCTGTCCCACCGTTCATCCTTGCCTACGCTGATACTCCCAACCCGCTGAAGCAAGGAGTTCACCGTGACCTTCCAATACAAGCGTCTGGACAAGAACAACGCCGCCGTACTGCTGGTCGACCACCAGGCCGGCCTGCTCTCGCTGGTAAGGGACATCGACCCCGACCGCTTCAAGAACAACGTACTGGCCCTGGCCGACCTAGCCAAGTACTTCAAGCTGCCGACCATCCTTACCACCAGCTTCGAGACCGGCCCCAATGGCCCGCTGGTGCCGGAACTGAAAGAGCAGTTCCCCGACGCCCCCTACATTGCGCGCCCTGGCAACATCAATGCCTGGGACAACGAAGACTTTGTCAAAGCCGTAAAAGCCACCGGCAAGAAGCAGCTGCTGATTGCCGGTGTGGTCACTGAAGTGTGCGTGGCCTTCCCGGCCCTGTCGGCGCTGGAGGAGGGCTTTGAGGTGTTCGTCGTCACCGACGCCTCTGGCACCTTCAACGAACTGACCCGTGACTCGGCGTGGCGGCGCATGGAGGCTGCCGGGGCGCAGCTGATGACCTGGTTCGGCGTGGCTTGCGAGCTGCACCGCGACTGGCGCAACGACGTCGAGGGCTTGGGTACCCTGTTCTCCAACCATATACCGGACTACCGCAACCTGATGACCAGTTACAACAAGCTGGCCAAGTAGCGCCTCCTCGGGGCTGCACCGCAGCCCCCCCTCAACCTGCAAGCGAAGCGGCAAACCGGTATGAATCGACCATACTGACTCTTCATTCGCCCTCAGGAGAGTGTCATGTCGAAGCCGTCCAGGAAGAAATCCACCCAGCAACAGCCAGAAAAACTGGGCGGCAAGGCCTACGAAAAAGCGCTCAAGCATCTGCATGTAGAGCTGGTAAAGCTGCAGGAGTGGGTGGTGGCCAAGGGGCTGAAGGTATGCATTGTCTTCGAAGGCCGTGATGGCGCCGGCAAGGGCGGCACCATCAAGGCCATTACCGAGCGGGTCAGCCCGCGGGTGTTTCGCGTGGTGGCGCTGCCGGCACCGACCGATCGGGAAAAAACCCAGATGTTCCTGCAGCGCTATGTGGGGCATTTGCCCGCCGCGGGCGAGGTGGTGATCTTCGATCGCAGCTGGTACAACCGTGCGGGGGTTGAGCGGGTCATGGGCTTTTGCTCCGGCAACCTTGTCGACAAGTTTCTCGCCGGGGTGCCCGTGTTCGAAAAGGTCATGGTCGAGTCGGGCATCATCCTCATCAAGTACTGGCTCGAGGTCAGCGCCGAGGAGCAGACCCGCCGCCTGGAGGATCGCATCAACGATGGTCGCAAGCTGTGGAAGCTTTCGCCCATGGACCTCAAATCGTATACCCGTTGGGATGACTACACCCAGGCACGGGACGACATGTTCCAGGCCTCGGATACAGCCTGGGCGCCGTGGTTCATGGCGCACTCGGACGACAAACGTCGTGCCCGCCTGAACATCATCAGCCATTTGCTCAGCCGTATTCCGTACAAGGACATCACCCGTGACCGGGTGGTGAAGCTGCCCAAACGCGGCAAGGTCGGCAAGTACAAGGCCGTGGCCTACCCGTTCAAGGTCGTCGAAGAACGCTTTTGAACCCCTCCCTGTGGGGCGCTGCGAGGGTTAGCGCTCATGCCACAGGACGGCAGCCTGCTGCAGGCGACGGTGGTGGGACCGCCTTCGGAGTCGGCGTGAGTTTTTCGGAGGGGGGGGAATCCGCGAAGCAGCCAGTACAAGGAACCTAAGGCTGCCAATCAACCCCACTTTCTTCCAGATAAGCATCCACAGCGGCACCCACCGTGGGGTGAAAGGCCGTCTCCCCCATATGCTGAAACAACTCGAACCGCCGCATCTTGTCCTTCACCGGGTCCTTCATCTCGGCAAACTGCAATTCCACCCCTCGAGCCTCCAGTGCCCGGTCCAGTTCGGCCAGCATGTCTGCCGAGGTGATGTCGATACTGGTCACTGGTTCCGCCGCTATTATCAGCCGCTGCACCGGCGTCGGCGACTCGTCCACGGCCGCCATCACGGTACTTTGGAACTGCTCGGCATTGGCAAAGAACAGCGGCGCATCCCAACGCAGCAGCACCAGCCCCGGAATACGTCGAGCCTGTGGATAACGCTGCACATCGTGGTAGCCCCGGGTGCCATCCACCCGGCCCAGCACTGCATGGTGTGGCCGCCAGCCGTCCCACAGAAACTCGATCACCGCGATTGCCACCGCAATGCAGATACCGGGAATGGCCCCAAACACCGCCACACCGACGAAGCAGGTGAACGACAGCCAGAACTCCCACTGTTGCATGCGGTTCATGTAGCCATAGCGGATCGGCTTGGACAGCAACTCGGTGATGAAGCCCAGGCGCAGCAGCCCGGCAATCACGCAGAACGCCCCGGCGATCAGCGCCATCATGCTGGCGATGGCGATTGCCCGCTGTGGGTCGCTGGCGGCGTGCTGCACCACCACCGCCAGGATCGGCGCGGCCAGCGCCGAATCCGGGCCCAGCACCAGGATTCGGCTGGGGCCGAACAGGGCGTAGACCAGCAACGGGATGATGGTGGCGTACAGGCCGTAGATTCCGGGTACGCCGGACGCTTCGGCGTAGGCAATGCCCACCGGTACCAGCATGGTGGTCAGCACCAGGCCGGCGGCGATGTCCTTGGCTAACCAGGCGCGTTGATAGTGGAGCAGGGTCACCAGGCCGGGTAGCCAGCGTTGCCAGTCGAAGCGCGTTGGTTCGGGCATGGTGCGGGCTCAGGGGAGGAGGGTGCTGAGTTTCAGCTTAGATGCTATGCCCCTAGAAACGAAGAAGCCGCGCAGGTGCGCGGCTTCTTCGTGTTGAGTGACCCGTCCTGAACAGACATTTCGCCTGTTTCAGGGCTGGGTCGTCTCTTGAGACGCTGTGAACGTCTGCTGAATCAGACGTTGAAGCGGAAGTGCATCACGTCGCCATCCTTGACGATGTAATCCTTGCCTTCCAGGCGCCACTTGCCGGCTTCCTTCGCACCGCCTTCACCCTTGAACTGGATGAAGTCGTCATAGGCCACCACCTCAGCGCGGATGAAACCTTTTTCGAAGTCGGTGTGGATAACACCAGCAGCCTGTGGTGCAGTGGCGCCGACGCGTACGGTCCAGGCACGTACTTCCTGCACGCCGGCAGTGAAGTAGGTCTGCAGGTTCAGCAGCTCGTAACCGGCGCGGATCACGCGGTTCAGGCCAGGCTCTTCCAGGCCCAGGGCCTCGAGGAACATGTCCTTCTCTTCGCCGTCGTCCAGCTCGGCGATTTCTGCTTCGATCTTGTTGCACACCGGTACAACGACCGCGCCTTCTTCCTCGGCAATGGCCTTGACCACGTCCAGGTGCGGGTTGTTGTCGAAGCCGTCTTCGGCGACGTTGGCGATGTACATCACCGGCTTGCTGGTCAGCAGGTGGAAGCCACGGATGACGGCTTTTTCGTCGTCAGCCATGTTCTTCATCAGGCTGCGTGCAGGCTTGCCTTCGGTGAAGTGCGGGATCAGCTTTTCCAGAATGGCCTTTTGCGCCAAGGCTTCCTTGTCGCCGCCCTTGGCGTTGCGGGCTACTTTCTGCAGTTGCTTTTCGCAGCTGTCGAGGTCGGCGAAGATCAGTTCGAGGTCGATGATCTCGATGTCACGCTTGGGGTCGACGCTGTTGGAAACGTGGATCACGTTTTCGTCTTCGAAGCAGCGCACCACGTGGGCAATGGCGTCGGTCTCGCGGATGTTGGCGAGGAACTTGTTGCCCAGGCCTTCGCCTTTCGAGGCACCGGCAACCAGGCCGGCGATATCGACGAATTCCATGGTGGTCGGCAGGATGCGGTTTGGCTTGACGATTTCAGCCAGCGCAGCCAGACGAGCATCTGGCATCGGCACGATGCCGCTGTTTGGCTCGATGGTGCAGAAAGGGAAGTTCTCCGCCGCGATGCCAGACTTGGTCAGGGCGTTGAACAGGGTGGACTTGCCGACGTTGGGCAGGCCGACGATGCCGCAATTGAAACCCATGGGTATTCCCCTCTCTAAAGGAATCAGGCCTTCTGGCTGTGCAGCTCGCGCATCGCCTTGGCAAAGTCGCCGGCAAGCACGTCCGGCAGCACGCCGAGGGCAAAATCGATGCTGGCGTCGAGCTTCTCCTGCTCGGCGCGCGGCGCGCGGCCCAGGACGAAGTTGGATACCAGTTTGGCGTCACCCGGGTGGCCAATGCCAAGCCGCAGGCGGTGGAAGTCGTTCTGGTTGCCGAGCTGCGCGATGATGTCGCGCAGGCCGTTATGCCCACCATGGCCGCCGCCGCGCTTGAGCTTGGCAACGCCCGGAGGCAGGTCGAGTTCGTCGTGCGCCACCAGGATTGCTTCCGGCTTGATGCGGAAGAAATTGGCCAAGGCCGCCACGGCCTGGCCGCTGCGGTTCATGTAGGTGGTGGGGATCAACAAACGAACGTCGTTGCCCTGATGGCTGAACTTAGCCGTCAGGCCGAAATATTTTTTGTCAGCAGTCAGCGATACACGCTGGGCGCTGGCAATGCGTTCAACGAAAAGAGCCCCTGCGTTATGCCGGGTCTGTTCGTATTCGGGGCCGGGGTTACCCAGGCCAACGATCAACTGGATGGCGGTCACGTCAGGGGCTCTTCCTTGGAGTTGGTGGGTCACAGTGCGCGCGGCACTGTAACCCGATCAACGCCGGCGTGCGAGTGGATTACTCGGCAGCGCCTTCTGCTTCTGGAGCAACGCGTGGAGCGTGAACGTTGGCAACAGCTTTGTCATCACCGTGGGCCAGAGCTACGAACTCTACGCCTTTCGGAGCTTTCAGGTCCGACAGGTGGATGATGGTGCCGATTTCAGCGTTGGCCAGGTCAACTTCGATGAACTCAGGCAGGTCTTTGGCTTCGCAGGAAACTTCGATCTGCGATTCAACGTGCGAGATCTCGCCGCCTTTCTTGACCGGAGCTTCTTCGTTGATGAAGTGCACTGGAACAACAGCGGTCAGCTTCTGGCCAGCAACGACGCGGATGAAGTCAGCGTGCATGATGAACTGCTTGGCCGGGTGACGCTGCATGGCCTTGACGATGACGTTTTGCTTGACGCCGTCAACGTTCAGCTCGATCACGTGGCTGAAGGCAGCTTCGTCTTCGAACAGCTTGGTGATTTCCTTGGCCAGGATGGTCAGGGATTGAGCTTCTTTGTCACCACCGTAGACAACGGCAGGGATGCTCAGCGCATGACGCAGGCGGCGGCTCGCACCTTTCCCCAGGTCAGTACGCGCTTGGGCGTTCAGGATAAAATCAGTCATTTTGTTTCTCCAAAATAGCCCCCCGAGAGCGTTTGCGACCAGCGCCAACGGGGATGGCAAAAAAGCCCCGCCCCAACACATGTTGGGGCGGGGCGCTTCACATCAACACGCGTTCCGCTTAGCGGAACATCGCGCTGATCGATTCTTCATTGCTGATGCGGCGTACCGCTTCAGCGACAACCGGTGCGATATCCAGCTGGCGGATACGGTCACAGGCTTGAGCAGCGGCGGACAGCGGAACGGTGTTGGTCACCACCAGCTCGTCCAGTACCGACTTCTCGATGTTCTCGATCGCGCGGCCCGACAGGACAGGGTGCGTGCAGTAGGCGTAAACCTTGGCAGCGCCGTGTTCTTTCAGGGCTTTGGCCGCGTGGCACAGGGTGCCGGCGGTGTCGACCATGTCGTCTACCAGGATGCAGGTGCGCCCTTCGACGTCGCCGATGATGTGCATAACCTCGGAGTGGTTAGCCTTTTCGCGGCGTTTGTCGATGATACCCAGGTCGACACCCAGGGACTTGGCGACTGCACGTGCACGCACGACACCACCAATGTCCGGGGAGACGATCATCAGGTTCTCGAAACGCTGGTCTTCGATATCGTCTACCAGTACGGGCGAGCCGTAGATGTTGTCGACGGGGATATCGAAGAAGCCTTGGATCTGGTCAGCGTGCAGGTCGACGGTGAGAACACGGTCGATACCCACGACAGTGAGCATGTCAGCGACAACTTTGGCGCTGATGGCTACACGTGCCGAACGCGGACGGCGGTCCTGGCGGGCATATCCGAAGTAAGGAATCACGGCGGTGATTCGGGATGCTGAGGAGCGGCGGAAGGCGTCGGCCATCACTACCAGTTCCATCAGGTTATCGTTGGTCGGGGCACAAGTCGGCTGAATAATGAAAACGTCTTTACCGCGAACATTTTCATTGATCTCAGTGCTGATTTCGCCGTCGGAGAACTTACCGACAGAGACGTCACCGAGAGGGATATGCAGCTGACGTACGACACGCCGAGCCAGATCGGGGTTAGCGTTCCCCGTAAAGACCATCATCTTGGACACGCGCAGTACCTGAAGGCTGAGGGTATACCTGGATGAGTATAAGGAAAATGGCAGGGGCGGCTGGATTCGAACCAACGCATGGCAGGATCAAAACCTGCTGCCTTACCGCTTGGCGACGCCCCTGTATCTGTTGCTGCGAACGCTTATGCGCTCGACTTCTTGACCAGACTTTGCAGCTTGCGATGCAACATCGAAATATTGCTTCCTTTCGCCACAAACCCTGTTTGGGTCGCTGAAAGAAGGGCCAGAACTTTATCAGCTTCGGCTTTGCTTGGGAAGGCCCCAAACACACAACTTCCAGTGCCGGTTAGTCGAGCCTCAGTGAATTTACCCAGTGAATTCAACGCATTGCGAACTTCTGGGTAACTCTGCTCTACCACCGGTTGGCAGTCATTTCGACTGTTTCCCTCGGGAACGGGGCGCATATTAAGGGGGAGGGAATCACGTGTCAACTGCGGATGTGAAAAAATTTCTACTGTGCTGACAGACACTTGCGGCACCAGCACGACATACCAAGGCTCTTCAGGGTCAACCGGGGTCAACTGTTCGCCCACACCCTGGGCGAACGCCGCATGGCCGCGCACGAATACCGGTACGTCGGCACCCAGGCTCAGGCCCAGTGCGGCCAGGCGGTCTTCGTCCCAGTCCAGTTGCCACAGGTGGGCGAGGGCCAGCAGGGTGGTTGCGGCGTCCGAGCTGCCGCCGCCGATGCCGCCACCCATGGGCAGCACTTTGGTCAGCCAGATATCGGCACCCAATGGGCTGCCGGACTGTTCCTGCAGCTTGCGCGCAGCACGCACGATCAGGTTGCTGTCGTGCGGTACTGCCTCGATCTCGGTGTGCAGGCGGATCACGCCATCGTCACGTACGGCGAAACTCAGTTCGTCGCCATGGTCGAGAAACTGGAATACGGTTTCCAGCTCGTGATAGCCATCCGCGCGACGGCCGATGATGTGCAGCCACAGGTTGAGCTTGGCCGGGGCGGGCAGGGTCAGCGTGTGCATGAAATCAGTGCCCCAGCTGGCGTGGCTGCCAGTCCTTGACCACCAGGGTCACGTCCAGATTCTTGCCGTGCAGTTTCAGGCGCTCGGGCAACCAATAGCCATTCTGTTCGGTGTAGCTCAGGTACTGCACCTGCCAGCCATCCTGGTCAAGGCTGGCCAGGCGGCTGTCGCCGTCCAGAGTCAGCTTGCTCTTGCTGTCGGGGGCGGGCAGGCCGCGGACCCACCACACCAGGTGCGATACTGGCAGCTGCCAGCCGAGCTGCTCTTCCAGCAGGGCTTCCGGGCTGGTGGCCTCGAAGCGGCCCTGGTTGGCCACTTCGAGCACAACGCCACCGGGGCGGCCGGTCAGTCGTGCGGCACCACGGCCGAGTGGGCCAGCCAGGCGAATGTCGTAATAGTCCTGGCGCTGCAGCCAGAAGAGCGTGCCGCTACCCGAATCGCGCGGCGCGCGGATGCCGACTTTGCCGTTGATCTGCCAGCCATCAAGGCTGCTCAACTGCGCTTTATGGGCGCGCCACTGCTGCGGGTCGCCGTGCCCTTGCAGGGCCTCGCGGCTACCGAAGCCGGCACAGCCAGCCAGCAGGGCGATCAGGGTGAAGGTGATGCAATGGCGCAGGAACATGGCGTTAAAGGGTCTCGGATCCGGTCAGGCGCAAAAGGGTTTTGCGCAGGATGGGGCTGTCGGCCTGGGCTTCGAAGCCCTTGGCCCATACCTGGCGGGCTTCGCGGCGCTTGCCATTAGCCCACAGCACTTCGCCCAGGTGGGCGGCCACTTCGTGGTCGGGGAAGTTGGCAAAGGCTTGGCGCAGGTAGGTTTCAGCCTCGTCGAGGTTGCCCAGACGGTAATTGACCCAGCCCAGGCTGTCGAGTACCGCCGGGTCGTCCGGGGTCAGCTGGTGGGCCTTGTCAATCAGCGCCTTGGCTTCGGTGTAGCGGGTGGTACGGTCGGCCAGGGTGTAGCCCAGGGCGTTCAAGGCCATGGCATTTTCCGGCTCGCGGGCGATGATGGCGCGCAGGTCCTTTTCCAGTTGGCCAAGGTCGTCGCGCTTTTCGGCCAGCATGGCGCGCGTGTACAGCAGGTTGAGGTCGTCCGGGTAGCGCTGGATGGCTTGCTGCAGCACCTGGCTGGCCTGGGCGTCCTTGTTGTTGTTGCTGTAACTTTCCGATTCGATCAGGAACAGCTGGATGGCGTAGTCCGGCTGGGCTTCGCGGGCCTCGGCGAGCAGGCGTGAAGCCTCGGTGCCGCGGCCGTTGGCAATCAGGATGTCGGCCTGGCGCAGCTGCGCCGGCAGGTAATCGGGGCCAGGGCCGACCAGGGCGTACTCGCGCAGGGCGCCAGCGGGGTCGTGGCGTTCTTCGCGGATGCGGCCCAGGTTCAGGTGGGCGGCGTCGACGTTGCTGTCGCGCTCGACCAGCTCCTGCAGGTAGCCTTCGGCTTCATCCCAGTCTTTGTTTTCCAGGCACACCAGGGCCAGTGAGTAACGCAGCTCGTCATCGTCGGGGTATTGCTGGACCAGGCTGAGGAACTCGCCCTTGGCATCGCCGATGCGGTCCTGTTCGACCAGGGTGCGGGCATAGGTCAGGCGCAGGCGCTTGTCATCCGGGTTGTCGCGGATCGCGCCGCGCAGCAGCGGCAGGGCCTCGGGGCCACGGTCCAGGGCCTGAAGCAGGCGGGCGCGCAGCAGGATCGGGGCAATTTCGCCGTTTTGCGTCGGGTGCGATTCGAGCAGCTCCAGCGCCTCTTCAGCCTTGCCGTCCTGGTTCAGCAGCAGTGCCTTGCCGAATATCAGCTGGCCGTTGTCGGGGTATTTCACCAGCAGGCGCTCGAAGCTTTGCAGCAAGCCGTCGCGGGTGCTCTGGTCGGTTTCGGCGGCTGACAAGGCGAGGAAGTCGAAGTGAGTGTCGCCTTGGCCCTGCAGCACTTTTTCCATGTAGGCCATGGCGTCGTCATAACGGCCGGCGCGGGCTAGCTGGATGGCGGCGGCGCGCTGGGCGTCGAGGTTCTGCGGGTCATTGCGGGCCCAGACCAGCGCGTTATCCAGCGCCGGCTCGTCGGCGCCGAGGTATTCGGCAATGCGGTAGGCACGCTCGGAAACCCCGGGGTCCTGGGTTTTTGCTGCCTGGTCGGTGTAGTTGGCCAAGGCGATATCGAAGCGGTTGCGCTGGCCAGCCAGTTCCGCGACCAGCAGGCTGTAAAGCGTGTCCTGCTTGAACGAGCCATACACCACGGGCTTTTCCGCCTCGCCCTTGCCGGCTTCGGCGATGGGAGGCTCGGCCTTTTGCGGGGCCAGGTTCTGGCAGCCCTGGAGCAGGGCGAAGGCAAGCAGCAATGCGTATGGTTTGTTCATAGAAGGCTTTAGGAGGACTCACCGGCGGTCGGAGCATGATGACACAAGCGCGGGGGCAAACCCACCTGCGAAGGTATGAAGCTACGCTCAGCACATGCAGACCGCGCAGCGCGCGCAGCGTTCGCCCGGGCATTGCCACGATGCCCAGCGCTCGCGCGCGCTCACGCTCTTGTTTCTGTTTCTGTTTCTGTTTCTGTTTCTGCTTCTGCTTCTGCTTCTGCTTCTAAGCGCGCGATAGTTCAAGCGACGCAGATTGCGACTTCAGGAGGCCGAGCGCAGGGCTTGCGTAGGGAGGTGACGGGCATGGATGCCCGTCAAGC